>DUEH01000208.1 GCA_011192195.1 Chloroflexota bacterium | reverse complement strand
GGCGCCGCTTCATCACGCTGACATCAAAGTAGTTGGTTGTTTTCATCATCCCTCAACTTAAGTAGACTATACCAAGATGTGTTGAAACAGTCAAGGTAAACAAGAGTTGGTCATCACGTCACTCTTCTGCATTGGGATCGTTTTGTAGGATTTTTTCTATCCGCTCCAATACATCCGGCGTCAACTTGGGAACAACCTCCAGAGCCTTCATATTCTCATGCACCTGCTCGGCGCGACTGGCGCCGGTGATGACGCTGCTCACTTCCGGCAGGCGCAGCAGCCAGGCGATGGACAGTTGGGCTGTGGTGCAGCCCAGATCGCCCGCTACTTCGGCCAACAGTTTTACCTTGTCCAGTTTCTCCTGGGTGATGTACTTCCGCAGCCACTGCATATCTTCCAGACCCATCCGACTCCCTGCGGGGATGCCGTCGTTGTACTTGCCGGTCAAAATGCCGGAGGCCAGGGGACTCCAGACCACCATCCCGTAGCCCAGGTCGCGGGCGTTGGGGGCTAACTCGTTTTCCACTCGATGGCGATGGAACATATTGTACTGCGGCTGTTCCACCTGCGGGCGATAAAGCCCCCACTGATTGGCGATGTTGTAGGCATTGCTGATCTGCCCGGCCCGCCACTCCGACGTGCCCCAGTAGAGTACCTTGCCCTGATGAACCAAGTCATCCATCGCACGCACCGTTTCTTCCAGCGGCGTTTCGTCATCGTAGCGGTGGCAAAAGTACATATCCAGGTAATCGGTTCCCAGACGTTTCAACGAGCCTTCCACCGATTCCATAATGTGCTTGCGCGATAAGCCCCGGTCATTAGGGTCGTCGCTCATAGGCCAGTAAAGTTTGCTGGAGATGACCAACTTGCTGCGGTCCATATCCGCAATGATCTTTCCCATCACCTCTTCCGCCCCTTTACCGGCGTAGACTTCGGCGTTGTCAAAAAAATTGACGCCATGCTCGTAGGCGGCCATCATACAAGACTTGGCCGTCTCAAATCCCACTTGACTGCCGTACGTCACCCAAAATCCCAGCGAAAGCGCGCTGACCTTCAAACCGGAACGTCCCAGACTGCGGTAATTCATATCAAATATCCTCGCTTTCTAAAGTATGTTAAGGCAAGTATAATCGAAATTACTCAAAACGTAAAACAGAACTACTTTCCAGACAATCTAATATGAATCTAATGCTCATAAAGTATACTTGCTTATCAGGAAAAATATTTCACCATAGCGGATGAAAATTTAGCCTACCCCACCCGCCGCTAACGCGACTCCCTCCCCCGATGTCGGGGGAGGGTTGGGGAGGGGGTTATTTTCAAGGGAGATTACCCCAATGTTCAGTTGGTCAAATATAACAGAAAACGAAGACGGAGAAGAAAAAGAGTACCCGGAAGAAATTTCTATTTTAGCCCTGCGCGGCACAGTTGCCTTTCCGCACATCATTATGCCTCTGGTCATTGGGCTGGAACACTCTATAGAACTGATTGATGACGCCATTGATGGCGATGAGTACATCGGTCTGGCTGTATCGCAAGCGCCAGAGAAGGAAAACCCCAAACCAGAGGAAGTTCACCCCACCGGCGTCATTGCCACCATTCACCGCCGCTTGCGCAGCAAAGACGGCTCACTGCAAATAATTGTGCAAGGCGTAGAACGTTTCAAAGTTACAGAGTGGACGCAAAAAAAACCCTACCTGAAAGCCAAAATTGCCATTGTTCATGACACCGTGGACGATGATAAATTACTTGAAATAGAAGCGCTGCGCCGCCGCACCATTGACCTGTCGCGAGAAATTGTGCGCTTTATGCCTCAGGTTCCGGAAGAAGCCGTCAGCTTTTTAGAAAGCGCCGACGATCCTCATATGCTTTTGTACACCGTTGCTGCCAACACCCGTATGGAACATAAAGAGCGTCTGGCTATTTTGGAAAAAGATGATTTGGGCGACAAGATGCGCTACCTGTTAAAAATTATGTCGCGCGAGCTGGAAGTTCTGCAATTGAGCCAAAAAATCCAAAGCGAAACTCAAGGCGAACTGGATAGCGTTCAACGCGAATATTACTTGCGCCAGCAACTAAAGGCCATTAAAAAAGAGTTGGGCGAAGGGGACGAAACCGAAGTAGAAGTACACGACTACAAAGAGAAATTTGAAGAAGTTGGTCTGCCGGAAGAAGCGCTGAAAGAGGCCAACAGAGAGTTGAGCCGCCTGCAAAAACTACCGCCCCAGGCCGCCGAATACGGCGTTATCAAAACCTACCTGGACTGGCTCACCGAACTGCCCTGGAACGCCCTGACCGAAGACAATCTGGACATAGAACACGCCCGGCAAGTGCTTGACGCCGACCACTACGGCCTGGAAAAGATCAAAGAACGCATTCTGGAATATCTGGCCGTGCGAAAACTGCGCAAGGAACGAGACATAGACGACGAGGATATTCCCGAACAAGACCGGGCCGGCGGCTCGATACTACTCTTTGTAGGGCCGCCCGGCGTAGGAAAAACCAGTCTGGGGCGCAGCATTGCCCGCTCGCTGGATAGAAAATTCACCCGTATGAGTCTGGGCGGCGTGCGCGACGAAGCCGAAATTCGGGGCCACCGCCGCACCTACATCGGCGCAATGCCGGGGCGCATCATTCAAGCCCTGAAACGCGCCGAATCTCGCAACCCCGTCTTTATGCTGGACGAAGTGGACAAAGTGGGCAGCGATTGGCGCGGCGACCCCAGCAGCGCCCTGCTGGAAGTGCTGGACCCGCAACAAAATCACGCCTTCCGCGATCACTATCTGGATGTGGATTTTGACCTGAGCAATATAATGTTCATTGCCACCGCCAACACCCTGGAAACCATTCCCCACGCCCTGCGAGACCGTATGGAAATCATCCATCTGGATGGCTACACAGAATTTGAAAAAGTGGAAATTGCCAAAGGCTATCTGATTCCCCGGCAAGTCAAAACCAAGGGCTTAATGCCGGAAGAAATTCCCTTTACCCACGAGGGCATCCGACAAATTATCCGCGACTACACCCGCGAATCCGGAGTGCGCACGCTGGAACGACAGATTGGCAAAGTAGCCCGCAAAGTGGCGGTAAAAATTGCCGACGGAAAAATGAGTCAGGGCGAAAGCGAAACCATCACCCCAAAAACTGCGCGCAAGTATCTGGGCAAACCGCGCTTCTATTTTGAAGCCGCCCTGCGCACCGAAAAACCGGGTGTAGCCACCGGTCTGGCCTGGACGCCGGTGGGCGGCGACGTACTGTTCATCGAGGCCAGTTGTATGAGCGGAAAAGACCGGCTTATCCTGACCGGCCAACTGGGCGATGTTATGAAAGAAAGCGCCCAAATTGCCCTGAGCTACGTGCGCTCAAATCTTGAGCAATTTAATATTGATCCGGAACTATTCAACAACACCGACATTCACCTGCACGTTCCGGCGGGCGCTATTCCCAAAGACGGCCCGTCGGCGGGGGTAACGCTGGCCACGGCGCTGGTATCGCTCTTCACCAAACGTTCGGTGCGCTCTAGTGTAGGGATGACCGGCGAAATCAGTCTGCAAGGCCAGGTCTTGCCCATCGGCGGGTTGAAGCAAAAAGTTCTGGCCGCCCATCGCGCCGGATTGACCACCATTATCCACCCCAAACGCAATGAAGCCGATCTGGAAGACGTGCCGGAAGACGTGCGTAAAGAGATTACTTTTATTACCGTGGAAACTATTGACGATGTGCTGAAAAACGCGCTACAAGCCAAGCCAGCGTCATCAGCGGAATAACCTGCGTGCCGGGAAGCAACTGCTCTACCATTGTCACGCCGCGCAAAGGCGCCAGACCCAGCCGGCTCAAAACAACCCAGGCCACGGGCGCGCCAAAGATATCCAGCCCAAAATCAAGCAAGTCCAGAAAGATCACCACCAAAAGCGGCGTTGCCCGCAGCGCGCTCATAAATGTAGCATTTGGCGAAAGATTAATTCGCTTCACTCGCCAGAGGATAAAACCCAGCAGCAGCATCGCCAATAGAAACGACACGCCCATGAGCGTTAAAACAGTATAAAGAAACGGTCTGAAATCAACGGTTGCTTCCATAAAAATTCCTTGTAAGATAGCGCTAAATAGTTAGCATCATTTTACCACAAAATGAGCGAAGTGGCTTTAACCGCGCACTTTTTTGCCCAAACAAGGCACATTTGTTATAATCTACTATTGGAAACTCAAATGAGTTGCACCAGTGTATCTTATTCTCACGCAGAACATGAGAACAAGATACGCCTCAACCCAAACCAGCCGAGACACTTGGGGGACGGACGGAAAATTCTATCCGTTGCCCGACAGGCAAGAAAGGATAAATTGTGTCACTACCAAAAATAAAAAAGCAAGAAATCATTCAGGAGTACCAACTATTTGAAGGCGACACCGGATCGCCGGAAGTACAAATTGCCTTGCTCACTTACCGCATCAACGGTTTAATTGAGCATCTGAAGCAACACAAACACGATCAAGGGTCAAGACGCGGATTGCTGAAATTGGTTGGCCAGCGCCGCCGGTTGCTGGCTTATCTGAGTCGCAAAAGCTATGATCGCTATCGGGCTATTTTGCCTCGTTTGGGCCTGCGCAAGTAGTTGGCTGTTTTATGTATTTTATGAGAACATAGCATTGTTATAACAAACAAGCAGGTGAGGGGACACATGGGTGTATCCTTGTCTGCTTGTTTTTTTAATCTACCAGCCGGGCTGGTATTGGAAAGAGCATCAAACCCTGTAGTTTGGTTCTGTTTCCAGTTCCAGGTCCCCCGGTTGGCACACACACCTATTGGAGGTTTTTTATTATGTCTGGACCACAAGGTCACAATTATTCTGTACAACTGGGCGAATGTGAAATCACTTTTGAAACCGGTCGGTTGGCCCAACAAGCAGGCGGCTCGGTAATTGCCCGCGCCGGCGACACCATGCTGCTGGTAACGGCAACCGCCAGCAAACACTCTCGCGAAGGCTTGAACTTCTTGCCCCTTAGCGTAGAATTTGAAGAAAAACTCTACGCCGCCGGACGCATTCCGGGCAGCTTCTTTAGGCGAGAAGGTCGCCCCAGTGAAGACGCTGTACTCATCTGCCGTCTGGTTGACCGCCCCCTGCGCCCCCTTTTCAACAAAAAAATGCGCAACGAAGTGCAGGTGATCATCACCACCATCTCATCTGACGGCGAAAAGCATCTGGACATTCTGGCCGTTAACGGCGCCAGCGCCGCAATGGCCATCAGCGACATCCCCTGGAACGGCCCTGTTGGCGCAGTGCGCGTTGGCCTGATTGACGATGAGTTAATAGTCAACCCCAACATAGCGCAAACAGGAAACAGCACGCTTGATCTACGCGTAGCTGGCACTAAAGACGCCATTATGATGGTAGAAGCCGGAGCCGAAGAAGTCCCGGAAGACATTATGTTGAAAGCGCTTAAACTGGCGCATGAAGAAATTATAAAAGTAGTGGAAGTCATCCAGCGTATGCGCGACGAAGTTGGCAAAGCCAAACGCGAAGTCACCATCGCCGACAACGACCCCGAAACCGTTGCCGCCGCCGAAGCCTGGCTGGAAGGAAAAATCACCCCCGTTCTGGAATTTGAAGGCGCAAAAGCAGAAAAAGGCGACAAAACCGAAGCCCTGCGCGAAGAACTTTTGGCCGCCTTTGCCGATGATGAAAGCAAAGCCCCCAACGACCTCACCGCCGCCTTTGGCGATGTCTTCAAAAAAGTTACCCGCAAACGCATTTTAGAGCAAGGCATCCGCCCCGATGGTCGTCGTGGCGATGAAATCAGGCCAATCTGGTGCGAAGTTGGCCTATTGCCGCGCGCGCACGGCTCCGGCGTCTTCACTCGCGGCGAAACGCAAGTGATGAGCATTGCTACTCTGGGTACGCCAGACGACGAACAACGTCTGGACACCTTAGGCCCGCGCGGCACCAAACGCTTTATGCACCACTACAACTTTCCCCCCTTCTGCGTAGGCGAAACCGGCCGCGTGGGTGGAACCAAACGCCGCGAAGTGGGTCACGGCGCATTGGCCGAGCGCGCGCTCATCCCCGTACTCCCCAGCGAAGCCGATTTCCCCTACACCCTGCGCATTGTCTCTGAAACCCTCGGCTCCAACGGTTCCAGTTCGATGGCCAGCGTATGCGGCAGCGCTCTCAGCCTGATGGACGCCGGCGTACCCATTAAATCCATTGTCTCCGGCATTGCTATGGGCCTGATCACCGACCCGGACAGCGACAAATTTAGCGTTTTATCTGATATTCAAGGGCTGGAAGACGCGCTGGGCGATATGGACTTCAAAGTAGCCGGAACCCGTCAGGGCATCACCGCTCTGCAAATGGACATCAAAATCGCGGGCATTCCCTGGGCCGTTTTTGAACAAGCTCTGGCTCAAGCCAAAGAAGGCCGCTACCACATTATGGAACAAATGGAAAAAACCCTCAGCGCCCCGCGTGATGACCTTTCAACCTACGCGCCGCGCATTATCACCATTAAAGTCAATCCGGAGATCATTGGTAAAATCATTGGACCGGGCGGCAAAACCGTGCGCAGCATTCAAGACGAAACCGGCGCGCGCATCAGCATTGAAGACGATGGAACCGTGTTTATTTCTACCCATGACGGCGCTGCGGCGCAACTGGCTCAAGTTCGCATTGAAGAACTAACCGCCACCGCAGAAATCGGCGCTATTTACACCGGAAAAGTCGTGCGTACCACCGACTTTGGCGCCTTTGTGGAAATTTTGCCCGGCACCGACGGTCTGGTTCACATCTCGCAATTGGCCGATTACCGCGTAGCCAACGTAGAAGACGTAGCCAAACTTGGCGACGAAATTATGGTTATGGTAACCAACATCAGCCCGGAAGGGAAAATTCGCCTCTCAAGGCAGGCCGTGCTGGAAGGCTGGACTATCGAAGAAGCGCAAGAACGTGACAAAGGCGGCAGAGGCGGCTCACGTGGCGGCAGAGACCGTCGCGGCGGCAGAGATAGACGCCGGCACTAATAATTATAAATTATAAATGGTAAATTATAAATGGTAAATGGTAAACGTAGTTCACAATTACCATTTACCATTTACCATTCAGGAGTACGCCCAATGACTCAATCATTACCCGATTGGCTCAACCCGGACAAATACCCACCCGCAAACACCCCACCAGCCGAAGGAGAATTACCCCCCTTCAGCGATGCCCCCACGTCAAATCAGGCCGCAAAAGCATCTTCCTCTTTTGGCCGCAACCTGTTTTCCGCCACCAAAGAAGTGCTGGAAACCATTGTCCCGGCCATCATCATTGCCCTGCTCATTAACCTTTTTCTGGCGCAAGCCACGCGCGTCTACGGCCAAAGTATGGAGCCAAACCTGCACACAGACCAGCGGCTGGTAGTAGAAAAAATAAGCTATCGTTTCCACAGCCCCCAACGCGGCGACGTGGTAGTGTTGAAAATCAGGGAAAATGCTGAAGAGTTGTTGATCAAGCGCGTCATCGCCCTGCCCGGCGAAACAATAGAGATCAAAGATGGACACGTCTTTATTGACGGTCATAAGCTGGAAGAACCCTACCTTGCGCAACCTACGCGCGGACGCTACGGCCCCACCACCGTAGCGCCGGAGTATATTTTTGTTCTGGGCGACAATCGCGGCGCGTCCAATGATTCTCGCTCATTTGGCGCAGTCCCTATGGAAAACCTAATCGGCCACGCCTGGTTATCCTATTGGCCGGTAGAGGATGTGGGGCTGGTGGATTGAGCAGGTGTGCAGGTGTGCGGGTGAGAAAGTGAGCAAATGCACCCACCTGCCCACCTGCCCACCTGCCCACCTGCCCACCTGCCCACCTGCCCACCTGCCCACCTGCTCACCTGCTCACCTGC
>DUEH01000207.1 GCA_011192195.1 Chloroflexota bacterium | reverse complement strand
GCAGACGAAGAAGATTCCCCAACGCAGTGAACTGACCAAAAACTACTGAAACAGGTGATAACTTTATGAACCACATACTCAATCTTAAATGTCTCATCTGCGGCAAAGAATACAGCCCGGATGAGGTCGCTTACGTTTGCCCTGATCACGGTGACGATGGCATCCTTGACGTACAATACGATTACGATGCTATCAAACGCCGCATCACCCGGGGCAACCTGCTTTACTCAGAAGACTACACCATCTGGCGATACAAACCGCTGTTGCCCGTAGCCCCCGACGCCGAAGTTCCGCCGTTGGCCGTTGGCTGGACGCCCATCTACAACGCCCCTCGTCTGGCCGAAAATCTTGGCCTGAAACAAGTTTGGGTCAAAGACGATGGTCGCCAGCCCACCGCCTCATTCAAAGACCGGGCCAGCGCCATTGCCGTGGTTAAAGCGCAAGAGCAAGGCGCTGAGATCATCACCACCGCCAGCACCGGCAATGCTGCCGCCGCCCTCAGCGGTCTGTGCGCCAGCGTCGAACAAAAGAACGTCATCTTTGTGCCGGAAAGCGCCCCTCCCGCCAAAATTGCCCAACTGCTGGCCTTTGGCTCGACGGTTATGTTGGTCAAAGGCACTTACGACGATGCCTTTGAACTCTGCTTGAGCGCGGCTAAAGAATACGGCTGGTATAATCGTAACACCGCCTACAACCCCTACATGACCGAAGGCAAAAAGACCGCCGCCTTTGAAATTTGCGAACAACTGCGCTGGGAAGCGCCGGACCGCATCTTTGTCAGCGTGGGCGATGGCTGCATCATCGGCGGGTTGCACAAAGGGCTGAAAGACCTGCTGGCAATGGGCTGGATAGATAAAATGCCCAAGCTGATGGGCATTCAGGCCGAAGGCAGCAGCTTCATGTACCATGCCTGGAAAAACGACGAAGACGTACTCACCAAGCCTCCCGTTGAAGCCAACACCGTTGCCGATAGCATCAGCGCCGGACTCCCCCGCGACCGCATCAAAGCCCTGGCCGCCGTCAAGGAAACCGATGGCGCCTACATCAGCGTCACCGATGACGAAATCCTGAACGCTATTCCTGCTCTGGCGCGCGGCGTAGGCGTCTTTGCCGAACCGGCCGGCGCTGCCGCTTACGCCGGGCTGGTCAAAGCCGTCAACGAAGGGCTGATTGGCCGCGATGAGCGCATTGTTGTTCTCAACACCGGCAACGGCCTGAAAGACATCGCCAGCGCAATGAAATCGGTCGAAATGATTGGCACGCAGCCTCACAATGTCGAGCCGGATATGGAAAGCCTGAAAAAACAATTAGCAATTATCAATGAACAGTGAACAATGAAAAATGAACAGTGAACAATTTTTCATTATTCACTGTTCATTTTTCATTGAAAAAGGAGAAAACCGTGATAGACCTCACCATTAACCCTGAAGCGCTTGAACGCGCCATCCAGCGCGCTAAAGAACGTAACATCATCATTCCCACCTTCAAACAGCAAAAAGATCCCAGTCTCATCCCCGACAAAGTTGTTCGTAAACTCAAAAACGTTGGTCTGTGGGACTTAAACCCCCTCAACCTCTTCCGCATCACCTGGCACAACGAAGCTACCCCCCACGGCGGCGGCTTTGGC
The DNA here is from genome assembly GCA_011192195.1 of Chloroflexota bacterium. GTDB lineage: Bacteria > Chloroflexota > Anaerolineae > 4572-78 > 4572-78 > DUEH01. The sequence goes on along the minus strand of DUEH01000207.1, from coordinate 4,324 downwards.
GATGTCAACTTCCTTGAATTTCCCAAAGAACTGACCGGCGTGGACGCCCGCATTTTGGCTCCCGTGGGCAAATGGTTCCCCACCGGCGCGCATAAAGTTGGCGCGGCCTTTGGTTGTCTGGTTCCCCGACTTGTTACCGGACAGTTTGACCCCAGCACCCAAAAAGCGGTCTGGCCCTCTACCGGCAACTACTGTCGGGGCGGCGCGTATGACTCAAACCTGCTGGGCTGCGAGTCCATCGCCATCCTGCCGGAAGGGATGAGCCAGGAGCGTTTTGATTGGCTGGCTAACGTAGCCGGAGAAACCATCAAAACCCCCGGCAGCGAAAGCAACGTCAAAGAAATTTTTGACAAATGCTGGGAATTACGCGCATCCGGCGAAGATTTGGTCATCTTCAACCAGTTCGATGAATTTGGCAACTATCTGTGGCACTATGAAATCACCGGCCCGGCGCTGGTGGAAATTTTGGACAAAGTGATGGGGCCGCAAGACAACTTCTTTGGCGCGGTTTACACCACCGGTTCGGCGGGAACCCTTGCCAGCGGCGACTACCTGAAAGACCAATTCCCCACTATGAAAATTGGCGCCAGCGAAGCCTTGCAATGCCCCACTCTGCTGAACAACGGCTTTGGCGCGCACCGCATCGAGGGTATTGGCGACAAGCACGTACCCTGGATCCATCACGCCCAAAATACCGATATGGTCATAGCCGTTGACGACGAAACGCCAATGAGCCTCATTCGCCTCTTCAACGAACCGGCGGGCAAAGCGTACCTGCTTGATCAAGGCGTTCCCGAAGCGTTGGTGAGCAATCTGGACCTCTTGGGCATCTCCGGCGTCGCTAATCTGGTGTCGGCCATTAAATTCGCCAGGTACTACGAACTGGGCGAAAACGATGTCGTTTTGACTATTTTGACCGACTCGATGGAAATGTACGACAGCCGCCTGCGCGAATTAACCGAAGAACGCGGCGAGTTCAGCGATACCGACGCAGCCATTGTCTACCACCAACACCTGATGGGCCTGTCTACCGACTACCTGCAAGAACTCACCTACGTTGACCGCAAGCGCGTACACAACCTTAAGTATTACACCTGGGTTGAGCAGCAAGGTAAAACCTACGAAGAAATCCAGGCCCAGTGGTATGACCGCAGTTACTGGTCTAACCTCCACGGCCACGTTGACGAAATGGACGCTTTAATTGACGAGTTCAACGCCAAGACGGGGTTGCTTGAAAAATTGTAGAAAAGCCCTATAACGCTGGCCTGCCCCTTCGGTTACACTCAGGGCAAGCTCTGAGCGTAGTCGAACGGGTCGCGGACCGGCTGAGAGCGAAAGAAGTTAGTTCTACAGAAGTCGCACAGAGAGTTTAAACGAAAGACAAAGGACGAATTACGCGCGAAAGCAGTAATTTTCATCCTTCGTCTTTTGTTGTCTCCTGCGCGACTTTTGCGTTATTGCGAAAAAAAGAAATTCCATTTGACAATTGGCGTCAGATAAGGTGAAATAGAGGTATCGAAATCAGAAGATGCAGAGATGAAACTTAATTCTTTAGCCGGAGGCAAAAATGAGCGTCACAATACCAGACGGAGAAAATCAATATATCGAGTTCAAGTCTGAAAAAGTCAAGGCAATGTCTCTGGCTGAAGAGATTGTCGCTTTTGCCAACAGTGAAGGCGGCGAAATCTGGTTGGGCGTCGAGGATGACAGAACGCTTTCCGGACTATCTCGTTCTTACGAAGAGGATGTGATGAATATTTGTCGCACTGCCTGTATTCCGCCCATTCAACCACGCTATGAAGCGTTTGAAGCCGAAGGATGCCAGATTGCCAGAATACAAATCGCCGGCGGCAAAGACAAACCCTACTACACCAGTCGAAACAAATATTTCATCCGCGTCGGCAGTACCAAGCGTGTGGCTTCCCGTGAAGAGTTAATCCGTTTATTTCAGGTATCGGGCGCTGTCCATTATGATATTTTTGAAGTAGAGCGGGCTAAAGTAAGCGATTTGGACCTGGGCCAGATTGGCCAATATTTCACCCGCTATCACATATCGTTTTTTGATGAGCCGGAAGAAGAACGGCTGCGTTTGATGACCCATACGGACATTTTAAGCGAAAAAGGCAAGCCCACTGTAGCCGGATTGCTCATCTTCGGTTTAGCGCCGGAACGCCTTCTGCCTCAGAGCGGCATCAGCTTTGCTCATTTTGTGGGCGATGAATTAGCGGCAGACCTGTTGGACAAAAAAACAATCACCGGCTCTTTACCTCAACAGGTAGGAAGCGCTTTGGCTGCCATTAAAGCTAATCTGCGCGTACCTTCGACAATTGTGGGCGCAAAACGGGTTGACGCTCCCCATTACCCGGATCGTGTTTTCCGCGAATTGCTGGTCAACGCCTGCGTTCATCGCAATTATAGCATTTACGGGTCCAACATTCGGGTATTTCTATTTTCAAACCGGCTGGAAGTCATCAGCCCTGGCCGTTTACCTAACACCGTCACCGTTGAAAAACTCTCCGTCGGCACCAGCTTTGCCCGCAACCCGACTCTGGTGCGTTTTATGGAAAATCTGGGCTACGTGGATAAACTGGGGCGCGGTTTACCGATGGTCTGGCAAGAAGCAAAAAAGTTGGGGCGGCAGGTGCAATTTGCGGAAAACGGCGAGGAATTCAAGGTAACGCTATACTTTGCGCGGTCACAAATTTAACGTAACCATTCACCCCCCCTGCTGGAGTTATGTCATTCCCGCAGGCTTTTAGCGGGAATCTACGCACTCAACCTGTGGATTCCCGCTAAATACGTTCGGGAATGACATGGGGGGGAACGATTACAATTTAACAGGTAGAGAGCCAATAAATTTGAAAAGCGCCCAACCTCTTTCGCGTAGTTGACAAAAAACGAATGTTCGGTTAAACTTTATGTAAAGAAGTATTTACAGATAAGCAACCGCGCAGGAAGATGAGAAGGGCCTTTCATCCCTCATTCTTCCGCCTTCATCCTTAATTTGCTAAGGAGGTATTCGATGGCAACTGAACAACCCATCATCTTTCCCGGAACAGACACCCCGCTGCCAAAAAGGAAGTCAATTGGTCCCAACGCCTTGTTGACGGCAAGCGTAAAAGCGTATCGAGATTATATGGACACCACCGGATTTTCCACCCATACGGTCAAAGCCTTCTCCGGCGACCTGCGCCTTTTTCAAAAATACGTTGGCCCGGATACGCCTGTCCATGAACTAGGGACTAATGAATTGAACCAATTTCTCTACTGGCTGCAATACGAGCGCGGCGTTTCTTGCAGCCCGAAATCTTACGCCCGCCGGGTAACCACTTTGAAGAGCTTCTTTGGGTGGCTCACCTCGGTCAAGGTTACGCCCTTTGACCCGGCTGCCGCCATTTTGCATCAGCGCATCACCGTCCCCTTACCCACCATTTTGCAGGACCAGGAAGTTGACCGCCTGCTGGAAGTTACTGAAAAACTGACAGAGGGAGCAAAAACAGACCCGCGCCCCCACTTGCTGGTCAACTTATTGTTGCAAACAGGCATCAAAAAGGCCGAGTGTATGCGTCTGACCCCCGATGATTTTGAAGACGCCGACCCCGAAGGCCCCACCGTGTTAATTCGCTATCAGGATTTGCGGATGCTGCACAAAGAGCGCCGCATTGATGTTTCGCCGGAGTTGATGGACGCGCTGGAGCAATATGTGGCCCTTTACAAGCCCGCCGAGCGCGTTTTTGAGTGTACCCCCCGCAACCTGGAATATGTGTTGACCGATATGGCTAAATTGGCCCAAATTTCCGGCGGCGTCTCCTTTGAGTCGCTGCGTTGGACCAGCGCCGTCCGCGATTTCAAGGATGGGATGTCGCACGATAAATTGCAAGTAAAGATGGGGTTATCAAAAGTGACGTTTAGAGAAACTTTGAAAAAACTGGAGAAATTGGCAAAAGGGGAGAAAGAATAGGGTGTGGAGCAGGCTTTTAGTCTGCCAGCCTGGTATTAAACAAAAGACCGCCGACAGCAGACCGTTGACCGCCGAAAAATCAACCTTTCGGCGGTCAACGGTCTACTGTCGGCGGTCATATTTTTTACAACACGCCAATCTGGCGCAACACCTCCAACTCATCCGGCAGCGGGTCTTGCCACAGCCAATCTACTGTCAAGAAAAAGCCGTCTACGCTTTTGCTATAATACACGCCATCCGCGTTCGGCGGTGAGAGATGGTAAAGTTTATCTTTACCTAAATGGTAAAACTCAGCCTGCTTTCGCAGCGGGTCAATAATCCAGTATTCTGGAATACCTTCTTGCTCGTACTCCACAAACTTGT
>DUEH01000206.1 GCA_011192195.1 Chloroflexota bacterium | reverse complement strand
CGGCTCCAACGCTTCGACTAATGAACCGTAACTCAAGACTGCACTGGCCGCCCACTCCAAATCCGGCACAGAAAAAGCGACGATCACCGAACCGTCCGGCTGTTCCTCCAGCGTATCCCAGGCGAGGTAGTCGCTCAGACCCAGATGAGCGGCCTCGGGGGCGAAGCGCATACGAACCTCTATTTTGCTTTGAGTGTGAGGTTCCGCCGCCAGATAGTTATGGATGTCGAAATCGGCGGGAAGGTTGAACGTTTCATCAAGCAGGGTCAGTTCGATGATCCGGTCCACGCGAAAAGTGCGCAACGCATCGCGCAGGCGACAATGTCCCACGCTGTACCACCACCCCCAGCGATGTACCAGCGCGTAGGGAGCAAAATCGCGTTGGGTGGGGTCTGGCCGTCCCCGCGCCTGGTAGTCCATCCTCACGCGTCGCCGTTCGCGGACAGCCCGCCGGAGTTTATCCAAAATGGGGGCAAAACTCTCGTGGTCGGCGCGGTGCATGCCGGCGGCAATCAGCGAGCGACGCGCCCAGGCTATTTCGTGTCGCTGCTCGTCGGGCAGGACGTTATCGAGCTTGGCCTGCGCCCCTCGCGCCGCCTCCTGATACAACTTGCCCCACATCTCCCCCACCAGGCTCGTTCCCAGGTAAATAGCAACCGCTTCTTCTGGCGTGAAGACCAGCGGCGGCATTTTGTAACCGCGCACCAGCGAAAATCCACCGTGTGGCCCGCGTTCTGAATAGACGGGAATCCCCATCTCTTCCAGCATCCCTATGTAGCGGTGCAGCGTGCGCACCGAAACGCCCAACTTTCCGGCTAATTCGGCGGCCTTTTGATTTGATTTGCGCTGAAGCAGCATAATCAGGGTAATCAGGCGAGTGGCTGTATTTGACACGGTATCTTCCCTCAGCTTGTCTCTATTCTACACCGGATATATGACAAATACCGGCATAATTCCATCGTTTACGTTATACTAATTCGGAAATGGCTTCAGCGCAACCTGTGTACGCTTTTTTCTTGTGTACAGCAGGATGCTCTCGGTTTTAGACTATTTCTCTGGGAGTGTGCTATAATTTCACAGTAGTGGGTGGAAAGCACCAAACTATTTTTGAATTATACTGAGCCATACCAAACAAGGTTGCCAGGAGTAAAAAATGACACTTCCCGGAAGTAAAGACACCCCCCTGAGAGTAGCCATCATTGGCGCTGGCCCCGCCGGATTTTACACCGCCGATCACCTGTTGAAACAAAAAAACTTGAGCCTGGAAATAGACATCTTTGACCGCTTGCCTACGCCTTACGGCCTGGTTCGGGCGGGCGTGGCTCCAGATCACCAAAAGATCAAATCGGTCACCAAAGTCTATGACAAAATTGCTGCTCACCCCAATGTTCGCTTTTTTGGCGGCGTAGAACTGGGCAAAGACATTAGTGTAGCAGACCTGATGGCGCATTATCACCAAATTGTCTACGCTGTTGGGGCGCAATCTGACCGGCGTATGGGCATCCCCGGCGAAGACCTGCCGGGCAGCCACCCCGCCACTGAATTTGTAGCCTGGTACAACGGCCACCCCGATTTTACAGACTACCAGTTTGACCTTTCGCAAGAGCAAGCCGTTGTCATTGGTATTGGCAACGTAGCAATGGATGTTGCCCGAATTTTGTGCCGTACGCCGGAAGAACTGCAAAAAACCGACATCGCCGACTACGCTCTGGAAGCTTTGAAAAAGAGCAAAGTGAAAGAGGTCTACATATTGGGACGGCGGGGACCTGCGCAGGCAAAATTTACCACGCCGGAAATCAAAGAGGTCGCTGAATTGGCCGACGCCGATGTTTTTATACTGCCGGAAGAGGCCAAACTGGACGAATTGAGTCAGACGCAACTGGCTCAGGAAGGCGGCAAGGCCGCGCAAAAAGTGAAGATCATCCAAAGCTACGCCGGGCGAAAGACGGAGGGGAAATCAAGGCGTCTCACCATTCGTTTTCTGGTTTCGCCGGTGGAGCTATTCGGTGATGAGCGGGGAGGGGTAAGAGCGATGCGGCTGGTCAAAAATGAACTCTATGCCACCGAATCCGGCGCGCTGCGCCCCAGAGCCACCGATCAATTTGAGGATTTGGAAGTTGGGCTGGTCTTTCGCTCCGTTGGCTATCGCGGTCTTCCGCTCCCCGGCGTGCCATTTTACGATGCCTGGGGCGTCATCCTTAACGAAAAAGGCCGCGTGCTGGACCCCGATACCAAAGAACATCGTCTCGGCGAATACACCGCCGGCTGGATCAAACGCGGTCCCAGCGGCGTCATTGGTACGAACAGAGCGGACGCCGTAGAAACGGTAAATCTGATGCTGGAAGACCTGAGCAGCGGTATCACCCTTAACCCGATTCGCCCGGAACCGGAAGCGGCAGAAGCATTGATTCGCCAGCGTCAGCCCAACTTTTTTTCTTATGAAGATTGGCTTGAGTTGGATAAAATAGAAAGGGCCAAAGGAAAAGCGCAGGGACGCCCTCGTGTAAAATTTACCAGCGTTAAAGAGATGTTGGCCGCGCTGGGGAGATAGCATGATATGGAACTGATAATGCCCTATCTGTCTCTATTTCGCCCTTGCAAATAGGCAAACGCCTCTCGAATGGCTTGCTCTGGCGGGCGGGGATTGAAGCCTAACTCCGCTTGCGCTTTGTCAATATTTAACGTCATTTCTGTGCCGTAATACAGCGATACCTGATTACGCATAAGCATTGGCGCTTTGCCGGTTACTTTACTTGCCAACTCCATTAGCGTTGCCCCAAGCATTGGTACAAATTTGGGCGGGCGAAACGGAATTTTAACCGCCGGATTAAACGCTTGCGCCAATTCCAGAATGCGACGCGTGCTGATAGCGTCTCTGGTTCCCAAAATGTAGCGTTCGCCGGAGCGTCCCTTTGCTTCGGCGGCAATCATCCCCGCCGCCACATCCCGAACATCCACAAAATTGAAACTAAAGTTGATGTCCATAAATATTTCATTGTGTAGCGCTTGACGCAATAAATCCATCGAAGGGGTGAGATTGGGGTTGTGGGGTCCAATGATAACGCACGGCAAGACCGAAACCATATCCAATTCCAACTCATTTGCCAAGCGCCACGCCAGTTGCTCTGATTCGGTTTTGGATTGGTAGTAGGCGTTGCCGTGAAAATCATCGCTCCACATTGTTTCGTCTACCACGCCGCTGTTGTGCGGCAGCGTAGCCATCGAGCTAACGTACACCACGCGCCGCACACCCGCTTTTGCGGCGGCTTGCAGAACATTGCGCGTACCTTCTACATTTGGAGTGATGATTTCGGCTTGGGGGTCTTTTGTCCAGTGCTTAAAGACCGCCGCCACTTGATAAAGGGTGTCTACGCCTTCCATTGCCCGCCGCAGCGAGTTTTTATCCATCAAATCAGCCCGCACAATTTCGCAGTCCAGCCCCTCGAAGGGTTGGCGATTGTTGGGGTTGCGCACGCTGGCGCGCGCGGTTTCGCCCCGTTCCAGCAGAGCGCGGACAACGTTGTTGCCCAAATGCCCGTTTGCGCCGGTTACTAAATTTAATTTGCTCATTTTTATCTCCGTTTCTACTGCTTCGTCAAGCGTAATTTGATGGATAACCAGATTGGTTTAATCTTAAAGATTGAACCAATCTAATCCCCAACCCAACTAACCGTATATTCGGTTTGTTCGTCTGGCTTTTCAATTCCAGGTTCTCTGACTTGCCACTCGCCCCTCAATCCCAATTCCTTGGCCGTGAGTTCAAAGTGACTCATCGCAATGCCCATATCAACGCGCTGCATATCGGCAATTTTTAGAAGTTTCATCTCCCATCCCGACCTGTATCCGGGAGTCCGCTGGAGATAAAAGTGCCAGATAGCGCCATCCTTGACAATCCGCCAGGGCTGCTTGTTTGAGGCGGAGGGACCCAAACGCACCATTTCGAGCGGTACGCTGTATGCGCCGGCTGCGTCGCGCGAAATCGGCGTCCCGAAGCGCCGGTCAAAGAACATCTTGTCCCACGGCTGCCGGCGCGCGCCCTTTGCCCGTTGACGAATTATGCCATTTTCAGAACCCTCTGCTATGTATCCAACAGAGGTGACAATAGGTACCGATTCCCCATCCCTGACCGAAATTTTCCTGGCAAAGCGGCTCTTGGTGAAGGTTCCGCCAAGCCAGCAGGTTCCCAGCCCAATGTCCGTTGCAAACAAGATGATACGCTCCATCAAATAGCCCAAATCCTCCAGCCCTTTATCGCTATCTTCCATTGCGCTGATGATGAAGGCCCTGGGGTTTTTGATAAAGCCATAAGTTCCCAAGCCTTTTAGCGCGTTTTGGTCTTGGGGTGTCGCCGCGATGAGTTTGAAGCGCGTCCGCGCGCCAAAAGGTACCCTTTGGGTCGTGGACAAATAGGCTTCCAACTGCTGTAACTGTTCTTCTTTGATGGGCGTTTTGAGATAGCTTCGGCAGGAGAAGCGTTGTTTGATGAGTTCTGTTACGGGGTTGCTATAGTGCATAGTTCTTAGCTCCTTGTGTCCCTCACGTAGTAATTCCAGCCCAAAATCAGAAAGCCGGCCAGCATAAGCAAATAGCGCAACAACCCTAAAGCCGGATGGGGGAAAGTGTAGACCAATATTCCGATAGGCAGGTACCCCAACCACAGGCTCCAGCGCAGCAATTTTTCCAGGAATGTGTCTTTAGGCAGCGTAAAAGCCAGCAGGAAGAATCCCAGGTAGCTGCTGTGAAACTTGAGTTGACTCCAAACCATTCGCTCCTGAATATCGGCCAGGGCAATGGGCAGCCCGTGCAGCGCGGTGATCAACTGGGTCAGGATGTCGTGATTTTCGAGCAGGTCCAGGTAAGTTGTAAGCAAAACCGCTCCCAGCCCCACATAAACAATCAAGCCATTCCTTTCGTCCTTGACGGCCATCGCCAGAAATAAAAACGCGGCTGTGTAAAAGACCAGAAACAGATTGTCGAAGGTCAGGATCAAACGCAATGGTCTTTCTGTGGCCAGGATTTCGCGGGTGTAGGCGTCAACGTCGTTTACCAACTCAAAGTCTTGGGCAGTGACGCCGCCATTAAATAAGGAAACAGCGAGCATTGCTGCCAACATCAATGCGGCGGCAAAAGCGGTAATATACAGGTATTTGTAAATTTGTGATTGAGACAATGATTTCCCCTTATGATAAATGCTTACACTATGCCTGCTTGCTCGATGAAAGCCAACACTTCTGCCCGATACAAAACTGCCGCATCATCCACTACGTGGCGCAGGTGATTGAAAATCTCCAGTTGAACCAGACCGTGAAATCTGCTCCAACCTGCCAGAGCCAGGTACAATGCCGGGATAGAAGCCGGGAAGTCATACTGGGCCGCCCACGCCAGTAATTGCGTTTGCAGGGCGACGGGAGGATTGGTATACGCTGGGGCGGGATCAAGCTTTCCATCCTGCGCGGCCGCGATCAGGAGCGAGATAATGGCGCGCATAGACCGTTTTGCCGGAGGATTGGTGATCGTTTCCGGCGCTACGTAGTCTGGGATGGGCGTACCAAAGATGAGGGCGTAATCCTGGGAATGAGCGATTGCCCACGTCCGGTAAGTCAGCCCAACTTCCCGCAAACACTGACGGTAGTCATCGGGGG
>DUEH01000205.1 GCA_011192195.1 Chloroflexota bacterium | reverse complement strand
GCAGCTACGATTTGGTGGTGATGGACGAGGCGCACCATTACGGCGAAACCGGCGCCGACGACGCCAAAGCCGAGCGCCTCGCCTCTTCACAGCGCCGAAAGCTGGCGGAAACGCTGGCGCGGCGTTCCGATGCGCTGCTCTTGTTGACCGCTACCCCCCACGATGGCTACGAGCGCAGTTTCGCCTCGCTGCTTGAGTTGTTGGACCCATCGCTGGTTGACGGCGCCGGGCGCGTAAAAAGCGATACGCATCTGACCCGCGTGGTTCGTCGCCTGAAACGGCACGTCAGGATTACCCATCCTGAAACGGGCGAGGCGATGGCTTTCCCGGAGCGACAGATTGTACCCCTAGCGGTACACGCCAACCCTGCCGTTGACGAAACATTCATCGCCTTGCACCGAAGCCTTTTACAATTCATTGTGCCGGAATTAAAACGCGCTTTACGTACGCGCCGTTTTGATAATGCGTTGGCGTTTCTGGCATTGCTCAAACGGTCAACCTCAACCACGCAAGCCCTGGCCGCCACCCTTGAAGCGGTTCATAATCGTTTCGAGACTCTGGCGACTGCCGCCGAAGAAGAATTGGATAGCCGCAAGCAGCGTCGCAAATCGCTAAAATCATTGCAGCGCAAACTGGCTCGATTTGGCACGCTCACTCTGGACGAAGAGGCGGAATACGAAGCGTTGGAAATTGAAGAATTGGCGCAACAATTACGCTTGCTCGATACCGAAACCCGGCGCGGTCAGCGGCAGGTCAATCGAGCGGAGTCAATTGCGGATGCGTTGGCGCAACTACGCGATATTGCCGCAAGGTCCCCCGATTTGAAGCTGGATACGCTCATCGCTCAGATTAGACAAATCCGCGCCGCCGAGGCATCCGCCAATATTTTGATTTACACCGAGTACGTCAAGAGCCTGGAAGCGGTTCAGCAGCGTCTCCACAATGAAGGCTTTGATTCTATTCTGACTATTCAGGGGGCGGATGACCGCCACAGTCGGGAGCGGGTCACAAACCGCTTTCGCACGCTTGACGGTCAAATTCTGGTCAGCACCGACGCCGCCGCCGAGGGCTTGAATTTGCACGACCGCTGCCACCATTTGATCCATCTGGAATTGCCCTGGAATCCGAACCGTCTGGAGCAGCGCAATGGACGCATTGACCGCTACGGTCAGTGGAAAACGCCCATCATTCGCTATCTTTATCTCTGCGGCACATTTGAGGAGCGCATCCTGGCGCGTTTGATTGCCAAATATGAGCGCCAACGCAACCGGCTCCGTTTTGTTCCCAATACGCTGGGGATTGGCATTGGCAGTTTGCCGGAAGAAGGGCTGTTTGCCGCTTTGACCACAGAAACGGAAGAACTGAGTCGGGGCGACTGTAAAAATATCCATTTTACAGAGAGCGACGGCGACGCGGACGAAGCCAACGAAACAGAAATGCGGCAATTGCTGGAAGAGGTGGACAAGAGCCTGCGCCGTTTTGAACAGACCGCCAAAACTCACCGTTGGCTGGGCGAGACGGGCGCCGCCGCCGATGATGAAGTCGCGCGCAATCAAGCCGCTACCGCGTTGGCGGTGGGGCGCAAGGCGGGCGATATTGATCTGGTCAACTTTGTGGCGCAGGCAGCGCAGTCTGAAGGAGGCGCAGTCAATCGCGGCGCGGAGACCATCAGTTTTACCTTGCCGGAGATGTGGCGCTACGGTTTGGAAGACATTCCGGGTTGGAACGCCGAGCGGGGACGCTTGCAAGTGACGACAAATCTGAACCTGTTTAGCGATGAAAAGGAGAATCCGGTCGGCTTTTTGGGGCGAGCGCATCCGGTGGTGCGCCGCGCCATTGAACACGTTCGCCATCAAGCTCTGGGGCAAAGCGGCAAACTTGACCGCCGCATTTCCGCCGCCAAATCGCCCGACGGGCAAAAGGCGCTCCTTGTCACTTTTTTGGGGCGGGTCCACAGCCGCGCCGGGCGCGAATTTGAGCGCGTGTTGGCGATTAAGATTGCGCCCGATTTACACCCCCTTCCCCTGACCGAACCCGCCGAGTGGCTTCCGCAAGCCGCCGACGCCCTCCCCACCAAAAATCTGTGGGAGAACGCCTTTGCCGCTTGGGGAGACGAGGCCCTCACACTGGCAAAAACAGCCGTTGAAGCGACTTTTGGCGCCTTGAGTCGTAAATTTGAGGGACAATATCGCCGCCAAATGAAGCAGGAAGAACGCGAGGTGGAAGTCTGGTTCCGCCAGCGCGTGGATGAATTGCTCGGTTCCACGGAAGTCTCTGCGTTGCCCCTCTTTGAAGGCTTGGGCGAGGCGGAACGTCCTCCCGCCGAACGCTTGGCGACCTTCATCCGGCAGCGGCAACCGAGCGCCAAAGATTACATTGAAGCCGAAGCCTTGCAGCAAACGCACCAACGCCGCATTGCCCGTATCAAAGAACGGGCAGATTTGCGTCCCGGCGAGGTCAATCTACTGGGAATGTTAATGCTGACATAGCCCTACGCAAACGGACATACAAATGCTCAACCTATCGCCTTTAATTTTTAGCGGACCCGCCTTGCCCGATTTTTATGTTCAATACGAACTGGAACGGGCCTTGAAAAGCGTCTTACCGGCCAAAAAAGCTACCCAAAGCGATTGGCGCAAACTGAGTAAATCGCTGCGCCAACCCTTAAGCGAAAGTTCCGGCGCGGTGCGGGTGCGCAACGTGTTTTTAGCCCCGCTGACCCGGGCGATGGGCTACGGCGACTTGAGCGCCGCCGATCCCGTCCGCACCCGCGAAGGGGACGAAACTGGCGGCATTTTGTGCCGCGCCGGCGAAGACGAACTGCGCTGTTGGGCGTGGGCCTACAATATTGACCTTGACGCGCCGGTGGAACAAGGCTTGACCAGCCGTTACACCCCCCAGCGCATTGCCGAACGGGTATTGCTGGAGAAGAAAGAGGCGGTGGGATTGTTGACCAACGGCGTTGAACTGCGCCTCATCATCTCCGAAGCCGCCCGCGCCGCCTCGACCATCGCCATCAGCCTGAGCGATTTCAAGGCTTGCGCCCCCAAGGACCCGCCCGACGCTTTCCGCCTGCTGCTTGCCCTGGCGTCTCCCGCCGGCGTCGCCAAACTCCCCGGCATCCTCAACGACGCCCGCTTGAAACAGGGCAAAGTGACCAAAGACCTTCGCGCCCAGGCCCGCGCCGCCGTAGAGGGCTTTGCGCAAGGGTTGCTGGATCATCCCGACAATCAAGCTGAATTTGACGCTTTCCTCCAGGGAGAAACAAGCGGACTGGAAACCCGAAACGCTGAACTCGCCAACCTGTTGTGGCGCGAAGCTCTGGTCATTGTCTACCGGTTGCTCTTCATCCTCTCCGGCGAAGCGGGCACGCGCAGCCGCCCACCCTTCTCTTTTGCCAGTACCAGCCTGTGGCGACACACTTATTCGCCCAGCGCCGCCCTGGGACCCATCGCCCAAAAAGTGGCGGAAGACGGGGCGCAGACGGGTAACTTTTTGGCAGCGGGATTGCGCTCCCTCTTCCGTCTCTTTGAACAGGGGATCAAAAGCGCCGAGTTGACCATTGCTCCCCTGGGCGGCGCGCTCTTTGGCGAAGAAGCGGCTGCCTTTGTTGATAGCCTTTCCTGGAGCGAGCGAAGCTGCGCCCTGCTGCTGGATAATCTGCTGCGCGCCCCGCGAGGCAAGGGAAAAGCGCGACGCCTGCTTCGCCTCTCTTACCGCGATATGGACGTGGAAGGGGTATGAACTCACCGATGTGGTCAGGCAGGTAGATGAAAGCGGTATCTTGTTCAATGCCACTCAAATCAGAGATGCCATCAGACAAAATAGTTATAACGTAATTGATATTGAAACCGACTTCCCTGATATTTTTCCAATCGGAATAGAAGATTTATTGTCCCGCTACTTGCAGGTAACCGGTAATAAAATTAGTGGAACGACCATCATCATCGTTTATTCCAATCGAGCTGCTGGGAAACTCATCAGAAATCCGAAACTAATTTCGGCAGTTGAGTCGCTGTTAATCGTGGCTCATAAGCCGGCAATGAATAGCAAACAT
>DUEH01000204.1 GCA_011192195.1 Chloroflexota bacterium | reverse complement strand
GGGGCAGCGGCATGGGCAATCAAGGCGGCGTACAAAGCGAAGAGTCCCCCTGGCACAACTATCCCTATTCCCTCAATTTGACACTGCCTCCCTTGGCGACGATAGTTTTGAAGAGAGAAGATCAGTAAATTCGTGGCGGAAAAATTTATTCCTGCTTCAACGACCCCAGTATCCTAACATTAGTCCTTGCAAAAAATTGTTGACGGTATCGCTCAAAAGTTCTATAATGATACATATTGAAAGTCAATCACAAGGAGAGGGAAGATTGTGTCTTCTACTCAGGAACTGCTTCAACTAGCGCGTCACGGTTTCCAAGAAATTGGTTATCAGGGAGAATTACTTATTAATAGTTATTCCTTTGCGGATTTCTTATCTCCTTCGTATCCTGTTCGTGAAATTGCCCTAGCCGGATTTGCTCAGCATCCCCCTTCTTATAAAAGCTCTGGTTTTGGTGTGCTTATAGCCAATGGCAATTCCCCCAAAATTGAAAATTTTACTGCTTTTGGCGCGCCACATATTTTTGTGATGCATCCCCATGATAATACAATTTATCGTTGGAAGATGAATGTAGTTAATCCAGAGCTAATAGAGCGTATAGAAATTGAAGCGTTTACGGACACTATCCGTAGGAATAGTGAAGAATGGGGGCCCGAGAGCATTCTTCGCGCTAAGTCTCTCAGTAATTATAACCAACCGCAACAACTTGATTTTTTTGATAGGGGATTGTTACCTGTACTTGAGCGTGAGGTTCATCTAAAACTTGACAGGCTTTTTGGTAGAACTTTATCAGCAGCTACCAATGCGCATCAACAGCTAAAAAGCCGAGATTTAGACGATAACGAATACAGGGGGCTTTTCAGACTCGTTTTTCGTCTTGTTGCTGCAAAACTACTTGCTGATCGTCAATATCCGGGCGAATGGTTGGATGATGATGTAGTTTTAGCCTTGAACAAAGTCAATAATTTTTACTTTAAGGATTCAAGTCCAGAAAATATTTATTTAGAAACAGGAATACAACAACTTGTTTGGGACAAAATCCGTTCTGGGTTTCATTTGCAGAATCTATCCTTAGAAGCGCTTGCTTATGTATATGAGAACACTTTTGTAAGTAGCGAAACGCGCAAGTTGCTTGGCACCCATGCAACCCCTCCTGAAGTAGCGGAATTTGTAGTAAAACAACTGCCTTTTGAGAAAATTTCTAATCCATCTGACCGTACTGTATTTGAACCCTTTGCTGGGCACGCGCCGTTTTTAACAGCCGCGCTTGGACGCCTGCGTTCACTCTTACCTTCAGATATGTCCAGCGCAGAAAGGCATAAATACTTTGTAAATACGTTATATGGGTTAGAATTAGATTCTTTTGCTCGTGAGGTAGCTCGCTATTCATTAATTCTGGCAGATTATCCCAACCCTGATGGATGGCGAATTGAAGAAGCTAATGTTTTTAGCTCCCCAATATTTGAACAATATCTCAAAAAAGCAAATATTGTCCTTTGCAATCCGCCGTTCGGTCAATTTTCAGATAGTGAAAGGAGCAGATATTCAAATCTGCGGGCTGTAAATAAGGCGATTGAAGCTATTTTACGGGTATTGGAACATCCGCCCCAAATGCTGGGCTTTGTCTTACCTAGGTCTTTTGTCGATGGACGAATTTACAAAACGGTTCGTCAAAAACTTACAGAAACTTACAACGATATCTCTATACTAGCTTTACCTGATATTGCCTTCCAACATTCCGAAGTTGAGACCGTTGTAGTTTTAGCAAGCGATAAGGAAAAAAAAGGTAACCGACGCTGGCAGCGTATTTTTATTTCAAAAAAGGATTATTCTCAATTTTGGGATACAGGTCAACCGACTTGGCAGGACGAAGAGAGGCTAATCGGCCCAATTGAAGATGAGCCTCAACTCTGGAAACATCCCCTTATAAAAAATCTAAGAGAGCATTTTAAGACTTTTGAAACATTGAAGGATGTAACAAAAATACATCGCGGGATTGAGTACAACAGACCAGTTTCTAAACATGTTTCCGATTTTCCTAAACCTGGATTTGAAAGAGGCTTGCAAAAGGTAAGAGATGGGCTGCAACCCTATCTGATTGCTGGTAGTAAATATCTGGATTTAGAACCGAGTGCTATGCGTACAAATGCATATCTTTATTCATGGAATCTGTCCAAAGTTATAGTGAATGCTGCCCGAATTAGCGGTGGCCCTTGGCGGACGATTGCAGCAATTGATGATAGTGGGCTTGTTTGCTATCAAAGATTTCATGGTGTTTGGGCAAAAAACAATTTTCCTCTTGAGCTAGTAGCCGCTGTTTTGAATGGCCCTGTTGCCAGCGCTCTCTTAAGCGCGCCAGGTAAATCTCGTGACAATTTAATAAGGGATTTATATACTATCCCTTTGCCAACATTGGCGGAAGATAATGCCAATTGGCTTGTTCATTTGGTCCAACAATATCAAAAAAAGGCAGTTTCACGGACTTCCTCAAACGAATTAAACGCCATAGTAGCTCAGATTAATGTAGCAGTACTATCGGGGTACAATTTGCCATATTGGTTGGAAAGTGAGTTGCTTGATTACATAGGGCATATAGAGCAGCCTCGAATGAATTCAAGTTTTATTGAACAGATTCGGATCAGACATAGCTTACTTGTCGATAAAAAATTCCTTAAGGGATTAACAAAAAGAGAGTTGGATGAATTGACACAAATTAATCGCCTACTTGATGCCGCCGAAGAAAAATACTATGCTTCAATTAAGGAGGCTTTAGCTACAGTTAGAGCATCCTTCTTAGAAGAACGCCACAGGGGTAGTTGATTACAAATTATGGCTTCCATTTTCTCTCACCGTTCGCCCGCACTTTCTGAAAACAATTACAGGAAATACAGATCGTATATTAGGGAAGACTTTTCTGAATGTTGCGCTTATTGTTTGATGCATGAGACCTTTGCGCGTGGTCAAGAAAACTTTGAACTCGATCATTTTAAACCAAAATCAGAACCAGAGTTTTCTAGCCTGATTCACGAATATACAAATATCTACTACTCGTGCCATGTGTGTAATCAACAAAAATGGAAACATTGGCCATCAGAAGAACTTTACTCAAAAGGTTATCGCTTTGTTGATACTTGCAAAGAAAACTTTTCTATGCACTTCGAAGATAAGGAAGGTTATTGGGAACCTATTAGCCCCGCAGGGGAATATACAACGGAGAAAATTCGTTTAAACTCAAGACACAACATTGAGATTCGACAGATGATTATGGGATTACTATCTTTATTCGGTGAACCTCCAATTGATTGGGACAGACCGTTGAAATCGCAACTGATGATAATTGTAAATCGTAGTCACTTATGACTTCGAGTAACGCAACCGCCATCGCTTGCTCCAACATCGCCTTCATCAAATACTGGGCCAATAGTGACCACCCCCTGCGATTGGCCGCCAACTCCTCCCTCTCGATGAATCTGGCGGATTACAGAGCCGCCGCCCGGCGTCTTAGCTAACGTGCAAAAAATCTTCCTCAGCGGCGTCGGCGGCCCAACTCGGTTGGTGAATACCAACAATTAACCTTCCCCCCTTTTGCCATTTAAATTTTTGCCTTGTATAATTTTCTTTTGAACTGATTTGATTCTTTCTTTACTTTTCATTTTTCACCTTTAACTATCTTATGCTAACAATCATTGTTTTTATCCTGATTTTAAGCCTGCTTATTTTTGTTCATGAGCTGGGCCACTTTATAACCGCCAAGAAAGTCGGCATCGTTGTCGAAGAATTTGGCATTGGCTATCCGCCCAGAGCCGTGAAAGTGTGGCAGGACGAAGGAAAAATCACGCTGGATGGGCAGGAAATGGTCATTGGGCGCAAGACCAAGGTGCCCAGAGACCTGCAAACAGGCGCGACAGTCATTGTCGAAACGAAACTCCGCCCCGATGGCCGGATGGAAACCGTAAAAATTGAAGCGATCAAGCAGGATGAAGACGACGACGGCGAAGCAGAAGGGGCAGTCAAAATTGACGCGCTGGAAAAACCTACTGAATATAGCCTGAACTGGATACCCTTTGGCGGCTACGTCAAAATGTTGGGAGAAGAAGACCCCACCGCCCCCGGGAGCTTTGCCAGCAAGAGCAAAAGGGCGCGCTTCACCGTGCTGGTTGCCGGGGCAACCATGAATTTGATCACCGCCGTTATCCTGTTTACCATTATGTTTATGACCGGTCAGCCAGAGCCGGTTGGCCCCACTTATGTCATTGAAGTCGTCCCCAATTCACCCGCCGACCAGGCGGGCATTCAGCCCAATGATGTGATTGTCAACGTAGATGGCATAGCCATTGAAGCGGCGCAAGACCTGGTGGATTATGTTGACACTCGCCGAGGCGAAAGGATCACCCTCACCCTGCTTCAAGGCGATACGGAGCGTGAGGTAAATCTGATTCCCAGAGTGAATCCGCCGTTTGGCGAAGGCTCGATGGGGGTGGGTATTCACACTCAGTACACGCAGCTTCTCGTAGTGGATGTGTCGCCCGGATTACCGGCTGACGCGGCGGGACTGCAAGCGAAAGACATCATTCTGGCCGCCGATGGCGTGGTGATAGAATCGCCGGGGATGATGTATCAATATCTGGAAATAAAAGATGGACAGCCGGTCACGCTTTCCGTCTTGCGGGATGAACAGGTTTTTGATACCGTGATTCAACCGCAACCGCTGGGAGCGGATCATCCCACTTTGGAACAGTTGGCTATGGCCGGGTTGAGCGAACAAGAGATTCCTGCTCTGGGCCTAAGAGTAAAGCCGGAAATACTGGGTCAGCGCATCACTCAATTGCCCTTTGGTCAGGCGTTGATGACGAGCGTAAATGCAACGGCCAGCATTATTATCCAGACCATCACCATCCCTGTTGCAGTGCTAAAAAAAGTTATTCCCGCCGAGCAAGCCCGACCTGTAGGGCCTGTGGGTATTTACCGGATCACCGATTCCGCCGTCGAAGTATCGCGCGAAGAAAATAAAATTTACCCCCTTCTATTTTTGGCCGCTATTTTGAGTACTGCCCTGGCCGTGACTAATTTACTCCCTTTACCCGCATTGGATGGCGGACGAATTTTATTCATCATCGTCGAAGCCATTCGAGGCAAGCGAATTTCGCCGGAAAAAGAGGGCGCTATTCATTTTTTTGGTCTGACTCTGCTGTTAATGTTGATGGTAGTCATCAGCTTTTACGATGTTTCTGACCCCATTGACGTATCTGGGATGTTTAGATAACCGCATACTAAAATGAAAAAACCGCGCCCGCGTATTATTCGCTGCAAAAATTGTAACGCTCTGGCCCCCAAAGACCTGCAAGTCTGCTCTTTTTGCGGAGCCAACCTGAAAGCCGCACCCTTCCCTTTTTTTAGTCTGGGACTACTGATTGCCATTGTATTGGGCGCCGTTTTTGCCTTTGTAAAAATAGAGCCAGTGGTGAAACAGCAATCGGAAGTGGTGGCTGAAGCGCTCAACCCGCCCACCAATACGCCTACCGTCACAGTAACTCATACGCCAACGCTGGCGCCAACGGCAACGCCCACCAAAACGCCCACCAAAACGCCAACACCCACTTCTACCGCTACGCCAACACCCACCCCCACCGAAACTCCCACTGAAACCCCCACGCCAGAACCAACTCGACCCAATGCGCCCACCAGCACGCCCACCGCAACGCCTACTCCTACGCCGCGCTTTGAGGCTATTACGTTGCTTGGCCCCCCGGATGGAGAGCATTTTGAGCGGGACAAGCGGATACAATTTGAGTGGGAAGCGCCCGGGGAATTGGCAGATGATGAATGGTACGCCGTGCGAATGACCTGGCTGCAAGGCGGTGAGCGAGCTTACGGTGGAACTAACATCAAAGAAATCTTCTGGGTTGTACCGGTAGAGCAGTATTACGGCCTGGCCGATCTGGGAACAGGCCGCGTGTACGAGTGGCGCGTTTTTGTAGAAAAAGTGACAAGTAACGAAGATGGAGAAAAGACCGGAACCCAGATCAACGATCCCAGCGAAACCAGAACATTCTTTTGGCAATAATTTTTTTCACTTCTTTTTTCGCTTCCTTGTTTCTCGTTCTCAAACAGAGTTTTGGAACGAGAAAACCAGACCTGAAACTTTTGGCGGTAAATTATGGATACAGATATAAGTTTTGCCCAATCTCTGCAACACATCACCGGTGAAGAATCTTTGACCAGCGCTTTGTTGTACGGCCTGTCAATGATGAACAAAGAAAATCTGCTTGAACTTGAATCCGTCTGGCCTGACATTGACACTGACCGGCGGCGGGTTATTATGCAGCAATTGGTGGATATTGCCGAGCAGAGTTTTGAGGTTGATTTCGACCCCATTTTTCTATTGGCCTTGAATGATCCGGATTCAGAAACGCAAGCTATTGCCATTGGCGGCTTGTGGGAAGATGAATCGTCTGAGTTGATACCCTCTTTTGTTTATCTTCTCAAACAGGGGCAGACCAGTAGAGTAAAAGCGGCTGCCGCTACCGCTTTGGGGCGCTACATCTATCTGGGCGAACTGGAAGAAATTGACGATACAGCGTTAATGGTGGTAGAACAGGCATTGTTAGAGACCATTCGACAGCCTGATGAAGATGTCGAGGTCATTCGTCGGGCAATTGAGGCAATCGCCTTTTCCAGCCGAGAGGGAATTGAGCAGATCATCGAAAATGCCTACTACCACGAAGATGAGCGAATGCGCGTAAGCGCCGTTTTCTCAATGGGGCGCAGCTACAACCCAAAATGGGAAAGCATTATCCTGACCGAATTGGACAACATTAGCCCCGCTATCCGCTTTGAAGCTGTGCGCGCTTGTGGAGAGTTAGAAGTAAAAGCGGCTGTTGATAAGCTGATTGAGTTGATTGTCAGGGAAGAGGATAGCGCGGTTCTGCAAAACGCCGTATGGGCGCTGGGGCAAATTGGCGGTTTCAAAGCGCAGGAAGTTCTGGAGAATTTGACCGCATCCCCTGATGACGCCATCAGCGCCGTTGCCGAAGAGGCTTTGAATGAATTACTACTCTTCAGTGGCATAATGGATGACTTCTTTGACTTTGCTCCCCCTGATTCAGACCTGGATACCTTTGAAGACGAAGACGACCTGCTTTATGACCCGGGCGAAGATGATCACCAGATATTCAACCTGAATTAGAATGCAGTGAACAGTGCACAGTAAATTTTTTCACTCTTCACTCTTCATTCTTCACTGTCCTTATGCTTCAACTCCTACAGGTTTTTTACAACGTCATTACGCCCATTGCGCTGATCGCGGCGCTGGGCTTCATTCTTGACTACAAATTCAGGCTCAATACACGCAACTTGTCGCAGGTAATTGTCTATCTGGCCAGTCCGGCGTTGGTGCTGACCAGCATTAGCCGCACTACCTTACAATCTCAGGAATTACAACAAATAGTTTTTTTCACCGCCATTATAATGTGCTTAATGGCCGCCATTGGCTGGGGCGCTGCCAGACTGTTGGGGCTGGGGAAAAAACTCAAAAGCGCCTTTGCTCTATCTCTGGCCTTGCTCAACGCCGGGAATTTTGGCATTCCCTTCATTACCTTTGCCTTTGGGCAAGAAGCAATAGGCACGGCAGTCATTGTCTACGCTACTGCCGCTATTGTAGCCAACACGCTGGGCATATTTTTGGCCTCCAGCGGCTTGGCGTCTGTGAAAAATTCCTTGACAAATATTGTCAAAGTTCCGCTGCCTTATGCGGTTGTGTTGGGTTTGCTGGTGAATTTTGGTGTTTTTGCGCTTCCCCTGCCGCTTAGTAGAGGGCTGGAATTATTGGGACAGGCGGCGGTTCCTTTGATGTTGGTAGTGCTGGGGGCGCAATTAGCGCGTGTGAAGATAGAGAAGCAATTGCCCTTAATTGCTCTGGCAGGCAGTGCAAAAGTGCTTTTGGCGCCCGTTTCAGGATATTTTTTGGCTCAACTAATGGGCTTTAGCGGTCAAACGGCCAGTATTGCCATTATTCAAACCAGCATGCCCACTGCCGTTATTGCTATGATTTTGGCCGAAGAATTTGGCAGCGAAGCAAAATTTGTCAGCGGCGTGGTGATGTTTTCTACGTTACTTAGCTTTTTTTCTTTAAGCGTCTTATTGACGCTGTTGGGATAGGTCCGCGCTGCAAGCGTGACAATTGCACTCACAACGCAAGGTTAATTTTACTTATGTCTACTTTTGTGCTAAACTTAAGGCGTCATCGGTGTAAGTTCGCTTAATATGTAAAGTTGTTATTTTCAGAAGGAGTAGGTTTATGAGTACTTCAAATAACGCATCTCCCTTAAAACCCTTGATTGTTGGTTTGCTCTTTGGGTTTGTTGTTG
The DNA here is from genome assembly GCA_011192195.1 of Chloroflexota bacterium. Classification (GTDB taxonomy): domain Bacteria; phylum Chloroflexota; class Anaerolineae; order 4572-78; family 4572-78; genus DUEH01. Next base: position 3,873 of record DUEH01000204.1, on the reverse strand, counting down.
GTCTGGTTTTGGGATTAGTCTGGGCCTGGATGGTTCAGCCTGTCACTTATGCCGGCGGATCCCACCCCAATGAGTTAAGCGAGCAATATCAGCAAACGTACGTTCAATCTGTTTCAGAAGCCTATTTTACCACGCGTGACCTGAACACAGCCGCCGCCCGTCTGGCGCTATTTTCGCCGCAGGAGAAGGTGGCGTTACTGGCGCAGACATCTGATACTTATCGGGCTGCCGGTAGAGACACCGAAGCCGATATGGTTGGCGATTTGTCATCATCCTTGTCTCAGGCTGAAGGCTGGTCTGCCGACGACGTTAGCGCAGGTCTTGCTACTGCCGGAGCATCAGAAGCCTTTGCGCTGAAAATGGGGCAGGTCCTTGAAGCGCCTGACAGCAGCAGCACTGTTCCGGCTACGGTTGCGCCATCAGACGCGCAAGAAGTTACTGGCGCTAAAACAAACTGGCTTAAGGTTTTGTTGATTACCCTGGCAGTTATTGTGGTAATTGTCATAATTCTCTTCTTGTTGACTCGCATCAAACCAAAACAAAGACCCAAAGAACACGCCTCCAAGGCCAAAATGGAGCAGGTTGTCACCCAGGATGGCGAAGCAATGGAACCGCTTCGACAGTGGGTTGGCGCTTATACCGCCGGGCAGGATAGTTTTGATGAATCTTTCACCGTTGAGACAGACGACAGCGACTTTTTAGGTGAATGTGGAATGGGTATTTTGGAGGGATTCGCTGCCGGTTCGCCTAAAAAAGTGATGGCCTTTGACGTGTGGCTCTTTGACAAAACCGACATCCGCACCATTTCAGTACCCGTTATGAGCAAATTCGCCTTTGAAGACGATGTTTTTAGAGGAAAACTCCCCCCTGATTCTAACCCCGTTCTAGCTACCGAAGGCGGTACCTTTGACATCGAAACTTCCGCGTTGCTGGTGAAGGCGAAAATTGAAGAGGCCGCTTACGGAGATGGCCCGCCGGAGATGAGCTACTTTACCTCAATCAAAGTATCCTTGGCGGTTTACCTGAAACCGGGCGTGGATGTATCTGCCCCCATGGGAACCCCTGAAGGATACGACGACTAAGACATTCAGGGCAATACAAACTTAACAGTACCTAATGACCTCGGAGGGTTTCAAGAACCTCCGGGGTCTTTTTTCTTGTAATCGTTCAGCCCCCCGCTCCCAATCAGTTGCCTTCGGCAAGCTCAGGCAACGATTCGCAACCTGAGCTTGCCGAAGGCGTGGAGGGGAGTGAACGACTACTTTTTTTGCCGATGAAAAATCCTTAAGAATTGCATTTACATCTACTGGTAACTATGTTATAATCTCTTTGGAATTGTTTGTTCTCCGGATTGTTCTATCTACCAGTCTACTTGTGTGGAGCTGACCATGCCCTCAACCCAACAACTATACCAATTGCAGCAATTTGATAGTCAAATAGACGCAAGCAACAAGCGATTAAATGAAATAGCAAGCAATCTGGTTGAAACCGAAGCGCTTAAGTTAGTCAGAAAGAAACTGAAAGCAGCAGAGACAGCGCGCAGGCAGACCAGAGCCTTTATGACCGATTTGGACCTTGAGGTCAAAGGCTTACAACAAAAGATTACCCGGCATGAAAGGCGACTTTACAGCGGGAAACTGGTCAATCCAAAAGAAGCGGCCTCATTGCAAGAAGAGATTGCCTCTACCAAACGTTGGCAAACCAAACGTGAAGAGGACTTACTGGAAGCAATGATAGCATTGGAGGAGGCCGAGGCAGCGTATCAAGCAGCGCAGCAGGCTTATGATGAAACAAAATCTAACTGGAAAGCTGATCAGGCAGACCTGTTGCGTGAACAAGGCCAATTGCAAGCAGAAAATACTGACCTGAGCAAGGCTAGAAAATCTACAACCCAATTCATAGACGGCAAGGTTTTGACTCGCTACGAACAGCTCCGTAAGAAAAAAGGGGGTATTGCCGTAGCAGCCATAGAGGATGGAAGTTGTCTGACTTGCGGGGTAATACTTTCCAGCAGGTTATGCCAACAAGCTCGCACCGACGACAGCAAGCTTTATTATTGCGAAAATTGCGGTAGAATCATTCATATAAAATAGCTGTCAGCCGTCAGCTATAAAACTGACCGCTAAAAGCTATTTTCAAGGTAGCGCCTATAATTTTTCATCCTTCAAAATTACTCATTCGGCAAGAAACACGCCTGAATACAGGGTGTTTCTCAGTAGTAGTTATCATTAAACTGGTTTCACCACAGCGAATAAAAATCAGTTTCGGCGGTCGGCGGTCAATAGTCGGCGGTCTATTTTCAGAGGAGACACATGATGACCTACAGAACAATTGGCCTTGAAATTGATGATGTTGTGTATCAACGCGCTGTATCCAAAGCGGTAACAGATGGAAAAACTATCAATCAGATTTTGGTGGATCTGTTGAAAGATTACGCCGGTAAAGCGGTTTCAATGCCAAGCGCCCCGCCAGCGCCTGTTACCGCTCCGCCAACGTCCGCGTCACCCGCGCCTGTTTCGCCATCACAACCTGCTTCTACAACGCCCTCAATCTACACTGTCAAATCGGGCGATACGCTGGGAGCTATTGCCAAAAGAGTATACGGCAGCGCCCACAAGTATTTTTTGATCCAAAAGGCCAACAACATCAAAGACCCACGCCTGATTTGGGTGGGGCAGCGACTGGTCATTCCGCCTTTGGAAGGCGCAGTTGCAACCGGTGGCGTTACATCCACCCCGCATCCTGCGGTAGTCACCTCTCCGGCAGCTTCCGTACCTGTTGCCGTAACGGTTCCCAGTTCTACCGACGGTAAAAATCCTCGCCCCACCGTCGAATTTGTTGGCTCACCCAACTTCAACCGACGTCCGCACGCCGAAATCAGCGCCATTGTGATGCACGCCACCGCCAACGGCACTTTGCAAGGCGTTATCAACTGGTTCAACCGATCAGATGCGCAAGTAAGCGCCCACTATACCATTGGCAAAGACGGAACCATTGTGCAGCACGTGCGTAACGAACACCGCGCCTGGCACGCCGGAAAATCTGAGTGGCAGGGACGCCCGGACCTTAATAGCTGGTCAATTGGCATCGAGATGGTCAACTGGAACAACGGGCAAGACCCTTTCCCGGAAGCGCAACACCAGGCGGCAGTTAATCTGGTGGCCTATTTGTCCGGTAAATACCACATCAAACCGGAATTGATTGTTGCCCACTACGATGTTTCGCCCGGCAGAAAGACCGACCCCAGAGGCTACGATATGGATCGCTTGCGGCGAGAAGTAACCGCCCGAATATAACGAGGTAGTCTCAAGAGAAGCGAACCAGTCTCCTTGCCAGAGTTAAAAAACGAAAAGAAATCAACTCATAAAACACCTGAAAAAATACCAGGCATTTTTGTTGCGAGAGGGCCGGAGGCATAGCATCTACCAGCGAGGCGCATTGAAGACGCAAGTACCCAGGCATAACGAGATAGTTGATCAACTGGCTCGTAAAATTTGCAAAGACCTGCAAATCCCTTTTGTGAGGTAACGATGAAATATAGAGCAATGATAAAACAAGTTGATGACTGGTGGATTGGCTGGTTGCTTGATTTACCGGGCGTGAACGCTCAGGAAAAAACCCGGGATGAACTCATCACATCCTTGGAAACAGGCGCTCAGGACATGTTGGAAACGAATGTTCCGTTTGAACCGGAAGCAAAGATGACAACGATTGAAATTCCTGACCCGCAATGGGGCGAGCGGGCAATTGTTGCCCCCTACTGAAGTGATGATACCCCGTAAGCCCGCGTTTCCGGCGCAAAGGCCGCCCAGGCAAACCAAAAGTGATTGGCGTGTAAAACAGGCGTCAGCTTTTGACCGGCTAACTCCCCTT
>DUEH01000203.1 GCA_011192195.1 Chloroflexota bacterium | reverse complement strand
CTTCTTCAAATTGCTCGCCTTGTCCAGTGTTTTGCTGAAAACGCCCCGATAATTTACGATAAGCCTCCTGATAATCTGCGGAATCTGACGATACTGTCAACAGTACCTGCACGCGCTGCACAGCATCCGCTCCGGTAATAAAGGAGGGAAGCGCGTCTTGCAGCGTATTCAGCCAGGTATCAACCTCTGCTTCTTTGAGAACTGCCACTGAGCCAAGGTGGCTGATCACCTGATCTCGCCCGTTGAAATATCCCGCCATTGTAGACGCAGCGCCAATGGCGATGGCCGGCAGCAAAACCATCAATACAGACGCAATGAGCAGACGAGTACGGATAGTATTGGCGCGCCGATAAAGGTGAATAAGCTGCCAAAAAAATATCAGCGTAATTACGCCAATTATCGCAGAAGCAAAGATAAGCAATACGCCGGACTGGGCCGTATGATAGCGGCTCCAGGGCGTAAATGGATCAAGCCAGTTGAAGAAAAGGGTCAGCCCGGCGCCCAACAGGCCAACAAACACCCACCAGCCGATTTTGCGTCGCGAAGGCATTAAGCCGACAAGGCCCATCGAGAGCAAAAAAGAACCAATTGCCAGCAAATAAGTCAAACCGCTGAAAAATAACTCTGTAGCGGGAAGAAAAATAACCGCGCTGGCAAGCGCCCAGTACACTGCGCTGTCAGCAGAGCCTCTACGCCTCTCTCTCGCCGACATCAAGATTGCGCCGCCTGCCAGCAGGGTCAACGCGCCAACCGCTAACATCTGCCAGACGCCCGTTTGAACATAGAGCGCCGCGTAAGCCGCAGCGGTCAAGGCTTGCACAACTAAAACAATGGGCGCAACACGCGGAATAACATCAAGGCGGCGACGTTCATCGCTCTCCGCATTACTGCGAAAAAATGCTCCGCTTTTTGCTTTTTTGGTCATAATTGTCTCCGAAATGGGTTTCGGGTTTCAGGTTTCAGGTTTTGGGTTTCAGGTTTTGGGTTTCTATCCCCATTTCCAACACGGTATGCGGCACATCAAGACGCTGGCTTAATTCACGGGCGGCGGTCTCTAGTAGAATGTCCAGATTAGGCGCGGCGCGGAGTTTGTCGGTAATTTCGCGGATGGCCTGCTCTCGTCCGGCGCGTTCGCGGGTTTCATCGAAGAGACGCAGGTTTTCAGCGGTTTGGGCTACTTGTTCGGCTACGGCCTCTAGCAAAGCCAGGTCCCGCTCACTCCATTGGCGCTGTTGCGCTGTCTCTGTTTGATGAAGCTGAATAGCGCCAATAGTTTGATCCTGTAACTTGATGGGAGCCAATAAAGCGCTCTGCATTCCATCCGTCTCCCTTTCGACGCCTTCGGCAGGGCTTGACGCTTGCGGCCCGTTCACGGTGGTAATCAAGGGTCTATCCTGCGCCATTGCTTTTTGTTCAAGCTGAGTTACAATTTTCTGGTCCAACAAGGGTGCGCCAGATTGCTGGTAGTCACAAGCGCCGTACTGTTCAGAATCTTCTCCTTTGGCCCAAGCCTGTTCCTGATAGCGTTGTTGGGCCGCGCGCGCTTCGGACAGGGCGCTTTCAACTTCTTCAAAGAGGCGGGCGTTACGAATAGCCACCGCCACACTGTTTGCCAATGAGCGCAGCAAGCCAACATCCCCTTCGTCAAAACCGGCAATCTTTTCCGATTGAACGTCCAGTACGCCCACCGCCTGCCCTTCCAGGATAATTGCCACGGCCATCTCGGAATGGGTGTCGGGCAGCAAGGGGTTTGGCAGCCAGTCTGGCGCTTCTCGCACATTGTCAACCCGCACCGCCTGACCGGTACGCGCGGCGCGAGCCACCAGGCTTTGGGGGGCGGACAGGGGAATGCTATGTCCCGCCTTTTTCATTGCTTCACCCGCCTCGCCGGTACCCTCGGCCACCACTAATTTTTCTCCCGTATCATCAAAGAGGTAGATATGAGCGTAATAGTAACCAAAGCGATCTTTGGACTGGTTGACCACCTCGCCCAGCAATTCTTTCAGGTTAAGGATGGCGCTGAAGCGTTCACTAACTTCCGCTACCGTTTCCAGACGTTCAGTGCGGTCAGCCACCCGCTGTTCCAGCGTTTGATACGACTCACGAAGCCAATCAGTCATTAAAACAAAGGCCCGGGAAAGGTCACCTATTTCATCGCGCTGGGATAAAGGCGTAACCGGACTAAAATCTCGCCGGGTAACTCGCTCTACCTGTTCAATTAGATCATTAACCGGCCGGCTGATACTGCGTATGGTTAAAACTCCAGATACAATCCCACTTACCAAAGCCACAATCACGGTAATACTCCAATATATACGGAATATATTTTGAGTACGACCTGATTCTATGGCCAGCCCATCCACTTCCGCCTGAATATTGGCGCTAAGCTGCTCAATAGCTTCATCAAAGCGACGTTGAATTGAAGCCAATTCGGTATGGCGTAACGTTTGAGCTCTGGCCCAACGCCCCTCTTGAGCAACTGCTTTTAATTCAGCTACAATATTCGTTAATTCCGCACCCAGAAGTTGCAAATCACCAACAATTTTCTGGTTTTGGGCAACAACTTCAGGGCTTTGTCCTAACGGTTGATTTTGGACAGCAATTAACTGCTCGTTAAACTCATTTACCGTATTTTCCAATTGTTGCTCAACCAAGCTTGTTTGTCGCGTCAAAAGCATGTTATCTACAACTGCGGCTACTTCTGACCAGCGAAGTTGCAAATTGACCGCGCCCTCTACCTGCTTGATACCTTGCTGTGTAGCATCAATCGCCCTGCCAGTTACCATCGAATACCAAACCCCAATGCTGCTGGCTACAAAGACCAGCGCCCCCATAACAAAGAAGCCAAGGGCCAGGCGTTGTCCAATAGATAGATGTAGTTTCATTGATACCTCCAGCCAGGTCAGTCCGCTCCAATTACCATGCTACTCAGCCACCAAAGCCAAATCTACAGCGATAACATCAGACAGCGACTCCCCATTTAGATGTTTGCTGGCTGCTTCCACACCCAAACGACCTATCTCGGCTGGTTGTTGGGCAATGGTTGCCGCCAAGTCGCCGCTCTCTAAGGCAGTTATGGCATCATCAACAGCATCAAAGCCAACAAATAGAATGTCATCGGCCCGACCCGCCTCTTTGGCAGCTTCAATAGCCCCTAAAATCATACCATCGTTGTGGGCAAATACTCCATTAATTTCGGGCTGGTCCGCCAGAATTTGAGCAAAAACAGTCTTGCCATCGGCCTGATTAAAATTAGCCGTTTTCCGGGCCACAATCTCTATGTCGGCGTACTCAGCCATAGCTTCATTAAAACCGGCCCCTCTGTCTCTAGCTGCCGATGTGCCAACGCTGCCCTCCAATTCAACAACCTTACCTTTTTTAGTCAAGAGTTCAGCCAGATAATCACCGGCCATCTGACCACCGGCCACATTATCTGAGGCAATATGGGATATAATTTTGCCTCCGGCTGCTCCCCGATCAATGGTAAATACCGGAATGTTGGCCGCATTGGCGGCTTCAATAGTTGCCACTATGGCGTCTCCATCAACCGGATTAATGAGCAAGGCGCTTACGCCATCATCGATCATAGCTTGCACTTGAGACGCTTGCCGGGCGGCATCATCCTTTGCATCTTGCACTACCAATTTCACATCTGTGCGTTTAGCCGCTTCCTCCGCCCCTTCTTTGAGCGAGACAAAAAATGGGTTATCAAGTGTTGAAAGGGCCAGACCAACAACAACTTCAGCGGCCGGGGCGGATGTTGGCTCAACAGCAGGTTGACTCGCCCCACAACCAGCTAACCCCAAACCTGCAATCAACAGTCCCAAAACAGTAATCAAAACTATCTTCATTTTAAATACTTGTTTTACATATTTCATAATACTTCTCCTCCTGTGATAATGTAATTATGGTTACGGTGCGTGCAGCGCGGGAAAGATGGAAGATGGGTGGACACCCCCCATACCCCCCGCGCCATCGGCGGCTCCTGTGATAATGTAATTATGGTTACG
>DUEH01000202.1 GCA_011192195.1 Chloroflexota bacterium | reverse complement strand
GCGAAGTCGTGGTAGGCGTCGTAGCTGGTGCCGCCGGGAGAGAGAAGCGCCACGTCGCCGGGGCGGGCGATGGTTTTGGCGCGGGCGACGGCTTCTTCCAGCGTGCGGTATACGTCAATGGTCAGCGGTCTGTGGTCGGCGGTCATACCTTCCACCGCCTCTAAAATCAACTCCCGCGCCTGTCCAAAGAGGATCAAATGCTTCACCCGCTGCGCAATCAGTTGCGCCGCATCCTCCCAGGGAAGGTCTTTGTCTTTGCCGCCGGCCAGCAAAATGATTGGCTCGTCAAAGGAGTTGAGCGCGGCCATCAAGCGTTCCGGGCTGGTGGCAATGCTGTCATTGTACCAGGCAACGCCTTCGCGCCGCGTCACCAATTCCAGGCGATGCGGAACGCCGCTGAAGCTTGTAACCACAGCCGCCATTGCCTCCACATCCACGCCGGCAGCACCGGCGATGGCGCAAGCAGCCAGAACATTGTAGAGGTTGTGTTCGCCGCGCAATTTTACGGCGTCGGCGGGGCAGATGGCGCTCGCAACGCCCTGCCTGAGCAGCGAAATCTGTCCGTCCAGCAGACACGCGCCGTTTTCCACGCGCTGGCGCAGGCTGAACCAGCTCACCGGGGCCTTGAGTTGTTGGCCTATTTCTTGCGTGACCGGATTGTCCCAGCCCAAAACGGCTATTTGCTCCAGTCCCAAATAATCTACCAACGCGCGCTTGGCCTGCGTGTAGGCGGCCATTGTCTTGTGCCGATCCAGATGATTCGGCGTAATGTTAAGGAGCGCCGCAATTTTGGGACCCCAATCCGCAAAAAGCGCCTGGAGTTGCGGCGGGATGTTGGCGTTTTGGTTGAGGTCGGCGTGAAAATATTCTAGCTGAAAACTGCTCAGTTCCAGCGCTGTCCAATCGGTAGCGTGAATTTTCCCCAGGCGATTGATCAGCGGTTGGCCGATGTTGCCGCCAACGCGCGCGGTGTACCCGGCGGCGTCCAACATTTTACCCGCCAGCGTGGTAGTGGTGGTTTTTCCGCTGGAACCGGAGATACCGATGATTGGCGACGGACAGAGTTGGCAAAAAAGCCGACTTTCGGTGGTCAGCGGCAACTCTCTGCGTTGCGCCTGCTGTAAAAACGGGTTGCTCAAAGGCGCGCCGGGACTGACGACCAGAAAATCGCTGCGTGTGGGGGTCAGCAAGCTGTCAGGGTGTCCGCCCAACTCAAAGCTAATCCCCAGCCCTTGAAGCAAGGAAACTTCTTCGCGCAGGCGCTCGGCGGGTTTGGTATCGGTAACGGTGACTTGCGCGCCGCGCCGCGCCAAAAATTGCGCCGCAGCCAGCCCTTCGCGCGCCAGGCCGACAACCACCACCTTCAAATCAGGCCAGTTCATAAAAGCAATGAACAATGAATAATGAATAGTGAATAATTGTTCATTGTTCACTGTTCATTGTTCATTGTCCTACGCTGCCCAGGCCAGTTCTCTTTGGTAGCCGTAGTCTTTTACGTCAGAGACCAGCGTGTCGTCCAGAATGGCGTTGACCACTTGATCCAGCGTACGCAGTAACTCGCCCGATGCCGCGCGATAGTGCCTGGTTCCGTTGGTCAGATGATCGTCAATCTGGGCCACCAATTCCAGCGCCGTCTCGTAGGCTGCGGCCTGCTCTTCCGGTCGAGGAACCAGCACCGGCTTAAAAGTGTTGGAGCGCGGCTTGCCATTCTGCTTGACTAATTGTAGATGACTCATAATTTCTCCCTTTCCTGTGGTGAATGTAGAACGGTAGACAGTAGACAGGGGGGAAAAGATTTCCCCTGTCTACTGTCTACTGTCATTAAATTAATGCCAACGCAATGCCTATCATTGCCGCCAAGATTGACAGCAACCAAAACCGTTGGGTAATTTGCGTTTCTGACCAGCCGGAAAGCTCAAAATGGTTATGCAGCGGACTCATTTTGAAGAAACGCTTTCCTTTGGTCCATTTGAAATATCCAACCTGTAAAATAACCGACGCCGCTTCAGCGACGAACATAATGCCCACGATGGGCAGTAACAACCATTGCCCGCTCATCAGCGCCACAACCGCCAACGTTGCGCCCAATGTGCCGGAACCAACTTCGCCCATAAACAGTTCGGCGGGGTAGGCGTTGTACCATAAAAAGGCCATAATGGCCCCCACTACCGTGAAATCGAAGGCTACCAGCCAGATTTGCCCTTGCAAAAAGGCAACCACGCCGTAGGCCACAAAAGCAACCGCCGCCAAACTGCCCGCCAATCCATCCAGTCCATCCGACAAGTTGACGGCGTTGCTGGTTCCCAAAATGATAAAAATGGCAACCGGCACGTAAATGATGGGGCTAAGTTCGATGAGGTTATCTATTCCCGGCAAAGCCACTGCGTTGGCGTATTGAAAATCGCCCAGCGACATAACCAGCGTGGCAACTGCCGCCAACACAAACTGAAGCCCAAACTTGCTGCGCGCCGACAACCCGCGCATTGAAGATTTTACTGTTGCCAGATCATCAATTACGCCCACAACGGCAAATGAAGCCATAATGCCCATTGGCACTAAAATCGAGCGACCAATCAGCGTCAATCCCAACCAGTTACCAATATTCAGCACGCCGGTGATGAGCAATATCGACACAACCATCAACAAGCCGCCCATTGTGGGCGTACCCGCTTTTACCTGATGCGTGCTGGGGCCTTCTACCCGAATTTGCTGGCCGATTTTGTATTTTTTCAAGGCGCTGATCAGCGGGACGCCCCAAATAACCGACAATAAAAATGAAATTGCGCCCAACGTAAGCGAATAAGCCATATCAACTACTTCCCGCGCGAACGCTGAGACCGGCGACAATGCTTTCCATTCCCATAGAACGCGAGCCTTTGATGAGGATGGTATCGCCATGCTGCGCAATATTTTGCAGGATGTCCAGAGCTTGCCGGGCGCTGTCTACCAAATGAATTGCCTCCGCGTTCAATCCGCAGGCGATGGCTTCTTCTGCAATACTTTTGGCTCTGGTGTCCAGCGCAATGAGTATATCTGCCACATCGGCAGCGCGGCAGCCCACTTTTCGGTGCCCTTCGTCCTCATAACTGCCCAGTTCGGCCATATATCCCAGCACGGCAATTTTGCGCCGGGCGCTCAGTTCATCCAGCAAATTCAACGCGGCCAGACTGGAAACGGGGCTGGCGTTGTAGGTATCGTCCAAAATAATGGAACCGCGGGGGCCGGGAACCGCTACCAATCGCAAGCCGGTGTTATTGTCTTGCAATCCGGCTACAATTTCACCCCAGTGCATCCCCTGATTCAAGCCGATGGCCGCCGCGCGCAAAGCGGTATGCGCGCTATGCCGTCCCAGCAGGGGGACTTTCACGTGGATGGACTCTCCTTTGTAATGGAAGACAAAGCGCATCCCCTCCAGACCTTCGCTGGCAATTTCATCCGCCCACAGATCGGCTTGATCGCTGAGGCCGTAGGTGAAGACTCGCGCGCGAGTGTGATGACGCATTGGCGCTACCAAAGGATCGTCGGCGTTGAGGATGGCTACGCCGTCTTCCGGCAGCGCTTCTACCAACTCTTGCTTGGCGGCGACAATTTTGTCCATAGTTCCCAACCGTTCCAGATGCGTGGGGCCAATGTTGCTAACAACGCCAATCTGCGGTTGGGCAATTTGGCACAGCGTT
>DUEH01000201.1 GCA_011192195.1 Chloroflexota bacterium | reverse complement strand
TCTGCTGCGAGATCACTGGCAGCCCAACCCGACCCCAACCTGGGTAACCTCTGTCCCCTCCCGCAAGAATCCTGGGCTGGTTCCCGATTTTGCCCGGCGTTTGGCTCAGGCATTGCGGTTGCCCTTTTACCCTTGCGTTCAAAAAGTGCGCTCAACCAAGCCACAAAAAGATATGAAAAACAGCTTTCAACAGGCTCATAATCTGGATGGCGCGTTTACCATTACCCCATACGCTAATATGAGCGGACCGGCGCTGCTGGTAGATGATATGGTTGATTCGCGCTGGACCCTAACCATTATTGCGGCGCTGCTCCGGCAAGCCGGGAGCGGACCTGTTTATCCTGTAGCTCTGGCTAATACATCAGGAGGTGGATAATCAATGAACATACCTGTACCTAATCTCGATACGCAGGCCATTTTGTTGCTGTGTGGTCGTTTTGGCAAAAAAGACATACCCTCTGCCAGCCCCTTAACCGTAACCGAGTACAGCCAATTGGCTCAATGGCTTTGGAGTCAAAAGATGCGCCCGGCTGACCTTTTACAGACAGGATGGCTTGAACGCTTGCGCGATTTCAAACACAAAAAGATCACAATAGATCGCTTGCAGATATTACTGAATCGCGGAGGCGCAATGGCTTTGGCCGTAGAGTCCTGGACCAATAAGGGATTGTGGATATTGACCCGCAGCGACCCTGATTATCCCAAACGTTTAAAAGACAAACTCAAGCAAGCAGCGCCGCCGATATTATACGGCGTGGGAAACAAAGCCTTGTTGAATAGAGGCGGACTGGGTGTAGTTGGCTCTCGCAATGTAGATGAAGCCGGGCAGTCATTCACCCGGGAAGTCGCCGCCTTATGTGTTGATTTACATACGCCGATAATCTCCGGCGGGGCAAGAGGCGTGGACAGGGACGCTATGCTGACCGCTCTGGAGAAGGGAGGGACAGTAATGGGCGTCCTGGCGAATGGTCTGGCTCAAGAGGCTGTGAGCAAAAAGTATCGTCAGGCGCTTAGAGACGGCAAGTTGACGCTAATTTCTCCCTATAACCCCGAAGCTCGCTTTACTGTGGGCAATGCGATGGGACGGAACAAGTACATTTACGCCTTGAGCGACGCTTGTTTGGTAGTTGCTTCCGACACCACTGGCGGAACCTGGCATGGCGCGACTGAAAACCTGAAAAAACGGTGGGTTCCGCTTCTGGTGCGTTCAGAGAGTGGAATTCCCGAGGGGAACAAACGGTTGCTTCAGCGAGGCGGAAATTCGGTTGACCTGGAAACATTCGCCAACGCTCCTGCTAAATTCCAGACTTGGCTGGGAGAGTTTCCCCTCTCTCCAGCTCCCGAACCGACGCCAACCCAGTCCACACTATGGGTCACGGAATCAGCAAGGCATCCTCAACTCAGCATAGCCGAAACAACTGCCGACTATAGGCCGGAACCAGAGGCGAAGCCAGTTTTATCCCCACCAGGAGATGAGGAGACAAGCGTCAATGCAAAACTTGAATCGGCCATCCCTCCGCCGCCAACTGCCGGAATTGATCCGCTAGAAAAGAATGACCCCCCTGATGCTAAACAGCCCCGGAAACCTTCGCTGCCGGCCGACTATACCGAGGCGGTGGACTTGTTTGACGTAATTTGGCCCTATCTGGCCCACGCCTTAAAAGAACCCAGAATAGAAGCCGATTTGATAACGCAGTTCGAATTGCGTACTGGTCAAATGAGAGATTGGTTGAAAAAAGGCATTGAGCAAGAGAAGGTGGAGAAGCTAAAACGCCCCACTCGCTATGTTCTGGCTCAACAATTGAATTAAGGAGGAATCCGATGTTGAAACGAATTTACATTGATAATTTCAGAGGACTGGTAAATTTTGAACTGCCTCTGGATTCGATAAACTTATTGCTTGGCCCGAACGGTTCCGGCAAATCAACCGTTTTTGATGCGCTCCGGAAAATTCAGGCCTTTGTGAGTGGAGATTACAAAGTAGCTACTCTTTTTGAAGGGAAAGACTTAACACGCTGGCAGAATTCTCCAATCCAGAGTTTTGAATTGGAAATTGAAGGAAATAGTGGAACGTACAAATATGAACTTGCCATTTTGCACGAGATAGAGCGACCGTTTAAGCGCGTACAGGTGCATTATGAACGCTTATGGTTTGATGATAAGCCGTTGTTAAAGGTTGAACCATCGGGAGACGCCTGTTTTTACCAAGATGATTATTCCGAAGGCCCGATCATTCCTTTTGATTTGCCTCAGTCGTTGCTTGGCATAGCACGGTTGAGAGATGATAATACGCGATTGATTTGGTTTAAAAAACGTATGGCGCGTTTCCTAATTGTCCAAATCATTCCTGGTATGATGGTTGGGGGTAGTAACAGGGAAGATAGAAGATTAGCGGCGAACATGGAGAATTTTGTTTCCTGGTATCGTACTATTTCTCAGAATCAAGGTAAGATGATAGAGATCACAAATGCCTTAAAAGAAATATTAGATGGATTTGAATATTTTAGATTTCTTGAGGCAGGAGTAGACCATCGTTTCCTTGGACTGAGTTTTTCTGGAGAAGAAGGAAGTTACGATTATCTCTTTACCGAATTATCCGACGGGCAGCGAATGTTAATAGCCTTGTATACGCTGCTCTACGCCACTCGGTCCGAAGACTACACTCTGTGCATAGATGAACCGGAAAATTTTTTGGCGTTACCCGAAATTCAACCCTGGCTTGCCACCCTTTACGATCTTTGCAGCGCGGGTGAAACGCAGGCTTTGCTCATTTCTCATCATCCTGAGTTGATAGACTATTTGGCTGCGTCTGACGGGTACTGGTTTGATTACCAAAGTAACACGCCTGTGCGGGTAAAGCGTATTGGCGAACAGCAAGAAGGAAGTTTGCCAATATCTGAATTGGTTGCCAGAGGGTGGTTGAATGAGTAAACAGCAAACGCAGTTTGTTATTCTGTGTGAGGATACGCAGCAAGAGGTGTGTGTACGGCATTTTTTGCTTGAGCGCGGAGTTCATCGGCGTAAGATCAGGGTGCGAAAGAATCCTAAAGGACGAGGGGCGGGCGAACAGTTTGTGCGTGAACTGTATTCTCTTGAGGTTAGGGAATATCGCCGCCGCTCGACTTATCAGACTGTGGCGTTGGTGGCGGTGATGGATGCCGATACCAGAACTGTAGCTAACAGTATGAGTTGGTTGGATCAAATGCTGGTAGATGATTTTCAGCAACAGCGCTCTGCTGACGAAAGAATTGCGCTTCTCGTTCCCAAGCGCAATATCGAAACCTGGATACAGTATTTCAAGACAGATGTAGCAGACGAAAACGAAATCTACCCCGGATTGAACAGGGCCGGTGACTGTAAAATAGACGTTCAGCGTTTTGCCAAAACTGACTGTTTTAATAACCTGCCTGCAACAGCGCCGCCGTCGCTCCATTCTGCTTGTGACGAACTGTGGAAAATTTTAGCTTAAATGTCCAGATATAAAGCGATTTTGATTCCCATAGCCATCTTCCTCCTCGCCCTGGCCGTCCGACTGCCGGGGCTGGATGTCTTCTTCACTGCCGACGAATTTTTGTGGGTAGATCGTTCGCGCAACTTTCTGGGCGGCCTGTTGAGTCAAGACTTCGAGTGCCTGCTGCCGGACGAAACTAAAACCAACGCCGTCCCCGGCCAGGGATTGGCCTGCACCCTGCGCACCGGCCACCCCGGCGTGCTAACAATGTGGACGGGCGCGGCGGGCATCACCCTGGAATGGCTCACCCGCCCCGCTGACGATACCCGCAGCCTGCTGCAATTTGTGCAGGAACTCCCCACCAACCCCGTCGAACGGCGGACGATTGCCCCGGTTCGTCTGCCAACGGTCATTATCACCGCGCTGTTTGTGCTTGCAGTCTACTGGCTGCTGGGTAAACTCTTCAAACCGCCGATACCCCTGCTGGCGGCGCTGTTGATCGCGCTCAATCCCTTTCACGTTGCCCTCTCACGGGCGCTGCACCACGATGCGCTGTCAACATCTTTCATTGTCACTTCCGCCTTGAGCCTGATCATCTACTTTGGCGTAGACCGTCGGCGGCGATGGCTGATTTTGGCGGGCGCGCTGGCGGGCGTGGCAATGCTCAGTAAGTCCACCGGTCTTTTTCTCATTCCCTACGCCGGACTCTTAGGTTTGTGGTCGCTACTGGCTACTGGGGCCAGAGGCGAGGAGCCCTTTACCCGCACTCTGGGGCGAACCGTGCTGGACGGCCTTTTGTGGGCCGGGATAGCTGCCCTTAGCTTCTCCCTCCTCTGGCCTGCGATGTGGGTTATCCCCGGACAGGCGCTTAACACCATTTATTCCATCGGCTTCAAATACG
>DUEH01000200.1 GCA_011192195.1 Chloroflexota bacterium | reverse complement strand
TAACGCAGCCATTACCGGCGCAACGGTGCAGAAAATGCTAAATGACGGGCAGGAAGTCATTGTCGGCTTTAAGCGCGACCCGCAATTTGGGCCGCTCATACTGGTGGGCAGCGGCGGGGTAGAGGTGGAACTGCTGCGCGACGCAGCCACCGGCATCGCTCCCCTCACCCGCTCTCAGGCCAAAGGTCTGCTGGATTCCACCTTTGCCGGAAAACGACTCAAGGGCTGGCGCGCTTTGCCGCCCGCAGACCGGGCAGCCGTTGTGGATGTTATGCTGCGGATGGCGCAAATTGCCCTGGATACCCCTGAAATCGCTGAATTGGAGATCAATCCGCTGTATGTTTTTCCCGCCGGAGAAGGCGCGGTAGCGGTGGATGTACGGGGCGCGCTTAACAAATAAAGGAAGAGAACAAAATGAAGGCGCTAAACAAAACAGCCGGTCTGCTGACTGCGCTGGCGGTGATATCCGCCATTGCGCATATTCGGGCGGAATATCTTGGCCCCGCGTATCACATTTATATCTTCAAACCGCTCACTATGGTCTTCATCCTGCTCATTGCCCTGCTGACCACAAAAGCGGTTTCGGCGCGTTACAAAATCCTGATCGTCATCGGCCTGCTGTTTTCTATGGCCGGTGATATTTTTCTGATGCTGCCCGGCGATATGTTCATCGCCGGGCTGGTCAGTTTTCTGGTTGCGCACATCTTCTACATTGCGGCCTTTGGCGCCGGCCACTGGCGACGCTTTGTCTGGTGGTCGCCCCTGCCTTTTGCCCTTTACGGCTTGTTGTTGGTCATCCTCTTGGCGCCATCGCTGGGGCCAATGCTTGCGCCGGTGCTGGTTTACATTGTTGTCATTATGACAATGGCCTGGCGAGCCTGGGAGCGTTGGCTTCAAACCCGCCGCAAAGACGCGCTGCTGGCGCTCATCGGGGCAATCCTCTTCGCTATTTCCGATTCGTTCCTGGCCTTCAATAAATTTCAAGACCCTTTTTTGGCGGCGCGCTTGCTCACCCTGACGACCTACTTCACCGCTCAGTGGTTTATTGCGCTGTCTGTTTATGCACATGGTAGGGGACGTCAATGAGTACCACGTTTTCAATACCCAGTAATCTAACGCGCAAAATATTGGCGGTTTGGTTGTGCAGCAGATGCCCCCAGGTTGATTCGGGGACAAACTCAGGCACAACAACAGTAATCAACTGTCCTGGGTATTCCTGGTTGGTAACGCCGGTGATGTAATCAACCAGCGGCGTTAAAATATCGCGGTACTCATAGTCAATAATAATCAACTGGCAGTCGGCAGTGAGTTCAGAAAAACGTTCCCAGCGACGCTGAATACGGGCGTGCGTCTCGTCATTGGTGGAAACAGCCACTACGCGCACGTTGTCTGAAAAACGCCGGGCATAGCGAATAGCGCGCAGCGTACCGCGATGGACATCGCCCATAGGGATGATCACCACATCGGCAAAGCAGCGCATCTGCGAAGGGTCAAAATCTTCTACGCTCAATTCTGCTGCTACCGCATTGTAGTGGCTGCGGATAGAACGGAACATCCACACTACCAGCGGAATAGCCAGCGCCACCACCCACGCGCCTTCCATAAACTTGGTCAAAGTCAGGGCCACCAACACAATAAAGGTGACTAAAGCGCCAAAAGCGGGCAGCAGACGTTTCCATTTGGCCGATGCTTCGTAATGGATGGTGGTGACGCCGGTTTGCGCGGTTTCGCCCGGTTTAAGCTTGTTGATTTTGCCAAAAAGTTTCACCATCCCCAATTGCGACAGGGTGAAGCCCAGCATCACGCCCAGCGCGTAGAGAGGCAACATTCTGATTTCGTTGGCGTTGAAGGCTACCACAATGACCGAAGCCACAACAGCCAGCACCGTGATGCCGTAATTGTACACCAGACGATCGCCCCGATTTTGCATCCAGCGCGGCATAAACCCATCTTGCGCCAAAAATGAGCTAACGCGAGGAAAATCCTGAAAACCGGTATTGGCCGCCAAAATCAAAATCATCATGGTAAAGAATTGCACCCAGGCGTAAATAAACCCGCCGCCCGGTATGCCGCCCGTAATGGCGTGTGTTAGTTGAGACAGGATACTTTCCGCTTCGTAGGGGATGAGGTGGAGATGCGTAGCCACGTAGGTGATGCCCACAAAGAGGGTCATGGCAATAACGCCCATTGCCACCATGGTCTGAGCGGCGTTCTTTGCTTCCGGTTGCTTGAAAGCGGCAACGCCATCGCTGATGGCCTCGATGCCGGTGAGTGCGGTACACCCGGCGGCAAAGGCGCGTACAATCAGCCACAAAAACAGAAATTGGCTCACGGATCCGGCTGCGCCGGGAACTTCATGCGGCGCGGGCGCCAGAGGCGGCGGCGCGCCAAACACGCCAAACAAGCGCACCAGACCAATCAGTACCACCAGCAGCACGCCGCCTACAAAAGCGTAGGTAGGCAGGGCGAAGATGGAACCGCTTTCCCTGATGCCGCGCAGGTTGATCCAGCTGAGCAGGAAAATTGCCAGCAGCGCCAGCCACACGCTGTAGGGATACAAGGCCGGCAGCGCTGAGGTAATGGCTCGCACGCCCGCTGAAATAGAGACCGACACGGTGAGGATGTAGTCAATTAGCAGCGCCGCCGCCGCAAAAAGCGAAGGCGTGGTCCCCAAATTGTCTTTGGTAACAATGTAGGCCCCGCCGCCTTTAGGGTAGTGCAAAATAGTCTGGGTATAGCTAAAGACCACCAGCAGCACCAAAGTCATCACGGCCAGAGCGATGGGCAAGGTCAGGTACAGCGCGCTGGCGCTGATGAGAATCAGCACGCTCATAATGGCTTCGGTGGCGTAGGCGTTGCTGCTGATGGGGTCGGACGCAAAAATTGCCAGAGCGCGCACTTTATCCAGACGCTCATGAATTTCTGCCCGCGTGGGGAAAGCTTCGCCAAAAAGGAAGCGTTTGATTTTGTCGTATGAAAGTGACATGGTTCCCTCCCAGAGGGTAGCTATCAGCCAAAAGCTGATAGCTCAAAAGTTACCCGTGCAAACAGTGAAATAGCTTTTCTGCGTCTTCCGTGCGCACAAAGGCGGTGATGTGGTCGCCGGGCTGAAAGACGGTGCTGCCGTGCGGAACCACTAATCGTCCGTCGCGGCGAATGGAAATGAGGACGCTATCCGGCGGAAATTGGGGGGCCGCTTTCTGAACCGTTTTCCCCACCACTTTATCGCCTTCATTTAAGAAGATTTCCACAAATTCAGCGCCTTCAGCGTGGCTTTCCTCCAGCCGTTTGGTGCGATGCTGAATTTCTGCGCGTCGGGTCAAGGCCAGATCATAGGCCTGGATCATATCCTGTCGCCGAATAAGGCCAATCAAATGATAGGGGTCATCTCTGGAGACAACGGGCATACGCCCCAACCCACGCGCGCCCATTTGCGCCAGCGTTTCGCCGATGGGAGCATCGGGGAAGGCGACTTTCAGATGAGGCCAGGAGGTGCCAACCCCTTCCACTTTTGTATCAAGCGATTTCCCTTTTTCCAGCGCCTCTTCCAGATCGCCTACTGTTACCACGCCCCACAATTTTCCGCGCTCATCCAAAACCATAAATCCGTGATGGTGCGTGCGGGCAAACATATCGACCAGATCAGACAGGGTCATATCCAGAGGAACCGTCTGCGCGTTGTGGGTCATCACTTCTTTTACCAAAACGCTCTGCAAGATGTCAATATCGCGCCCTTTTTGCAAACGCACGCCGCGCCGGGTGAGTTTGAGAGTGTAGATTGATTCGCCATGCAACAAGTGCTGCGCCAGCAAAGTTGCCACCACAACGGTTAGCATCAATGGCAAAATGATACGATAATCGCCCGTTAATTCAAATAAGATCAACACCGCCGTAATGGGCGCGTGCGCGGCAGCGGCAAACACAGCCGCCATGCCCACCAGGGCGTAAGCGCCGGGCAGTAAACCCGCCTCTGGAAATAGAAGATTGACGGTCATTGCAAAAGCCGCACCCAGCATAGCCCCCATGAAGAGCGAAGGCGCAAACACGCCGCCTGAACCGCCCGAACCCAAGGTCAAACTGGTGGCAATCAGTTTCAACACCAGCAGCGCCAAAACCACTGCCAGCGCCATTTGATTGGCTAAAACCGTCTCGATGATGTCATAACCAACATTAAAGACTTGCGGCATTCTATGCCACTGAATGACATTCATTGCCAGGGGATATGCCAACGCCAGCGCGCCCAGTAACACGCCGCCAACCGCCGGTTTGAACCATTCCGGGACTTGTTTCCAGTCATCAAACAGGTCTTCAGAAGCGTAGAGTAGACGCACAAAGAATACGCCCAGCAACGCTGCCAACACGCCTAAAAGAGGATAAAAAGCAAATTCCCACAAACTATTAATGCCATATTCAAAGGGAATGACAAAGCCCGGGATATCGCCAAAGACAACCCGACCCACCACGCTGGCCGCCACTGCCGAAACAACCACCGAACTAAAATAGCGCACGCTGAAGCGCCCGCCTAAAATCACTTCCAGAGCAAAAATAACCCCGGCAATGGGCGCGTTGAAGGTGGCGGCAATACCGCCCGCCGCGCCACAGGCAACCAGGTTACTCACCCG
>DUEH01000020.1 GCA_011192195.1 Chloroflexota bacterium | reverse complement strand
CTGGAACATCTGCCTCCCGAAGCCGAACAAACTCTTGACATTGCAGCAGTCATTGGCCGGGATTTTTCCGTAGACCTGCTGGAAACCGTCGCCACCACCGACCCTTTGCCGGCCCTGACCATCTTGCTGCACGGTCAATTTCTGAACGAAGTCTCGCCCGGCAGGCTGGACTTTTCCCACCATCTCACCAGAGAAGTCATTTACGCTAAACTATCCCCCTTAGCCAAACAGCGCCTTCATCAGCGCGTAAGCGATGCCCTGATAGCCCTTTACGGCCCGCGATCTAACGCCAAAGCTTCTGAAATTGCCAATCACTGTCTGCAAGCGGGCGCGTCGCACCGGCAGCAGGCGGTGATATTTTCTGCGCTGGCCGGCGAGTACGCATTGCGCGCCTTCAGTTATGCGCAAGCGGCAAAACACTATCGGCAGGCTATAGAAACAGCCGATCTTCTGCCGCCGGATCAAGAACTGGCGCATTGGGTTCAGCAAGCGTATTTAGGATTGGCGCTGGCTCAGGAATCATTGGCGGAATGGGACGCCGCCCGCAATACTTATCAAGCGTGGCGAAAATGGGCGCAGCAAAACCGCTTACCAGCGTCGGCGCTGATGGCGCAATATCGTCTGGCTTCTATGCTGGGCTTGAGCGGACAGATTGACGAGGCGGCGGCAATTGCGGCCCGCGTTACGCAGCAGTTGCCGGATAACACGCCTTCAGTCATTGCCGACGCGCAAAAGCGGCTGCATCTGCTTGTTTCTACTCAGGTCAATCCTCCCGCCTGGACGCACGCCGGATGGCCCGGCTTCACCCCCCATCCGGTGAAGCTGGATTTCTCCTGGCAGCAGATCACTCATTTTCTGGGCGCCGAACAAGCCGCCCAGCCGTTTAACCTTTACGGATGGTCCTTGACTTTACAAGGCCAAACCCAGGCGGCTGAGACGGTGCTGAATTACGCCGCCCACCTGTCAGAAGAGTACAACCAGCCCGGCTATCAGGCCACCAGTTATCATCTTATGGCTCAACTTTGCGGTCTGCGCGGCGACTACACCCGCATGGAACGC
Source organism: Chloroflexota bacterium (assembly GCA_011192195.1). Lineage (GTDB taxonomy): Bacteria > Chloroflexota > Anaerolineae > 4572-78 > 4572-78 > DUEH01. Next base: position 19,410 of record DUEH01000020.1, on the reverse strand, counting down.
GCGCTGGCGCGGGCGCTGGAACTGGTTGAAGATACACCTCATTTGCGATGGGCCGTGGTGTGGGGGCGCATTCACCAAGCCTACGTGGATATGCGCTGGAACCAGTTGGCGCGCGCCGGTGAGCGATTGCATCAGCTTGACCGGGAACTGGCGGGGCGCAGCGCTTTTCAGTCGCATCGCCTGAGCGTGCAGGTTGGCTTGGGACTGCTGGCGATGTTTAAGCAAGATTTAGCGAGGGCAGCGCATTATTTTGATCTGGCGCTGTCAGGGTCGCAGAATTTATATGTTTCCAATTTTGTGGCGGTTTATCTCAGTCAGGCCAGAATAAAGCGCAAACAAGGCAATCTTGAAGCGGCGCAACAAGATATTATCCGCGCAATGGCCTTTGCCGGAGAGCGAGGACTGCTGGCCGACTACATCAGCGCGGCAGTAGAAGCCGCCAGGTATGATCAGGCTACTGAGCAGGCGCACCACATCATTCCCCTGCTTGAGCAACTGGAAACCCAGGCCGCCCACGCCAATTTGCTTCCGGCGCGCCTTTCCCTGCGAATGGCCTTGATGCGCGTTTACGCAGCGCTGAACGCCAGAAATGAAGCCGCCTGGTATCGCCGCCTGTCTCGCGTTGACCGCGACGCCATCGCCGCTTCCATTCCCGATGCAGGTGATAGAGTTGCGTATCTCTCTCGGCGGGATTTGAGGGGGTTGTGAGGATGATTGACAAGACGATTGGCTAAACGTACAATATGTACGTGAATTGAAGGTATAAAAATCACTGGGTGTAAAATATTATGAATGTCTCGTATGCGCAACATAGTGAATTACTGGAACGGCTGACCGGCCAAAACTCAAATTCTCTTGAGTTTATCATCCTGGCAACAGGAGCGCTGGATACGGACGACAGGAAAACGTTGTTCTCACTGCTGCAAGAATCTACGCGCGTTCTAAAAAATGGCGGCCTTCTTTTTGTTCAAGGACGGCCAAAAATTCTCCCGGAATTAGGAGTATATCTGGAAAAACATCTCACTTTCAAATATTGGTTTGCGATTGAATCTACGCTTTCCAAGGCTGCGCGCTTGCCATCCGTTCATGCCGGGGTTATGTTGTTCACCAAAGGAAAGGGAAGATTCAATATCAAACAAGTTCGCTTTCCTCATCAAATTTGTAAAGCGTGTGAACGCACATTAAAAGATTGGGGCGGCAAGGCTCACTTAATGAATCCGGAGGGGTATGTAATTTCTGATGTCATTAAAGACTTGCCCACAACAGATAATTACAGCCAGATTTCCAAGCCTTTATTTGATATTTTAATACAAATGCTCGATTTTCATCCTTCAAAAAAAAGGCGACAAGATAAACTCATCAATACGCCTTTAGCAGAAATTAGCGGATTAGTTGGCCCTGTAGAAGCGCTTCTCTGGAAGCGTTTAGCTGAATCACGCGCCCAGTACGTTTTGCCCGGTTTTCCATTATCAACAGCGGCAAAAAATGGTAAAGTATCCTCTCCCACAATCAGGCCTGTCACTTCGGCAGGGACTCTCCTGAGCCTGCCGAAGGGCTCAGTAGGTAGCTTGAGTGAAGTCGAAAGGCCCATTGTTGACAAAAACAAGTTGTATAACGTTATTCATCAAGGGGATGCCGTCGAAATTTTAAGGCAGTATCCCGATGAATCGGTGGATTTGGTTTTTGCGGATCCCCCCTACAATCTGGACAAGAATTATACAGTTTATGACGACGAGCAAGCCGAGCATAAATATATCGAATGGTGCAATACCTGGTTGGCTGAATACGCCAGGATATTGAAGCCTGCAGGCTCTCTTTTTGTCCTTAATTTACCTCGCTGGGCCTTGCATCACGCCAATTTTCTTAACCGGCGTCTCCACTTCCAAAATTGGATAGTTTGGGATGCCTTGTCGGAACCTCGCGGCAAGGTTATGCCCGCCCATTACGCCCTGTTATTTTATAGCAAACACCCCACTAATTTTACCTTTAATTATGAAGCGGTAAGCCCGATTGACGCCCGCCATTATTGTTTGCGCGCATCCTGTATTCGCCAGCGCAAGAAGATGGGCGATGATGACAAAGCAAACCTTAATGATATTTGGTGGGATGTCCACCGTATCAAACACCGGCGAGACCGCGACTACCATCCTTGTCAATTACCAGAACCATTTATGAGCCGTATCATTCGTTTAGCAACACATCCGGGCGATGTTGTATTAGATGCCTTTGGAGGCGCCGGCACAACGCCCGTTACAGCCTTGCAGTTAGGCCGCCGGTATATTGCCATTGATCTTGACGCTGACTATGTAAATATTATGCAGCGTAAAATTGAACAGATTGAAAATTCAGGACAAATACAGCGCCAGAGCGTCAAACAGGAATCACGGGCTGTAAGCAAAAAAGCCTTGCAACTGGAATTACGTCAGTTGACTTCAGATTTAGGAAGATTACCAACGCCTGAAGATGTAAAAGAAAAAAGCCGCTATGATCTGGACATATTCTTGAAATCCTTCCCCACCTGGGGAAAAGCGCTTAAAGCTGCAAAATTGGAGATGCAATCTTAATGGAAGCTCGAAAGCTAACTTTTCAAGAAGCTTGGGACAGTTCAACCATTTTCTTTGTTGACGAAGAGCTTGAGGATGAAATTGATGAGAAAGTAGCAGGATTACTCCGCTTATCTCAAAGTTCACATATTGCAGGCGCAGGAGAGAAAGACGCGCAAGATGTTATTGCGTTTCTAACAGACGATCCTGATGGGCTTGATGTTATTTTGCGGGATATTGGGCTTTCCAATGAAAAGTTTATGCGAATTATCTCGCTTTTGCGTAAGACAGGTCGAATTTCTGACGAATTTGACAGCGAGTGGAGCGCTGCCAAGATTAAACGCCAGTTAGCCAATGCGCCATCTTTTGTAGAATTGGTTGCTAATCTGCTGCTCGATGGAAAGCGTGACCAAGAATTATCAGTGTACATTCCACGTTACTATTTGGATAAATTGATCTATCGTGAAATCGGAGCCATTCCTCCTGCCCTGCGAGAAGTGCGTTACAAAGAAGCTTTGATTGGCACTTATGGCGGGCGAAAGGGATACAAAGTTGAAGCCAAAATACAGGCGAAACTCAAGGAAATAAAAAGAAAACACGGTATTGGCTATGAACAAGGAAGTTCTCGATTTATCAATGTTGATTTAGATTTCGCGATACCCACATTACAAGATCCCTGGGTCATCATTATGAGCAGTTTTCAGGAAACAACCAGCAGCGGGCAAACCACAAAAGCGCGTGATATGTTTGCTGCATATACCAGTATTGAAGTGTCAAATAGCCGCCATAAAGAGAATAGAGTTTTTGTAAATTTTGTTGATGGCGGCGGTTGGTTAGCTCGTAAGCGAGATCTGGAACGCCTGGTAGATCAATGCCATTATTTCGTCAATCTACAAAATCTTGATATGCTCGAAGATATAGTTTTGCAACACGTTCCTGGATGAAACGCCCACGCTCCCTCCCCGACATCCTCATAATCCTCATCATCGTCCTGCTCCCGCTGCTCTTCTTCTGGCGAGTTATCACGCCAACCCCGGAAGACCAGATGCGCATTGTATCCGGCGATTTCACCGAGCAATATTTCCCCCTGCGCGCCTTCAGCGCCAACCGGTGGGCGGCGGGGCGCGTTCCGCTGTGGAATCCGGCGCTCTTCGGCGGGCAGCCCGCGCTGGCCGATATTCAATCCGGGGCGCTCTATCCACCGCACGTTATTCAGGCGCTGGCTTACGGCTGGGGCGGCGCGGGTTTTCCCCTGCGGGCGCTGGAGTGGCAGGTCATCCTTCATTTTGCCATTGCCGGCGTGGGCTCGTACCTGCTGGGCCGCTACTGGGGCCGGCGAAGCGGCGCAAGTCTGAAATCAGCGCGGTTTATGGGGGTGATTGTCTCGCTTGTCTTCACCTACAGCGGCTATCTCACCGGCTTCCCCGTGCAGCAGCTCGCCATTTTAGAGGTCAGCGCCTGGCTTCCCTGGCTAATGTGGCTTCTCAGCCGAAGCCTTGACGCCGTTTCAGACGCCAAACCGCTGAAAACCTCTCTCGCTGCCGCCGCTTGGGCCGGTCTGGCTTTCGCTCTGGCAATCTTGGCCGGTCATCCACAGACGGTGATGTACGTGGCGTACTTGAGTCTGGCTTACACGATATTTCGGGTTGTTAGTTTCAGGTTTCAGGTTTCAGGTTTCAGGTTTGTTCATTGTTCATTGTTCACTGTTCATTGTTCATTGCTTTTGCACTGGCTCTTTGCGCTGGTTTTGGGGCTGCTCATCTCCGCCGCGCAGCTATGGCCTACGCTGGAATTCATTCGACGTTCACTGCGGGCGAAGCTCTCTTTTGAAGCGGTCTCCGCCGGGCTGCCCTTGAGCGAACTGGTTTCGATTTTGTATCCGGGCTACTTTGGCGGTTCGCCGGAGTATGTCGGGATTTTTACGCTGATGCTGATTGGCGCGGCGGTGGTTATGGCGAGTGAGTCTCTCCCCCCCTCCAACCTTCCTTCGTCCGCCGCTGGGAGGGAGGCAAAAGCCCTCCCCCCAGCGGGCGACCAAAGGAAGGTTGGAGGGGGGCGAAATCCTGCTCGGATAAGCCAATTTGTTATCCCTAAATGGACAATCTTCTTCTGGCTTGGCGTGGCTTTGCTGGCGATGCTGCTGGCTTTTGGCAGCAACACCTTCCTGTATCCACTTTTCTACCTGCTTACTCCCGGATTCGACGCGGTGAGGCAGCAGGAGCGGATTTTTTTACTGTACGCCTTTTCCGCCGCTGTGTTGAGCGGCTATGGCGCATTGGCGCTCGGTTTGCCGCTGCCGCGTTCGCTGCGGCAAGGGTGGCAAAAATACCAACGCGCCCTGTATTGGGTTGGCGGGGGAGCCTTGGCGCTGACCGGGCTGTATATTTACGCTTCGGTGGCGGCTAACGCGCAAGGGAATGAAATTAACCTGTTCTACGGCGTGCTGCGACACCACATCTTTGGGCTGATTATTTTTGGCGGCGGCTTGTTACTGATTGCGCTGCGCTCCAAACGCTTATGGCGGCGCTGGTGGGGAATGTCGTTGATTGCGGGCTGGCTGGCTTTCAATCTATTCAGCGTAAATTGGCAGTTCAATCTGGAAAAACGACCACCGGGAACGCCTTTTACGCCAACAGGTGTCAGTCAATTCTTGATTGAACACACGGCCAATCAGCCGCAGCCGGTGAGGATTGCCAGCGGAGGGCTGCTATCGGGGGGGAATAACGCCGCATCGGTGTACGGGCTGGAAGATATCACCGGCAACACGCCGCTTCAATTGCGCGACGCTGCCGCCTTTGCCGAGGCGCTGCCATCCTGGCGATATTGGCAGTTGATGAATGTACGCTACGTGGTGGATGAGCGAGACATTGACGGTCCCGGCCTGTCTCGCCGCTACGAAGCCGACGGGGTAAAGGTCTTTGAGGTCGGCGATCCCTTCCCCCGCGCCAGAATTGTCCATCAGATAATCGCCGGCGACGACATCAGCATTTTAGCCAGCGGTGAAACCGATCTGAAGACGACGGCTCTGGTTATGACCGCCAACGGACGACCGCCGACGGACGACGGTCAGCGGTTAGCGGTCAGCGGTCAGTTGCCGGCCGTCGCGCGGGTGATAGAATCTCAACCCGGGCTGCTGGTTGTTGACGCAGATACTTCGGCAGAGGGGATGCTGGTGTTGAGCAATATTCACTATCCCGGCTGGCAGGCAAAGCTGGACGGTCAGCCGGTTGAAATTTATCGCGTCAACGACATTTTTCAGGGCGTATACGTACCGTCGGGGCAGCATCAACTTGTTTTGAGTTTTGAGCCTGTTAGTTTCAAGTGGGGGATTTGGATTTCGCTGGCGGGGGTGTTGGTGTTGGGGGTGGTGTTGGGATATGAAAGATTGTCTATTTTGAATCTATAATTGGGTTGAATCACCCTTTGGGCAAAATGACCCACGTTCCCAGCGCTAATAGCCCAAGTCCGCCAATGCGGCTCCAACTCAGCGAGATAGGTTGTCCACCCGTTAAACCGAAAGTGTCCACCAAAACAGCCACCGTCATTTGACCGGCGATAATTGTTGATAGGCCAGCCGCGATACCGATTTTAGGCAGCGCATAGGCAATACCCGCAACAATACCAATTCCAGGCAGCCCCGAGACGACGATTATTCCCAAGGTTGGGGCCTGTATAGTCGAGAAGGAAGCTTTTCCTTGCCGAAGGTAGATCACAAGCAAAAGTAGACCCGCGGCTGCCCCGCCAAGGAAGTTGACCAATAATCCGGTCAGAGTAGCCCCCATAATTTTCCCGGCGGCGCTATTGAGCGAAGCTTGCGCGCCTATCGCCAGACCGCCAAGAAGCGCAACGACAAGCGCTGCCAAGATTAATTTCTGCATACTACCCTCTTAATATCATTTACACTTGGAGGCTCACGTTTGGGGAAGGAAAATGGTTGCGCGTTTAATACACTTCATTGTGCCCACCCACTGTTAGCAAGTAGATTTCTTTCGTTCCCGTCTCATCATTGTAAACAAATTCAAAAAGTATCCTCAAATCATACTTTACGCTGCAAGCCCATATCCCGGAAAGTTCACCCTTTAACTTGTGGCTTTTCAGCGATGGGTCAAAAGGGTCCTGCGCCAACCGGCGCAATGTTTGTTCCACATTGGCCCGCAACTCCGGGTTACGTCGCACTTTACGTTTCAATTTTTGCGTAAACGCAGAACTCCAAAGCAGGGTTGTCATCGTTCCAACTCTGCCATCAAATTGTCAACAGTTCCGCGTGTAACCTCTCCGGCTTGGTAGTCTTGTCGCGCTTCGGCTATTTCCGTGACCAATTGCCGGCGAGCGGTCTTTTGCTGATCCTGCTCATACAGATAAGCAATAAACTCCAGCGCGGCTCTTGCGCGTTCAGGGGACAACTTAAACAATGTTTGCTGCGCGTTTTCCAATGTTATAACCATTGCACTCACCACCCTCTGTAAATTACTACAACAATCCCATCCAACCCGCAATGTAATTATTCACCCCCCTCCAACCTCCCCCCGAAATCAAGGGGATGCTTTTAAACTTCCCCCCGTCAACGGGGGGAGAGCCTGCCCCGCTTTACCGGGCATTGAGGGGGGTGGGGAGTGAACGCTTACCCCGCAATCTCCTTCAGCGCCTCGCTGTCCGGCTTCAAATCATATACACGCTTCCACACCGCCCTCATCTCCCGCGCTTTTTTCCGATCTCCCGCTACCTCACGCGATGGGTAAATCCACTCAGGATACCCTGAATATCCTCAAAAGGCTCTCCTAATTTCAGCCCTCCCTGACCAATGGAATAAGCGCGAATGTCTTTGTTATGGCGGCTGCCGCGCATCTTAAGGATGGTCAGGGCGCGGCGCATTTCGCTGTCTAATTCCACGTAACGCATTAGAAAAACGGAGTCAACCACAAAGGGAAGCGGGGGCATTCGCCCATCTCCGGGCTTGGCGATATTGGCGTCTTCATCCAGGATCAGGGTGGTAATATTCTCTCGCTTCAGAGCGTTGACCACGGTGTTGTAGATGTCTCGCAATTTAACGGGATCAGGGTTCATCCGTTTGAAATGGGTGGCGCTATCTATCACGACGCGGGTGGGAGCCATCAAGCGAATGGCGTCTGCCAGCGGACTGTCCGGCGCTTGCAGGCTGCTCAGGAAAACCTGCGGCGACGTAAAAATAATTTTCAACAGTCCTTCTTCCTGAAGCTTTTGCAAATCCCAGCCCAAATTCTTGGCGTCACGAAGCAAAGAAGCCGGAAATTCTTCAAATGTGACCAGTATTCCGGCTTCGCCATTGGCCGCCCCGTCGACCAGAAACTGTATTCCCAGGGTGGTTTTGCCCACACCCGGCGCGCCGCTGATGAGCGTGGCGCTCCCTTCAATAAATCCTCCCCCCATCATTTTATCCAGAGTGGATTCTCCTGATGATAGTCGTTTTCTGGGTTGAATTATGGTCATAATATTGGTCCCTTCTTGTATTCAATTCAACTATAGTCAATCGCCAAACAAAGCCGGTTGAAGGTCTGCCTCAAGTGATAATTGCGTAATATCTTTGCTTTGAGACGCCGAAATGCGTCCATTTGTCCGATGTAGTCCATTGACTTCTTGTTGCAATCTGTTTTGCGCTTCCATACAATATTTCTCATTGTTATCAATCAATACACAGTTTCGGCCAAGTTTCAGCGCCGCAATACCAGTGGTTCCGCTTCCAGCAAAAGGATCAACTACTAAGCCGCCTTCAGGAGAAAGTAAGTTGATAAAAAAAGAGGGTATTTCTACCGGATAAACTGCCGGATGCCGTCTGTTCCTTCCCACTACAGCAGCGCTAATGACGTTAGATGGTAAGACGGTCTTTTTATCCACCCACTTTGATATATCACGACCAAAGCCGCTGTTTGTGGCAGAATTATGGCGGCTAAGGTCATTTTTGCCAAGTTTATTAAGCCGAGAGTTCACCCAATCGCCTATAGGTTTTCTTACGCCATCCGAGTTAAAAAATGGACGTTTTGATTTTGCCAAATGAAAACAATACTCCCATCCATCTCTTAATCTGGTAGGCCAATAGCCCGGCATAGGGTTGGTTTTATGCCAGATATAATCATCAATAGCAAACCACCCTCTATCTGACAAGGCTTCTATAGTACGCCAAACGTAACGATGTCGCGTACCGTCAACCACTTTGTCTTTGATGTTGATAACCAAACTGCCGGTAGGTTTCAAGGCGTTAAAGAATGTCTCGTGGAAGGTCAAGAACCAATCCACAAAGTCATCAGGGTGAACGCTATCATAGTGTTTTTGTCGCGCATCAGCGTAGGGAGGAGAGGTGACAATTAAATCAACTTGACCAACAAAGTTATTTAATTCTACACGGCTGTCCCCGTGTATTACGGCACAATTATGTCCAAGCTTTGAAAAATCAACCTTCATAAACGCTTACCCATCCTTGGAAGTTTATTGCAAAAAAAACGTACAGGTTGATGACGATCGTTGAAGTATCCTTCCTCGTCTAATAAGCCTGCTTCCTGACACGCTTTACCAAAAGCATCAAGAAGGATGGTAGGAATTTCTATGTACACGCTTATTCTTTCTGGCTCTTCCGTTTCAATCAATTCATCAAGGACAAAAGTCATAATTTCTTCATAAGAATAGTTGGCAAAGAAGGGCCAGAAGTAATCAGATAGCCATACTTCTGTATTAACAGAATAAGGCGCGCTTGTTTTTTGGTTATATTTGATATGACGTCCGCCAGAATCCATTGTAATTCCAAAAACGCAACAATATGGGCCTCTTCTGTTTTTGTCGGTCTTAGCAACATTCTCCAGAGCGTGGATAGCTTTGGGCCAATCCTGCCCTCCCATTGTGTTTCTACGGTTTTTAACTGAAACATAAAGACTCAAGGGGTCGGGATACCGGGTTCTATCTTGAAATTCTATGATTGCATTAAAATCCGCCTCGGCAGCGCCGATGTCCGATACGCTTTTGAAGCGATTGCTGCAAGTGGCGGCGTCAATAGCCAGATATTGATAGCGCCAACCGGAGTTCATACGCTCTTTTTGCAAAGTCCGGTTGCGAAATTGCTCGCGGCCTATATCTGTGTAATGCTTTTTGTACACTTGATGAGCTGTAGAAGCCGGGTCGCCACAGTATTTGTGGAAATATTTGAATAGCTCGCGCCCTTCTTTGGCGTAGACAGCTCCAACTTCTTCCTGAGAGGCGTTGTCGGTCAGCTTCAAAATAACGCGGCTTGATTTTTTATTGGCATTGTAAATGGCGGAGCGAATCAGCTTCCTCATTGTGGCAGGCGCTATTTTGCCGGAATGCGATTTTAATTGGCTGTCATCCAACAAGCTGTAATCCCGACGGGCTTCGTCATTTACTCTGGGGTAGGGCTGCGGGCTGGTTTTTCGTGATGCCATTCAGTCAGTGTCCTTTGATGTGAGGCTATACGTGACATTATACTTGAATTTTTGCCTGCTATCAACTCTATTAAAGCGCATTTCAGCATGTTACCATACTGGTCGCATTTGGGTGTAACCAACAACTTGGTCACACGCGCCGGCAGCGAATGAAGTTGAACAGTTTACCCTTAGATATTTATTGCTATATTTTGGTTTTGATCCATCCGCCAGTCACGCCAATTTTACAACAGGCGGCGCCGAAGCGAATTTATCGGCGGTACTGGTAGCCCTCACCCACCATTTTCCAGATTATAGCGATGACGGATTGTTTGGAGTCTTAAAAGCGCAACCATTGATCTACCTATCGGGTGAAGCGCATGACCCTTTTGCTAAAATCGCCCATTTTACAGGGTTAGGCAGAAAATCATTACGGGTTATTCCTGCTGATGATAGGTTAAAGCCAGATTTAAGTGCGTTGTTGGCGCAAATTGAAGAAGATATAGCGACGGGATATAGACCATTTATGGTTGTGGGGACGGCAGGGACAACCAACGCCGGCGTAATTGACCCGCTGCCAGAAATAGCAGCCTTTTGTCAGGAAAGGCAATTATGGTTTCACGTGGATGCTGCTTGGGGTGGGGCGGCGGTTATGTCATCACGCCTGCAAAGTCATTTGCGTGGGATCGAGTTGGCAGACTCGATTACCTGCGACGCTCACAAATGGTTTTCCGTCTCGATGAGCGCGGGCATGTTCTTTTGCAAACATAAGGCAAGCGTATCCCGGACATTTCGCGCCGGCGGGGTCTATATGCCGCATAAAACGAGCGATGCAATTGATCCTTACATAACCACAATACAATGGTCTCGTCGCTTTACCGGGTTGAAATTATTGGTTGCGGAGATGGTAAGGCACCTCGTAAATTGGGAGCGCCGGATAGCCGAGTTCCTCCAGGTAGCGGGAAGTAAACTCGAACTTTCCCGAAGGAGTGGGCAATGGCCGCTCACTCTGTTTTTCGTAGCGGACCTGTTTGTAACGTAGAGCATCTGAAGGGCGTCGCGCACCGGCGTGATGCTACCCCCAAAGCTCTCGGCCAAGGCGTGTAGATTCAGGCGCTCGCCCTGCTTGCTGCGGCCCGTGACGATGGAGCGACGAAGCTTGGTGTAGATTATACTGAAAACGGCTAAATCCTGGACTTTTTCACGCTTAAAAAAGTCCAAATCTTGCCCGTTTGCAGTACAGGTTCTTTTCAAATCGAGCAGAAAAAACAACGCCACCGATTTCTCCCTGCCTTGATTCGCGACTGGCAAGAAAAATCGGGGCGCTGTCTGAGTTGAATCTGTTGATTTTGTCTGGGTTACCTCTACTTACAACAGGTTGGTAGCCCGAATGGCACTGGTTAGTTTGTTTGAATCAGCAAGTCCATCAACCGGGAGCTATTAGGGCTTGCTGAAAGACAGTGCAATTGAACTACTCCGGCAACAAAACAGATTGTTTGCTGGTGGAATCAAAAAAGCCCTCGACCGGACTTGAACCGGTGACCTCTTCCTTACCAAGGAAGTGCTCTACCTGCTGAGCTACAAGGGCAAAAATTTAGTCGGGGCGACTGGATTCGAACCAGCGACCTCTTCAACCCCATTGAAGCGCGCTACCGGGCTGCGCCACGCCCCGACGATTTGGGTATTCTCTTGTGAAGGTAAAGGTCGGGATGGCGGGATTCGAACCCACGACCTCTTCGTCCCGAACGAAGCGCGCTACCGGTCTGCGCCACATCCCGAAACCTTATTTTGAGCGGGGGTGATTATAGCATAGACCCTTTCATTAGCAAATTGATCGATTTTGAATTGGCGTAATATGGCGGCGTAAAACATCTCTTGTTCCCAAACTCGGTTTGGGAACAAGAGGTGTTTTACGCTAAATTTATGCTACTTTTTTCTCGTCGGTCATCTGCTCGTCGGTCATCTGCTCGTCGGTCGTTTGCTCATTAGTCATCTGTTCATCAGTCATCTGTTCGTCAGCCGTTTGCTCGTTGTTTTTCGGCTGGGGGTCACTTGTAAGCGGTTTTTTGTTTCCTTTGCCCTTTCCTTTTGCGCTTTCGTGTCCATAGAAAACTTTCATTTCGTCATAAATTCTACTTACCCCGGCTCGAATACGTTTTTCAATCATAGATTTGCGATTAGGCTTGAAGGGAAACATATCAATCATCTGGCTGATGACTACGGCCGATTCGGCTTTGCTGCGCCCCTGTTTGTACTGGCTGCGAACTTTAGCGCGCATAGTGCGGATGTAGCAGCGGACCGGCTCGACAGCTTCAACGTTGCATAAGGTCCCGTGTCCCGGCACAATAGCCTTGTAGTTTTGCTGCGTCAGCCACTCCAGTTTAGCCAGCCATTCCTTGCTGCTGCATTGCCCCAGAGCCGGGTGTTCATCTACCACAAGTAAATCTCCGCTAAATAAAATGTTTACATCCGGCAAATAAAGACCGCTGGTGGCGGGGGTGTGGCCTCCCAGGTGCATAAAGCGGAGTTCCCGCTCTCCCTTTTTCATGATCAATTGCCCGGTAAAAGTCAATTCCGGCTTGACAATACGGGTTTCGCTGAATTGTTCTTGAATGTGCGGCTGTTTTTTGAAGAGGCTTTTGGTCCGCTCGATGAAGGTATCTTTATAGCTGGACATCTCTTTCCAGGCCGATTCATGCGCTAAAACAGGAGCGTTAAAATACTGATTACCCAGGATGTGGGCGCGATGGTGGTCTGTGTTGAAAACGTAGAGAACGTTGTCGGTAATTTTGGCAACCTGGGCAACCCAGTCTTTGCCTTCTTCCGGGATCATAGGGGTATCAACCACAATGGCGCCTTTGTCGGTGAGAATTAAACCGCAGTTAGCGCCTTCATAGCCAAATTCTACAAATACACCAGGGGCTATTTCTTCCATAAAAAACCCTCTTGTCTTTTTTAATTGATGTGTTCCAGATGAGTGGAACAAGATACACCCCAACCCATAACGAACACGTCCTGTTTAATTTTCGCCTGATTTCAGCGATTGTAATATTTTGGTGGCGTTGCCGGTGGCAACGGAGTCAGAGCCATCGTCAAGGTCAAGGAATTTTTCAAATGCTTCAATAGCTGCTTCGGTGTTGCCTGAAAGTTGGTTGGCTACGCCTAATCCGTAATACGGTTGCGCCAGATTGGGGTTCAAGGTTACTGCCCGGTTGATCTGTTCCAGAGCTTCGGTCACTTTTTCCTGATCAGGCGCGCCAGACGCCAAAGATTGTTGCAGGTAAATGGCGCCCAGATTATAAACTACGTCAGCATCATCAGGTGAAAGGGCAATGGCCTTCAAGTAGGCTTCCTCAGCCGCTTCCAGATTTTGCTGCGCGTAATAGGCTGCGCCCAGATTAGCCCAGGCGGCATCGTAATCTGCTTTTTGCTCAACCGCTTTTTTGTAGGCGCTAATGGCTTCATCCAGGTTGCCGCTTTTGTAGTAGTCATTCCCCATCTCAAACAGCGCCTCCGGCGAGTTTTCATCGGACACTGCGTCGCCGGTAGTAGCGTTGGCGTTTTGCTCAGGATTGTCAACGTCAGGGGTTTCCTTTCCGCCACAGCCGCTTAAGATGGTCATCGTAATGATGACCATAGCAACAATAGCTGCTCTCAAAATTTTGGAGGAAAAAGAAGAAAATTCATTTGCATTGCTGTTTGGTTCTAATTGTTTATTGGTCACTTTTGTACCCTCTGCTTAATTTGGCTTTTTGAGGTTTTCCGTAGCAACCACAATGTGTAGGAGAAATCCCTTGTGGTCGCCCAAGGCAGGCGCAAGACTTGCTCCTATAGCGCGGAATCTCCTAAAGATCCTTGGTTTTTTGCGGTTAAGATTACGGTTTGCGTTTCCGGTGGTAAATTATTGGCGGTTATTCTCAATTTAGGTTGCGCTTCTATTTGGGCCAAGCCCATTTCCTTTAAGAATTTTTCTAAGGGATCCAGAGAGATAGCCATCCCCGGAAGCGCATAGTGCATAGGAATGACGATTGCCGGTTCAATAATGCCAATCACTTCCGACGCCTGGGTAGCGTTCAAACTGCGTCCGTTGCCAACCGGAATAAGCAAAATATCAACCTGGTCAACCGCCTCGACCTGACTTTGGGTAGGCACGTGTGAAATATCACCCAGATGACAGACGGTTAAATTATCCATTTCATAGAAAAAGATGATATTTCTATCTGCCAAAGCTGTTGCTGCATCTGCTTTTGGAGGATACAGGGCATAACTGGTGATGAATACTTCTTTGATTTCGTATTCTCCGGGGCTATCTAATACGCTGTAGTTGCCCTGAACTTGATTGACGGCGTTGTGCCGGGGGTTGTTGTGGCTCACGCTTACAATGTCGGCGTGCAACGTGGGTGGCGCCAAGCCCAAACTGTTGTCATAAGGGTCGGTGACAATGGTTGCGGCGTTGTTTTTCAACTCAAAGCAGGCGTGACCATACCAGGTAATTTCCATTTGATCTCCGGTCAAGAAAAATAAGGATGTATTATTGAGCTATTTTAGCATATCCTGCTTAAAAAGGAAAGCATAGCGCGGCCAAGCCGCAATTTAAAAATCAAGGTGGTGGTTAAGTTGTGAGGAATATCAAGAGATGAACGCGCGGTCTTGCAGGGAGGATACAGACGGTTTTCCCCTGGAAAATTTCAGAGTCAGCGAGCGTAAAGCAGGATTGCTTGTTAACTGATATTTGGGCTGATTATGATTATCGAACTTGTTCAAAATACCAAGCATTGCCAAATCACCCAGTTCCGGGCGAATAGCCCGGTAGCTGCGTCCGATTTCCAGCGCAATATCCTGAGCCGTTTGCTGATTGTTTGGATGGTGTCCAAAAAAGGTCAAAATATCCCACTTGAGGAGATTGGTAGCGTAGCGTTCAATAAAAATCAGCAAGTCTAAATCTATATCTTTTTGGGGGTGGCAATTGTTGCCATTATTAGTTGACATAGTTCCACATAAGCGTACTGTATCCTGCTTGTCACTGTAACATTTACTGCCTGCGGTGACAATAGTACATGCCTCCCAAATTCCCTTTGCCCTCTCTGCTATTTGTTATATAATTGGCGGATGCAACTTGTACTTTTTGAGATGGTGTTCAATGGAAAAAATATACCTGAGCTGGCAAGATGTTGAGCGCCTGATTGTGGCGGTTATTCCTCAACTCAAAAAACAGACCGTTGATATTGTTCTGGCTATTACGCGCGGCGGCATTATTCCGGGCGGCATCATCGCCGAACGTCTGGGCGTTTTGAATGCGCTGGTTGCTTCTGTGGATTTCTATTCAGATGAAGCGTACAATCTTGATCTGCCGGTCTTTATGCAGTTTCCCGGCGACAACTTGTTGCAAGGGAAGCGCGTGCTGATTGTTGATGATTTGTGGGATAAAGGCAGAGAAGTCACCGCTGTCAAAGAGCGCGTTGAGCAAGCCGGTGGAAGCGTTAGCACCTTTGTGATGCACTATAAACCGCATCGCTCCATATTCCCGGACACTGCGCCCGATTTTTACACCGCCATTACCAAAGATTGGATCATTTATCCCTGGGAACTAGACAAGAACGCCTTATTTGGCGTTGGGTAAATAATTTTTTATGCGAGTACTCATCACCGGCGGAGCAGGCTTCATTGGTTCTGCTTTAGCCAATCAGCTTATTCAAGATGGACGCCACGTGCGCGTACTGGATGATTTAAGCGTGGGCGAACGCGCTTATCTGCACCCGAATATTCATTTTACGCGCGGCGATGTTAGTGACAAGCCCAAATTGTGGGGTTTGCTGAACAAGGTGGATTGCGTTTACCATCTGGCGGCGCGTGTTTCCGTTTCAGAGTCAATTCTCTATCCCAGAGAATACAATGCCACCAACGTGGGAGGAACCGTCGCCTTGATGGAAGCGATGCGCGATGCCGGCGTTCAGCGCGTGGTGCTGGGGTCATCCGCCGCAATTTACGGTGAACAAGCGCAATCGCCGGTCACGGAAAACCTGCCTCCGCATCCCACCAGCCCCTACGGCGTGAGCAAACTCTCCGCCGAACACTATGTGAGCAGCATCGGTCAATTATGGGGTATTGAAACCGTCATCCTGCGAGTTTTCAACACCTATGGGCCGGGTCAGGCCCTGCCGCCAACGCACCCGCCGGTCATTCCGCAGTTCATCCAACAAGCGCTGGGCGGCGGCTCGGTGATGGTTTACGGAGACGGCGCGCAAATCAGAGATTTTGTGTATATCGAGGATGTGGTCAGGGGCTTGGTGGAAGCGGGAACCGCGCGCAACGTCAATCAGCGTATTTTCAACATCGGCTCCGGCGAAGGAAGCTCAATTAACCGGCTGGTCAAAGCCATCGAAACTGTCACCGGGCGAGACCTGCACCCGCTTTCCGTTAGTACAGAAAGCGGCGGTGTCTCCCGACTGATTGCCGATATTTCATTGGCGAAGGAACTGCTCAATTATCAACCGCAAGTTTCGCTGACGCAGGGGCTGCGTTTTTTGTTAGAACGCGATCCGAGGTTTGTAGTGTAGCGCGCGCCAGCGCAGCGTTCAATTGGGCAAGTATCTGCGCCCTGTACTCGGCAGGGCTGTTCAGTTCTAAAAAGCAGAGGCGCAAACATCAGGTGCGATGCACTTAACGCATTGTCTTCTCTTGCAATTTACTGCGTAAAATAAGTTAATTTTGCCTTGTAAGGCGGTGCGAAAGTGCATTGCACCTACTCTGTACGGAGAACTGAACAGCCCTGGACAATTTCTGGCGTTAACAGAACTACAATTTATCTACGATAAAACAATGCCGGAGCGTCTGGCGGCTTACAAACTGCTGGCCTGCCAAAAATATAACCTGAAAGTCTTTGTGAGCGTTGTCTATTTCTTGCCCCCCGCCGCAGACGAGAAAGTTCAAACAGCTTACCATGATGAATTTATGGGGCAGTTGACGCAGGTAGATTTTCAGGTAATAAAATTATGGAAAATGGAAGCCAGGCAGGTGTTAAGCTATGGCAATCCAATGCTGTATCCCTTTGTGCCATTGATGCGCGGCGGCAACAGTGAAGAAGTAATCAGAAAATGCGCCCGGCATATTCGCCAACAACCGCAAGCCGCCGAACTGGAAGCTATTTTGGCAATTTTTGCCAGTTATGTGTTGGATGTAAAAACAATCAGACAGATTGTGAGGTGGGAAATGCCACTTGTACAAGAATCTCCGCTTATTCAGGAATTACGTACCGTATGGATTGAGCAAGGTATTGAACAAGGTATTGAGCAAGGAGAACGCAAGGCAAAAATAGAATCCTTGAATCAAATACTTACCATCCGCTTTGGCGTATCGCTGGGGCGTTTTGAAATGCAATTCAGGAAATTACCGCTTCCCTTGCTAAAAGATATGGTAGAGATAGCCTTAACAACTACCGATCTGTCAAGTTTTGAGACAGAACTGGCAAAATTCTCAAACAGTTGATGGCGCATCCTGACATAGTTTACTTCAACACCCAATATCTTTCTAAAGCAGATGTAAAAATATCGCCCGATGACCGGGGGTTCCTCTTTGCCGATGGTGTTTACGAAGTCATTCGCGCCTACAAGGGACAGTTCTTTCGGATGGATTTACATCTGAAACGGCTGGCGCGCAGCCTGCGCGAACTGAAAATTGACGGCCCGTCAATGGGAAGCATCGCTGAAATTTCAGATATGCTGATCCAGCGTAATAATCTCAAGGACTCCGACGCCGCAATTTACATTCAAATCACGCGCGGCGCAGCGCCTCGTAAGCACGCCTTTCCCAAAAGCGCGCCGTCGCCAACGGTCTACCTGAATGCATACACAATACAGCCGCCGGTAGAAGCGTGGGAAAAAGGCGCCAAAGCCATCACTACGCCGGACATTCGCTGGACGCGCTGCGACATCAAGTCCGTATCGCTGCTGCCCAATGTTATGGCCAGTCAGGCGGCCGCAGAAGCGGGGGCAAAAGACGCCATCTTCATTAGAGACGGCTTTGTTACCGAAGGCGCGCACACCAATGTCTGCGCCGTCTTTAACGGCCACCTGCAAACGCATCCAACAAACAACTACATCCTCCCCGGCGTCACCCGTGAAGTCGTTCTCTCCCTCTGCGCCAAGCTGAATCTTCCGGTCAATGAAACGCCTATCCCCGCCAAGTCCTTGCCCCGCGCCGATGAAATTATGCTTCTGGGAACCTCCACCGAAGTAATGCCCATCGTGCAGGTAGACAATTGGCAGACAGGCAATGGCAAGCCAGGCCCCATCACCCGCAAGCTGCAAAAAGCGTTTCGGCAGCTCAGAGAATGCAGCGCCCAGTAAAAACTACAGAGAGATCACTCTTGACCCAAAAAGCCCCGGAACGATTATACGGTAAAAATGCCGTGCGCGAATGTCTTCGCGCCCAACGGCGGCATATTCACAGACTCTATCTGGCTAAAGGGATGAAACCCACGCCGCTGGTGCAGGAAGTTATCCAACGCGCCCGTAAATTAAAGATACCCACTCAGGAAGTCCCCCGCAAAAAACTGGATATCTGGGGCGCAAGCCATCAAGGGATGACGCTGGAAACCGGGCGATTCCCCACCTCAGACATCGGCGACATCCTGAAACACGCCGAAAAACAAAACGAAGCCCCTTTCATTCTGGCGCTGGATCATCTGGAAGACCCGCGCAATGTGGGCGCGCTGCTGCGCACCGCCGAAATCGTCGGCGTTCACGGCGTTATTCTCCCCGACCGGCGTTCGGCGGGCATTACGCCAACGGTAGTCAACACCTCTGCCGGCGCCAGCGAACACCTGCGCGTGGCCATCGTATCAAATCTGGCTCAAACGCTCAACACCCTCAAAAAAGAGGGGCTTTGGATTGTGGGCGTAGAAAAAGACCCCGCCGCCCAGCCGTACCATCAAGTTGATTTGAATATGCCTTTGGTTCTAACGTTGGGCAGTGAAGGTAAGGGGATGACGCGCCTTATTCGCCAGACCTGTGACCTGCTGTTACAATTTCCTATGCGGGGTCATATCGAATCGCTTAACGCATCGGTAGCCGGCGCTTTAGCCTTGTACGAAGCCTGGCGGGCGCGTCAATTTTCCCGCTAACAATTTGACATTTAAGCATAATGGGATATACTTGCGATTTGTACCACAGGTTGCTTTGCGTCACGGGAGCCGGTGGTACTTTTAAGGTACGGAGGGGTTCCCGAGTGGCCAAAGGGAGCTGACTGTAAATCAGCTGCGTAAGCTTCGGTGGTTCGAATCCGCCCCCCTCCACCTGTTTTTTTGCTTATTGATTTACGTTTGACGCTTAGTGGGAGGCAACAACCTTATGGCTAAAGAAACCTTTGTGAGAACAAAGCCGCACGTAAATGTGGGAACCATTGGTCACGTAGACCATGGCAAGACCACGTTGACGGCAGCAATCACCAAAGTATTGGGGATGAAA
>DUEH01000002.1 GCA_011192195.1 Chloroflexota bacterium | reverse complement strand
AGGTGTGGCTGAACCAGCCCTCCGAAATAGACGTACAAGGCAACGGCCAATCTATCCCCAACGGCGCAGCCATCCCCACTGCCGCCAATCGCACCGACTTTGGCAACACAGCCGTCAGCGGCGGCGCGCTCGTCCACACCTTTAGCATCAGCAGCAGCGGCGCGGCGGATTTGGTCCTGACCGGCTCACCCGCTGTCACCCTGACCAACAGCTCCCATTTCAGCGTTACCGCGCAGCCCGGCAGTAGCGCCATCGCCAGCGGCGGCGCGACCGCCTTCCAGATCACCTTCGCCCCCTCGGCGGCGGGCAGTTTTACGGATACGGTCCACATCGCCAATAATGACGCGGATGAGGATCCCTATACTTTTGTCATTTCGGGCGCGGCAACTGCGCCTACCTACACCCTGATGGTCAACATTTCGGGCAAGGGTCGCGTTGATTTGGACCCGCCCGGCACGCAAATCTCTGGCACGCTCAGTTTTAGCAGCGTCTACACGGCGGGTTCGGCAGTCACTATGACCGCTACGGCCGATACCGGCTGGCAATTCGGCGGCTGGAGCGGCAACGCTTCCGACACGGCAGTCTTTCCGCTGTTGATGGATAGCAGCAAGGCCGTTACAGCTACCTTCAGTCAGGCAGGGAGCAAAATCTACCTGCCCATTGTGCTGAAGGGGACAAGCCTGCCCTGAGTGCAACCGAATGGGGAGACAAGGGGCAAGGAGATATTTCAAGTAAAATATCTCCTTGTCTCCTTATGCGGGGAGGCTTTACGTCGGCTCCTCCTCCTTCACCGGCGCGGAGCTTTTCCCCGCATCTTATTAGGCCGCCCTCCCCCATTATGTGTAACCGTTCACCCCCACCCCCCTCAATCCCCCCGTTGACGGGGGGAAGTTTAAAAGCCTCCCCCTGATTTCGGGGGGAGGTTGGAAGGGGGTGAACGGTTACCTTGCAATTTAGTCAAAGCTTCTAACTTTACAGAGTATTTGGCATTCAATTGGTTCAACGTGGATTCGAGGGGTAAGACCTGACAGGTTTAGTAATCAGTTGCTATTTGTTGCCAATTTACTGCAAATCACCTGCATTATCTGGTAAATTTTCGCTAAAACCTGTCAGGTCTGGCTTTGACCCCTCGAATCCACGTTGAACCGAGCATTTTAGCCCGTTAGGGCTTTGCTCTTTTAGCGCGACGGCTTCAGCCTCGCGCTTCAGGCGGCTGTCCCCCAACTATTACATACGCCCGCTGACAGCCTTATCTTCACCTCGCGCGCCCGTACCGGCGACTGGGAAATCTACCGCCTCACCCTGAACAATGGCGAACTTATGCGCCTGACCCAACGCCCCGGCACCGATACTACGCCCGTCCTCAGTCCTGATGGTCTTGAAATACACTTCCGCACCGACGCCTTTGGCGAGTGGCAAATCAGAGCAATGGCCGTTGACGGCAGCAATGAGCGCCTCATCCGCGACGGCGTTGGACCCAGCGACGATTGGGGATTGGCCCGTCCGGCTATTCATTAAGAAAATGAGCGCCTGTAGGCTTGCCCTCTTTGGGCCATTCTGTCTGCTGGTCGTAGTTTATTTTCTTCAGATTGGTCTTGCGCAGGTCAATCCGGCGCAGATTGGCGCTGCTCAAGTTGGCCTTTTGTAAATCGGCGTCTTCCAGATTGGCGTCGCGCAAATCAGCGCCAAACAAGTTGGCGTGTCTCAGGTTGACCCCTTTCAAGACCGCCCAGCGTAATTCCGCCCCTTGCAAGTCAGCGGCGCTCAGGGATGCCTTATTCAATTTGGCCCAGCTCAATTTGGCCCAGCGAAGATTGGCTTTGTCTAGCAAGCTGTTTTTCATATTTGCGCCACGCAGGTTGGCGTCTTCCAGATTAGCCTTGCGCAAATCGGTACCCTTCAACCTGGCGTCGCGCAATTTTGCTCCGGACAGGTTGGCCCCTCGCAAATCAAAGTTGCTCAAATCCAACCCACTCAGGTCAGCGCGGCTCAAGTCCGCTTCGCTTCTGTTATTTCGGCTGCGCGCAACCAATGCCTTTACTTTTTTGGGTGTCCACTTTTTTGCCATATCTATTCAATCCTCACAAACAATGGGCCAACGCGGATCTATGAGACAAATGTCTCCACCACCTGCTTATATTCTACAGAAAATTGTCATACGAAGCAAGAGAATGTCGGGTTCACTACCGTATACCCTTTAAATTTGGCAGGTTTGTTTTCCCCAGAAGCCCGTTTGCGCCCGATATGACCGCCGACGGCAGACCGCTGACCGCCGTAAAAGCGCGGTTTTGATGAATTACGGCGGTCAACGGTCAGTGGTCGGCCGTCTTTTAGCAAACGACAGGACTTTGACGCCGAAATAGCTGTCAAGTCCAAGAGGTATACGGTAGTGAGATGTCGGGTCAGTTTTTGGATGCTTTAACTGGCCAGACGAGCCCGCCTTATACTAAGATATTCTGCGCCAGCGCCATTGCGCCCCACAACGGCGCGTCATCACTGAAGGCGGCGGGGATAATGTGGGCGCTGATTTCCGGCAGCGTGTTGGCGTTAGCGGTTTGGCGCACCGTCTGCCACCATAGTTCGCCGGATTTGGTGACGCCGCCGCCCAAGATAACGCAATCGGGGTTCATCAGGTTGATGGCGTTAGCCAGTCCCAACCCCAACCGTTGAGCGGATTCAAGCAAAACCATCCGACTAAATTCGTCCCCTGCGGCAGCGGCCTGACTGACCAGTTTGGCGGTGATGGCTTCCGGGTTGCCCTCAGCCAATTGCAGCAATCGCTCGCCCCGCCTTCCGGATTTCGCCAGATACAGCCTGGCCCGATTAGCGATGCCCGGGCCACAGGCTTCCGCTTCCAGACACCCCCGCCGACCACAGACGCAGGGCAAGCCGTCCGGTTGAACCAGCGTGTGCCCAATTTCGCCCGCCATCCCTTCCTCGCCTGCGTAGGGCCTGCCATCCAAAATCCACCCCCCGCCAATGCCGGTGCTGACTGTCACGTACAGCAGGTTTCGGCAGCCTTGCCCGGCCCCAAAGCAAAACTCGCCCAGCGCGGCAACGTTGGCATCGTTGCCGATGGCTGCCGGCGCGTCAAATTCGCTTTGCAGCCAATCGGCCAAGGGGATATTTTCCCAGCCTGGTACGTGATGAGACAGACGCACCACGCCCCTTTCCGCATCCACCGGCCCGCCAAAGCTCACGCCAATAGTTGCCGCAGATTCCCCCGCTTCGGCCAATAGCGATTTTGCCAGTTCCAACATTTTGGCGTACTCGCAGGAGCCGTCGGCGTTGGCGGGGGTGAAGAAGCGTCGTTGCGCCAGCCAGGTTTTTGCGCCGGAGCGAGCAAGGGCTGCGCTTAGTTTTGTTCCGCCAAAGTCAAGTAAAAGTAACATAATTAGTGAAGGGTGGATGGTGAAAAAAATTTTCATTCTTCATTTTTCACTATTCACTACTTAAACACCATCCCGCACACCGATACAAAAGAGGTGTGATCATCGTCGGCCAGACAGCACTCGTAGGAAGTGACCTCGCCTTGCAGATTGTCGCCCATCAGTTTCATCGTCAGATAAAAGGGAGCTGTGCCGCAGACGTTGCGCTGATCGCGTTCCCGACGAATGACCTCAAAAAAGCCGTCGGCGTCCCCGGCGATGAGGGGGTTCAACATTGCTTCATCATCTTGCTTGAGTTTGGCCTTAGCCAGGGAATCAATGGAATCGGTGCCAAAAGCCGGGCCAAGATGAGCCAGATCGCCAGAGGCAACCACAAAGAGTTTGCGCCCGGCAGTAACTTTTTTGATACGATGAACAACCTGCATCAAGCGCGCGTCATCGGCAGGGGAAACGCCGTTGTGAATAAACTGCTGGAATGAGCCGTTCAGAATGGGGACAATGGGAACAGCCGCCCCATTACGAATGAAATGCAGCCAGGTAAGGACCAACTCCAGCGAATGTTCCCGGCGATGGTGCAGTTCTTCGGCAAAGGCGGCTTCTTCGCCAATGATCTCGACGATGGCGTCCACCGTCTGCCGGTCGGTAGGCAAGACACCAAAAGGGGTGGCGTAATTCTGGCGGGTAAGCGTGAGTTGACCGGGCAGCAGGCTATTGTGGTCGGTGCCAAAGAGTACCACAATTTCCGCTTTGCGGGCCAGCTTGGCCGCTCGTTTCCAGAGGCTGGCGTAAACCGGTCCGCCGCGCATATAGTCAATATGCGGACTAAAAACGCCCCAGCCTTCTTCCAATTCTTCCACCGCAGGCGTTTGCTCCATAAAGCCCTGCAATTCGCGCCGAAGCGCTTCCGGGTCAGCAGGGTAGCTCAGCCCGGCCAACGCGGGCGGGCGATACGGCGCGCGCCGAAATTCGGCCAGAGCGCGCGCTTTGGCTTCGGCGGCGCGGGCGTTATCCAGCAGATAAATCTGGTCCAGTTGCCCCAGTAGATGCTCCACCTCTGCCCGGGAGATGAATTGCCCAATGTAGCGCGTAAATTCTTGCTGCATTTGCAACACGGTATGCGCGCCGTCGCAGGCGGCCAGCAGAGTCCCCAAAACTTGCGGCACAAAGGCGTAATCTTGAGATAGATCCAGCGGGTCGCGCAAAAAAAAGACGGGCTGCCCCTGATGGGTTATCTGTTTTACTTCAATGGGGCGGAGTTTGGCGTGGTCGTATTGGGGCATTAGACGATTACCTCATTACAATTCATCTCGTCTAATACCTGCTTGTCTCAATATTTCAAGCAAGGTCCCTGTCGGCAAATCTTTCTTGTGAAAAGGCGCTACAGCCCGTTTGCGTGTTACCGGATGATAATAAATATGGTGGCTACCTTTCACTCTATCAAGAACAAAACCCCGTTTCTCCAGTAACTTGATAATTTTTCGTGAGATGAGGGCAGGTAATTTAGGCATAGGCTTCTACCGCTACATTGTACTCCAGAGTATTTTCCTCTGTTGGTATAACTTCTCCATGTTCATGTAAACTTTCTATGTACAATTGTATCGCTTCCTTCGCCATCTCAATCGCTTCTTCTATTGTATCGCCATAAGTCACGCAGCCGGACAAAGAGGGCACAAGCACTGTATATCCTCCTTCCGGCTCCTTCCTGAACAAAGTCCGATAATTCAAAACTCTCATATCCTTTACTCCTCCACAATCTCAATCGTCTCCAGTACATCACCCTTGCCGCTGGAGCGCTGAGGATCCCGAATAGAGAGAGCGTTTACCACGTCCATCCCGTCAACCACCTTACCATAAATGGTGTGGCGATTATTGAGATGCGGCGTTGGGCCAAAGGTGATGAAGAATTGACTGCCGTTAGTGCCGGGGCCGGCGTTAGCCATTGCCAGGATACCGGCGTCATCGAATTGCAAGGTCGGGTGAAATTCATCGGCGAATTTGTAGCCGGGGCCGCCCATTCCGCTGCCGGTGGGGTCGCCGCCTTGAGCCATAAAGTTGGCAATTACGCGATGAAAGGTGGTATTGTTGTAATAGCCTTCGCGGGCTAAAAAGACCAGGTTGTTGACCGTTTTGGGCGCTTTATCGGCAAAAAGCTCAAATTTGATGTCGCCCTTCTCGGTTTTGAAGGTGGCGGTATAGGTTTTGCCGGGGTCAATGACCATTGCGGGGGGGGTGTTCCATTGTTTAGACATTATTTGCTCCTTTGAGATTTTGAGTTTGTCGTCAATCTACAGCGACAGTCAGTATTATAGGGAAACCGGCCCAAAAATCAATGCCATGATCTCAATAGCGTATGCCCCCTCGACTTGACAGAGGTTTTAGACCCCAAGAGCGCCGAAATACGTAAGCGTTCACCCCCCTCCAACCTCCCCCCGAAATCAGGGGGAGGCTTTTAAACTTCCCCCCGTCAACGGGGGGAGAGCCTGCCCCGCTTTATCGGGCATTGAGGGGGGTATGAACGTTTACCTTCCGGGCGTAACCCGCGCCCCCAAAGACGACCCGGTTGTGGCCTGCGCCCAGGGCTGTTCAGTTCTAAAAAGCAGAGGCGCAAACATCAGGTGCGATGCACTTAACGCATTGTCTTCTCTTGCAATTTACTGCGTAAAACAAGTTAATTTTGCCTTGTAAGGCGGTGCGAAAGTGCATTGCACCTACTCTGTACGGAGAACTGAACAGCCCTGGTTAGCATGGGGATAATATATCTGAATCGTAACTACTCAGCCTGACCGCTCTAAGGGGGTTTGTAACCCCCGATTTGTGCGAATTCAACGTTGTTTGCGCCAAATTCGAGGGTTGCAAACCCTCTCAGGAGCATAGCCTGAGTAGTTACCCTTTTTCTATGTATTGAACTCCATCTATTCCTTTGAAATCCACATCTTGGGTCCACAGGGTAGATTTGTAGGCCCTTGCTGTAGCCAAAATGATACTATCTGCCATGGGTATCTTCAAGTCTATGGATATTCTGGCGGCGCTCAAAGCAAGGGGGGAATCGAGTTTTACTACTTGGCCCTGCTCCATCATAGCGACAGCTTGTAAAGCATCCCCTTCGCCCCGCTGCTGATAAACTCTTTTGAAAACCTCATAAACACTGATGACCGGCACGATCAACGCTTCGATATTCTCAATTGCTTGGGCGAAAAAATCGGCGTTATGGCCATCAGCAAAATACTCAAGCCACCCCGATGAGTCTACAACGTTCATACTCTATCAGCCTCGCGTTCAATTGAAGTATCAATTCCTTTCAAGAAACCGCGCATCAAGGGCATTGGCTTGACAGGAATCAGTTCAATTCGACTTTCATAGAGAATGGCCTGAACCTTCTGGCCTGGTTGAAGCTCTAGTGGCGTGCGTATGGCTTTTGGAATAACGATCTGAAATTTGGGGGAAATGGTTACTGTATACATACGATTCTCTCAACGATTATATTTTGTAATACGGACATTGTATCATCATTCGATTTTAAAGCCAATCGTTTGGGAACCTTTCCCCCCCCTCCAACGTCCACAAGATACGAAAACAATTAGCAATTAGCAATTAACAATTAGCAATTGTCAATTTCCGAAAGGACGCATCCAAATGAAAACAAAAATCTGCTTTCTCAGCATACTCTTTATCTTGACCACTCTCCTCGCCCTGCCGCTGCCCGCCCTGGCCGATGGCATCATCATCCCCGAGCCGCCTATCTGCCGTCCCCCTTGCCCTGTTCCGCCCCCCCCGCCCCGCGAAACGCCTTACCTGACCGTGCAAAATCACCGCGTTAGCGTGAGCATTGACCACCAGGCGGCCACCACCCGCGTGGACCAGGTCTTTCGCAACGACAGCCACTGGGCGCTGGAAGGGACTTACATCTTCCCCCTGCCGGAAGACGCCGCCATCAGCGAATTTTCGATGTGGATTGACGGCGAAAAGGTAGAAGGTCAACTCTACACCAAAGAAGAGGCCCGCCGCATCTACGACGACATTGTGCGCCGCCGTCTGGACCCGGCCCTGCTGGAATACATTGGCCGCGATCTCTTCCAGGCCAGCATCTTTCCCATCGAACCGGGCGACACCCGCCGCATCATCATCGAATACACCGAACTCTTGGCGGTAGACAACGGCCTGGTCAAGTACGTCTACCCCCTCAGCACCGAAAAATTCTCGGCCAAGCCGCTGGAAGACGTTTCCGTGAGCGTGGATATCAAGTCCGACCAGCCTATCAAGGCCGTCTACTCCCCCAGCCACCCCGTTAGCGTGGATCGCCCCGGCGACTACAGCGCCCTGGTTGGTTGGGAAGACCGAAACGCGCTGCCCACCACCGACTTTGCTCTCTACTACTCCCTGTCGCCGGAAGACCTGGGCTTAAGCCTGTTGAGCTATAAAAATAACGATGAGGACGGCTTCTTTACCATGCTCATCGCGCCTTCCATCGAAACCGACGAGGTTATCGAAAAAGATGTCATCCTTATTTTAGACACCTCCGGTTCAATGGAAGGGGAAAAGTTGGCGCAGGCGCAAGACGCGCTGACTTTTGTGCTGGATCACCTCAACCCCGGCGACCGCTTCAACGTGACCGCCTTCAGCGCCGGCGTCCGCAGCTTCTCCAACCGGCCGGAGCCGCTCAGCGCCGTCCCCGAAGCCAAACGCTTTGTGGAAAATCTCCGCGCCGAGGGGAGTACCGACATCAACCGCGCCCTGCTGGAAGCCATCGCCAGCCTGGACGATGACACAACCCGCCCGGCCATCCTCATCTTCCTCACCGACGGCCTGCCTACCAGCGGCGTCACCGAGCCGGATTTGATCTTGAACAGCGTGGATAGGGCCGCGCCGGGTAACGTGCGTATCTTCCCCTTTGGCGTGGGCGACGACGTAGACACCTTTCTGCTCGACTCCCTGGCCCGCGAATTACGCGGAACCAGCGCCTACGTTCGCCCCGGCGAGCGCGTGGACGAGGCAGTGAGCGGCTTTTACGCCAAAGTCAGCACGCCGGTGTTGGCCGACATCGAACTGAGCGTGGACGGCGTGCGCATCGAGGAAAGCTACCCCTGCCCCCTGCCCGACCTCTTTGCCGGAACCCAGTTGATCGTCGCCGGACGCTACCCGCAGGGCGGCCCGGCAAGCATCACGCTGGAAGGAACCATCAACGGTCGGCCTCAGCGCTTTGAGTACGAAGACCTCACCTTCGCCCGCGACGGCGGCCAGGATTTCATCCCCCGTCTGTGGGCTACCCGCAAAATCGGCTATCTGCTGAACCAGATTCGCCTGCACGGGGAGAGCAAAGAAGCCATTGATCAAATTGTGAAGCTGAGTATTCGCTACGGCATTATCACCCCCTACACCTCTTTTCTGGTAGAAGAACCGGAAGGCGCCCTCACTCAGCGTGGTCGGGACGAGATCATCGAAATGGCGGCGGAAGAGGCCGAAGCAGAAGCCCTTGCCCCCAGTTCCGGCGCGGCGGCGGTGCAAAAAGCGGTGGAAAGTATGGCTCTGGAAAGCGCCGATATGGCCGCTCCAATGCCCACCCGCGCAGCCAGCGCCGTTTCCGGCGACGAGGGACGCGCAGTTGCCGCATCTACCGTAGCCACCGTCGGCGACAAGGCTTTCATCCTCCGCGACGGCGTCTGGACCGACACCACTTTCGACCCGGACAAGATGACGACCACGCCCCTGCCCTTCGCCTCACAGCAGTTCATGGATCTCCTCGCCGCCCACCCCGAAGCGGCCAAATACTTCGCTCTGGGCGAGCGGGTCATTGTGGTAGTTGACGGCCGGGCCTACGAAACCACTGAGGCCGACCTGGAGGCGTTGGCGGTTGAGCCGGCGTCGGTTGAGCCGGCGGCGGTTGAGCCTACGATAAGCGATACTCAACCGACGCCGGCGGCTTCAGCCACCGAGGGCGCTCAGGTCGTTCCAACTGAGGAAGGCGTATCGTCGGCCCAGGCTGTTGACCCCGCCGCTTCCGATGACTTGGCAAAAGCAACGCCCGTCGCCGGTGAAAGCGTATCGCCAGATGCCGCATCGGCGGATACGGCAAAAAGCAATACGTGGTTACTGCTGGGAGGAATTGTTGTTTTAGCGCTGTTGATGGGCGGCGCAGGATGGCTGGTTATGCGCCGAAGCTAAGTCAGGTGCGACGCACTTAGTAAATCGCTTTTTCTTGCAAATAGCTGCCCAATACAGTCAAAATTTGTATTTATAGAGCGCTTCGTGAAGTGCGTTGCACCTGGAATTTCATAGAAAAAAACCACCAATCCTTAACAGATTGGTGGTTTTTTGTTGCGATATATGTTACAATGGGCGAAATGAGAGGCGTCCGCTTTTAATTTTGGAGGTAATACCTGATGACAGAAATTTCTGCTGACATTTTATCCGCTGCGGTTGCAGTGGACGACGCCGAGGTGCGGCGACAGGGAATCGGCTTTGTTGACGGCACGATCCCCGGCTACGTCTTGCTGATGGGTGACAAAGCGGCTAATGCTCCAGCGCTGATCGAATCACTAACCGAACGACGCATCGTCGTTTTTGTGACCGAGGATGAACTGGTCGCCGCGCTGCGGGAGACAGGCGTCTCGTTGGGCTGGGAATCCCGCGTCGTCCCACTGGACGTGACGAGCGCCTTGGGTTTCGTCACCCGCGTGGCGCAGATTTTCGGCCACGCGGATACGCCAGATGCAGCGCTGAATTACGCTTGCGAACGGCTGCGCGGCTTTAGCGCGTTGCTGGGTCAACCAACGCCCAACCGGCTGACCGGGGCGCGAGAGGCATTGCCTTTCGGCTGCGCGCTGTTGAGCAACGCCGCGCTGGAACCGCTGGTTGCAGAGTGGGACGCCGGGACCGCCGGCTACCGCGATACCATCGGCGGGCTGGCGCTGGACGACCTGATCCAGGTCGGGATCGAGGAACGCGGCCTGCGCATCCACGTCCCTCTGCCGGAACTGCCGGTGAGGTACAGCGAGGACTTTGCAGGCGAGGTCGTGCGCGCCGACAGCGTCGGCGCAGCCCTGTACGGCGTCGAACTAGTCGTGACGGGCCAGGACCTTGTAGACGGGCAGGTGACTGTCGTTGGCCCGGACCTGGACGCGAGGCTGACCGGCGACCATCCTTACGGCTTGCTGATCGAGGTCAGCGGGAAAGCGATGCAGTCCGATTTCGAGAACGTATTGGAACGCGAGGTCGAAAGCCTGCTCAACGAGGTCAACGGCGTCATGCACCGGGGGCAGCGGGCCAACACCAGCCTGCGTATCAGTCAGAAAGCGATTGATGCGGGGCTGCGCCTGCATCACCTGGGCGAGATACTGCGCACTCGCTATCATAACGCGCTTGGCAACATCCTCAACAGAGTGCAGGTGACCATCATCACCGACCCGGAGCAGATGCAAACGTTGGCAAAACGGGCGCAGGCGGTCTATGACCAGCGAGACGCCCGTTTGAGCGGTATGACGGACGAGGGGGTAGACACCTTTTACACCTGTACCCTCTGCCAGGCAATTTCCCCCTCTCATATTTGCATCATCAGCCCTGAACACGTCGGCGTTTGTGGAGCAATGGACTGGATGGACGCCCAGGCCGCCGTCAGTATCCGGCCTGTCGGGCCTAATCAGGCGGTGGAGAAAGAGGGACTGCTCGACGCCCGCCTGGGCCAGTGGGAGAGCGTTAACCGCGTTGCGCGGAAAGAGACAGGCGGCGCGCTGGAATCCTACAGCCTGTACAGTATGATGGAGTCCCCCGGCCCGGCCTGCGGTGATTTTGAGTGTATCACGGCTATGCTGCCCCTGTCGAACGGCGTTATGGTAGTGAATCGCGCCTACCAGGGATTGACCCCCGGCGGTATGGATTGGGACACGCTCAACGAACTGGTTGGCGCTTGTATGCCTGTGCCCGGCTTTATCGGCCACAGCAAGCGCGCCCTGAGCAGCCAAAAATTCATCGCCGGCGACGGCGGCTGGCGGCGCATCGTGTGGATGAATCACGCTTTGCGGGAAGAGCTGCGCCCAGCGCTGGAATTGCTGGCTGCCGAGGCGGGGCTGTCGGGATTTGTGGACATGATCGCCACCGAACAGCAAGCGACGAGCGAAGAGGATGTGCTGGCTTGTATGGAAACAACGGGGCATCCCGCGCTGATGATGGAACCAATGATGTAGGGTAAGAATATGTTAATGAGTTGCGTGAAGCGCGGAACCATCGTCTATTAAGGAACAGGAATTAAATAACTTGTGCAATTGCTTTTATTACACGGAGATTCACAGAGGAGTTATCATTAAACTGGTTTCACCACAGCGGATGAAAATCAGTTTCGGCGGTCGGCGGTCAACGGTCGGCGGTCCTGGGGTCTAAACCTCTGGCAAATCCAGGGGGTATACGCTATTGAGAATGCACAAGTTATTAAATTCTCATTCCTAAGGAGAGAAGCCTGGCATGAATGATCGATTCTTCAATCAACCTATCCTCAATTCCCCCTACGAATACCCCGCGCGACATTGGGAACTGGACGCCGATGGTCAACCCACGCAGCGCGTCATTGAACGCCGCCGAGGGGCGGAATTTATCACCCCCATCCCCAAACCCAGAAAACGAAAACAATCCGGCCAGCAGGCAGCAATGGTCTTGGATGAAGGCAAAGGGCTTTCCACCGGCGATCAGCAATACGATACCACCGGAAACATCAACCTTGTCAGAAACTATGTGAACCGCTGGCGAATGATTCCCGATCCCAACAACTGGAAGGTAACGCCTGAAACCGCCCGCTTGCTTCAACATTGGCGACACCACCGCTTTAGCGGTATCAGACCCTTCTTTTGTCAGGTAGAAGCGGTTGAAACGCTGATCTGGCTCACCGAAGTCGCCCCCAAATTAGGCAAACGAGAGAAAGCGCTGCTGGAGCAAATAGCAAGCGCAAACGATGACGCCAACCCGGAACTCTATCGCATCGCGCTAAAGATGGCGACCGGCTCCGGCAAGACCACCGTGATGGCAATGATTATCGCCTGGCAAACAATCAATGCCGCGCGACATCCGGGCAGCAAGAAATTCACGCGCGGTTTTTTGGTGACGGCGCCGGGAATCACCATCAAAGACCGCCTGCGGGTGTTGCAGCCCAACGACCCCGACAGCTATTACAAAGACCGCGAACTGGTTCCCAATGATATGCTCCCGGAGTTAGGCAAAGCAAAGATTGTCATTAGCAATTACCACGCCTTCAAATTGCGGGAGCGCGTAAAATTGGCAAAAGGGAGCCGTTCTTTATTGCAAGGGCGCGGCGAAGCGCTGAACACCCTGGAAACAGAAGGGCAGATGTTGCAGCGGGTAATGCCTGAATTGATGGCGATGAAAAATATTATGGCGCTCAACGATGAAGCCCATCATTGCTACCGCGAAAAGCCGGAAAAAGATGACGAAGGGCAACTCAAAGGGGATGAGCGCAAAGAGGCGAAAAAGAATAATGAAGCCGCCCGGCTCTGGATTAGCGGGCTTGAGATTATCAAACGAAATTTAGGAATTGCCCAAGTGGTTGACCTTTCGGCTACGCCCTTCTTTCTCAAAGGTTCGGGTTACGCCGAAGGGACGATTTTCCCCTGGACAGTGAGCGATTTTTCCTTGATGGACGCCATTGAATGTGGCATTGTAAAGCTGCCCCGCGTGCCGGTGGCCGATAATATCCCCGGCGGCGATATGCCCAAGTTCCGCAATCTGTGGGAGCATATCCGCAGCAAAATGCCAAAGAAAGGGCGCGGCAAAGCCAAAACGCTTGACCCCCTCAGTTTGCCGGTTGAGTTGCAAACCGCTCTGGAAGCGCTTTACGGACACTACAAAAAAACTTACGACCTGTGGAAAAAAGCGGATATTAGCGCTCCGCCCGCCTTTATCATCGTTTGCCAGAACACGGCCATTTCAAAACTGGTTTACGATTATATTTCAGGCTTTCAGCGGGAAAACGCAGACGGTTCCTCAACATACATACCCGGCAGACTGGAACTGTTTCGGAATTTTGACGAACACGGCAACCCCTTTGCCCGCCCCAACACCTTGTTGATTGACAGCGAACAGTTGGAATCGGGCGAAGCGCTGGACAGTAACTTCCGCAAGATAATGAAGCCCGAAATTGAACGCTACCGCCGCGAAATCATCCAGCGCGCCAACGACCCACACGCGGCAGACAATATCTCCGACCAGAATTTGCTGCGGGAAGTGATGAACACCGTCGGCAAGTCCGGGCGATTGGGCGAATCGATCCGCTGCGTGGTGTCGGTCTCGATGCTCACCGAAGGCTGGGACGCCAACACCGTCACCCATATTTTGGGCGTTCGCGCTTTTGGCACCCAATTGCTCTGCGAACAGGTGGTCGGTCGCGCCTTGCGCCGTCAATCTTATGAATTGAACGATGACAATCTCTTTGAGGTGGAATACGCCGATATTCTGGGCGTCCCCTTCGATTTCACCGCCAAACCGGTCATCGCCAAACCCCAACCCCCGCGCGAAACCGTACACGTCCGCGCTATGCGCCCGGAACGCGACGCGCTGGAAATTCGCTTCCCTCGCGTGGAAGGCTATCGCGTAGAGTTGCCGGAAGAACGCCTGAGCGCCGCCTTCGATGACGATTCTACCCTGGAATTGACGCCGGCGCTGGTGGGACCTTCTATCACCAAAAGCGCGGGTATCATCGGCGAGGATATTGACCTGACGCTGGTACACACCGGCGACCTTCGCCGCTCTACGCTAATCTACGAAATCACCGCCCGCCTGCTCTTTAGCAGATACCGCGATCCAAATGAAGATCCCAAATACAATCTGTTTGGACAACTCAAGCGCATTGTCAAAGAATGGCTGAGCAATTATCTGGTCTGCAAAGGGGGAACCTATCCGGCGCAGTTGATGTACCAGGAATTGGCGGATATGGCTTGCTCGCGCATCCACACCGGAATCACGCGCCGTTTTGAAGACCGGCAGCCCATTCGGGCGGTACTCGATTCCTACAACCCCGCCGGCTCTACGCGACACGTCAGCTTTTACACCGCCAGAAAAAACCGCCGGCAGACCGATTCCCGCAAATGCCACGTCAATTGGGTGGCTCTGGATAGCGATTGGGAGGCGGAGTTCTGCCGGGTGGCGGAAGCGCATCCCCGCGTGAAAAGCTATGTTAAAAATCAGGGCTTGGGCTTTGAAGTTCCCTATCGCTACGGCTCCAATACGCGCAAATATCTGCCCGATTTCATTGTTCAGGTTGACGACGGCAACCCCGATTTGCTGAATCTGGTCGTCGAAGTCAAAGGCTATCGCGGCGAAGACGCCAAAGAGAAAAAAGCGACAATGGATACCTACTGGATCCCCGGCGTCAATAATTTGGGCGATTACGGACGCTGGGCCTTTGTGGAGTTGAAAGACGCTTTTGCTATGCAGGATGAATTTGCCAAGTGCCTTGCCAAGTGCCTTGCACCTTAMAGGTGCGAKGCACTTAACGCATTGTCTTCTCTTGCAATTTACTGCGTAAAACAAGTTAATTTTGCCTTGTAAGGCGGTGCGAAAGTGCATTGCACCTACTCTGTACGGAGAACTGAACAGCCCTGGGCCTGCGCCCAAGAAGGGAACGCCGACTACATTGTAAGCGGCGACCAGGATTTACTGGTTTTGGAAGCTTATCGTGGGATTCGCGTGGTCACACCGCAGGCTTTCACCGAAATCCTGGCGCAACAAGACTAATCTCTCCCCTGCTCCCCCTCTCCCTGTCTCCTTGTCATCTTTTCAGATAATCCAGCGGATCCACCCGTTCCCCATCATCACGCACTTCAAAGTGAACGTGGGGGCCGGTGGAATTGCCGGTGCTGCCAACCGCGCCGATGACCTGTCCTCTGGCAACAGTTTCCCCTTTTTGCACCAGTGCGCCTTTCAAGTGACTGTAAAGGGTCTGCCGATTGTTAGCGTGCGCAATGATGACCGTGTAGCCGTAGCCGGTGCGCGCCCATTCAACGTGGATAACCGTACCCGCATCGGCGGCGTAAACTTTTGCCCCGTAAACCGAACCGATATCAATGGCGCGGTGATCTTCGTGATAACCCTGAGTAACAACCCCCACCAGCGGCCAGGCCAGGGGGTAGTCCGCATCTTCCGATGGCTGGGGAACGGTCACATCCTTGCGCCCATTGGGGATGACCAGCAGTTTACCCACTCGCAAGGTGTCAGAGATGCTCACATTGTTGGCGGGGTAGTTGCCAAGGTCTACATCGGCCACGCCATAACGGGCGGCAATGGATTTCAGCGTATCCCCTTTTTCTACGATATAAGCCGCGCCAATAACAGGCAAGATGAGCAACTCCGTCTCTACTGAAAGCAAATCAGGATTGCGTTCAAGACTTTGGTTTGACCAGCGAAGCGTGTCCACATCCAAGCCGAAATCGGCGGCAATGCCCCACAAGGTATCACCTGCCTGAACGGTGTAGGTTTCAACCTGAGTGCGTCCATCAATGCCGGTCATCTCCGCTTCATCAGAATGTTCAGCGTCGCTTGGGTAGAGTTCGGCGACAAAGGCGGCGTTGTTGCTTGTGACCACTGTTGAATAGACCAGCTTCACCTGCGCGGCGGGCGCAGTTGTTGCGGTGGGCAATGGCGTTGTCGCAGGCGCAGCCAATCCTACTTGCTCAGGCAAGACTGCCATACGCTCCGTTAAGTTATCTTTTTGCCACCACAGCAATCCGGCAATTATAAAAACAAGCGCCAAAATGATGGTAAATCGATGTGAATTTTTATCCGGCTCAGGGCCAAGTGATAGTCCCATAATCAGTGAATAGTGAATAGTGAATAGTGAAATTCACCTATCGCTCGTCATTCGTCATTCGTCGTTCGTCATTTCTTTTTACGGCCAAGCAGCCACCGCCGCAGGCCAAATTTCACCATATCGTGGCGTTTGACCATGATGACGGTGGTCATCGCTTCTTCGGCTACCCGTTGGGGGATGGAGCCAAAGAGGGATTGTTCCAGCAGCCGTTCTTCAGACGCGCCAATGATGATCTGGTCAAAGTCTGCCGCAACCCGCAAAATATCTTTTACCACATCTTCCGCCGGTTCCACCCGCAGTTCAAGGGGCCAGCCTTCGATGTCCAATAACGCAACGATCGCTTGTCGCTGCTTTTCTATCGCCGCCGTATCATTGGCAGAGACACCCATTGCCAGATTGAGGGCAACCACTTCCGGTTTTACGCCGCCATTCGCCTCGATAGCTTCGGCTTGGGTGATGGCCAGTTCAAGAGCCAAACGAGCGTTGGGTCCGCCGGCTACCGGAACCAAAATTCGCTTTGGCTGCCCCGCCCGGCGAAAACGCACCACGGCCAGATCGCAGGGGGGATTCTTTGAAATCAGGTCAATGATGGTGCCAAAGGCCTGCTTGTGATGGTGAGTGTAGCCCGGCCAACCCAGGAGTATCAGGTTTGCATCGCGTTCCTGCGCCGCGCCGATGATGGAATCGCCAATATCTCGCCCCATCCGAAGCATCGTTCTGACCGGCACATCAAACTCGCGGCCAATGGCAATGACTTCTTCCAGAATGGGGCGTCCTTGCCTCAAAAAAGTGCGTCCGTCCATCGCGCTCAATTGATGAGGCACGCGCACCACGTTCAGGGCGAATAACTCACCGTGATTGGCTTGGGCAAAGAGCGCGCCCAGTCGAGCTAATCGGCGCGCCGCCGCCTCGCTGGCTACCGGCAGCAGCACGGAATATTCACGGGTGGCAACAGTTTCTTCCAGCAAAATGGTGTCCTGCTCTTTGGCGGCTTCGTGCGTTGCGCCGTAAGTTTTGTAAACAAAGACCCCTAAGGTCAACCAGACAATAGTCACCACCCAGGCAATGGGGCTTAAGGTTGCCAGATGAACGGCCAATCCTATTTGAATGGCAATGGTCAGGTATTGCAGCCAGGGAACAAAGGGAGCGCGAAAGGGGCGCGCCAAATTCGGGTGGGTTTTACGCAACCGAATCATGGCAAAGTTCACCAGCAGAAAGAGGAGCAGGAAGAGGATAGAGGCGCTGGAGGCCACATCGGCAATGGGGAGCAAAATTGCCATCAAAATGATGATGATGCCGCTCAACCAGATGGCCCAATGCGGCGTTTTATTGCGGGCGTGGATGCGGCCAAAAATGGCCGGCAGATCGCGGTCTCGGCCCATAGCAAAGGAAACCCGGCTGCTGGAAAAGATAGTAGCGTTGAGCGCCGATGTGCTGGAGGCCAGACCGCCCAAAATCATAATCAACGCGCCGTAGGGCATAATGGAACGGGCGGTTTCAATCATTGCGCGTTCTCCATTTTCACCCAGATACATCCAGTTGGGCAGACCGCTGTCCTGCACCACTGCGCCAATCGCAACAAAGGCCACCGCTATGTAGAAAACCACCACAATGGCAATCGAGATAAAAATGGCGCGGGGAATGTTTTTGACGGGGTTTTTGACCTCTTCCGCGCTCTGAACGATGACTTCGTAGCCTTCAAAGGCCACAAAGGTCAGTCCCATCGCCAGAAAAACGCCGCCCCAGCCGTTAGGCAAGGGGTTGGGGTCGTTCAGGAAATGATCGCTCCAGTTGGGGATATTCGTCATCGCTTTCAGGCCGAAGAAGACCAGCAGCGCAAGCACGATCATCTTGAAGACGGTGATAACGTTCCCCACCAGGCCGGTTTCCGAGGAACCGCGCACGTTGATGATGATGAAGAGCAAAATAGCAATGGCGGCGATCACTTTGACCCATAATTCTTCGTAGCTCAACCCCAGCAGGATGGCTTGATCGCTGAGCTCGACGCCGCCTAATTCTACCAATTCCAGAAAGAAGGTGCCAAAGAGAACGGCGTACAGGCTGCAAGCCACCGCGTGCGAGAACCAGGAAATCCAGCCTGCGTTGAAGCCATACACGCGAGACAAGGCTTCTTTGGCCCAGGTATAGCCGCCGCCCGCCGCCGGCATCGCCGCGCCCAGTTCGGCGTAAGACAGGCCGGTCATACTGGTGACAATGCCGTTGAACAGGAAAGCCAGCATCAGTCCTACCGGCCCCGCTTCTCCGGCGGCAATACCGGTCAGGCCAAAAATACCGGCGCCAATCATTGCGCCAACGCCAATCATAGTCACATCGAATAGCCCAAGATTGCGGTCGAGCGATACCTGAAATCGCTGCGATGCAGGTTGAGATGCAGAATCCTTCATAATTTCCTCTCCTTAAAAATAGTAGTATTATATGCCGGTATTGAAGGAAAGCAAGTGTTTAACAATTTGACTGCCGACGGCAGACCGCTGACCGTCGAATGGCCGATTTACGACGGTCAGCGGTCTGCCGTCGAATTCAGGAGGAAACGCTTATGAATACCACAACCGCCTTGATCACCGGAGCAAGCGGAGCTATTGGCAAAGCGATAGCCCGTCAGCTTGCCCAAGACCTGTCTTACCAAATTATCCTGGCAGCCCGAAATGAGAAGAAGGCCGAACAAGCGCTACAGGAAATTATTCAGGCAACGGGAAACAGTAACGTTCGCTATGAATTAGTGGATGTGTCCCGGCGCGCGTCCGTCAAGGCGCTTGTTGATCGGTGGAAGGGGCCGCTGCACGTCTTGATCAACAACGCAGCCGCAGCCCCGCGCCGCCGCCTGGAAACGCCCGAAGGCATAGAAATGCAGTTTGCAACGAATGTGCTGGGGTATTTCTGGATGACGCAACTATTCAGCGACATCCTGAAAGCGTCGGCGCCGGCCCGCGTGGTCAACGTTGCCAGCTACTGGGCGGGCGGTTTGGCGCTGGATGATCTGGAGTTCAAGCGTCGGCGCTACAATAATGACAGCGCTTACCGGCAATCAAAACAGGCCAACAGAATGTTGACGGTGGCCTTTGCCAGACGGCTGAAACCTTTTGACATTGCGGTAAACGCATGCCATCCAGGCGATGTAAACTCCACGTTAAGCAATGATCTGGGCTTTGGCGGGTCTCAGTCTCCCGATGCCGGAGCAAAAACCCCGGTCTGGCTGGCAAAGAATCTCATTGGACAGCAGCAAAGCGCTAAATACTTTGAACGGCTGCAAGCAGTCAGATGTCGCTTTGGGGAAGATACGGAAGCCGTAGAAGCGCTGTACCGGATTTGCGAGAGATACGGGGAGAAAGGATGAAGGATGAAGGCGGAAGGATGAAGAGAATCAGCAAGTAAATTTTCAGGTAGTGGTTCTCAGTAGCGTATACCCTTCAAATTTGACAAGGGTTTTGCCTCTGGAAGTTATCCGCTTCCGACCTGACCGCAGACGGCAGACCGCAGACCGCCATAAAAACAGGTTTTTCGCGCATTTTCGGCGGTCAACGGTCAACGGTCGGCGGTCTTGGGGTCTAAAACCTCTGTCAAATCCAGGGGGTATACGCTATTGAGTTAATTTTTAATTTTTATATTCGTGTAAATTAGCGCTATTCGTGGTTAGATTTTTTATCCTTTACGGCAATTCCATTCAAGGACCCCAGCGCCAAACTCTCTTATTGAACAACAAAATCAGCTCCAGAGAAACTAATCCACACCAGAGCTGAAAGTGACAGATTAAATCAGTAGATAAATGTCTTCAAACTACCCAATCTAATCTCAAGATATTCTAGCAGATATTCACAAAAGGGCAACTAAATAAACATCCAAAACGGAAGGCTTGACCCACTCCCCCGCCACCAAACAAAAACCGCGAGTGATAAGTTATGTAATCGTTCACTCCCCCCCCCACGTCTTCGACAAGCTCAGGCTGCGAATCGTTGCCTGAGCTTGTCGAAGGCAACTGATTGGGGACGGGAGGGCTGAACGGTTACAAAGTTATGTCAACAATTGAATGGGAACCCGGGTTCCCATTCAAAAACGACGCTATGCAAACACTTCTGCGCGCATTGTCCCTTGAATATTTTCATCCATTAAGCCAAGCAATATATTAGCCCAATATATTGTTTTCCCATTTGTCACTTGATACATGTATTTTCCAGAATTGGAAACTTTTTCCAAGCCAGGAATAAAAACTCCTTCGCCGGCGCGCAATTTTTCAGCAAATTCATCAACGGATTTAAAAAATCCTGTCAGCCTGCTCGCCGCAAGTGGGTCGTCATTCTTCCACTGCTGTAAAAGCTGAAGAACTTCTTTACCCCCTTCCGCCTGCGCATTTGTCAATTGACTCCAGTACGTATCTGACAAGCTGCGCCGAAGGTGATCTATCGGCGGCAAAATAGTATCCAGAGAAACGTCCTGATAGACGCCAAAATCAGATAATACCGAATTTCCAACAAGGTCGTCAATCAGTTGGCGCATCTTTAACAGAGCGTCTCTGGTAGCTTCGTCGCTCACGCGTCCGGCAAGACCTTCGACAATTGCGGCGTAAGACTCCTCTCCCAATGTAATAATCTCGTGAACAGTCATCGCCGCCTGAAAGAGGCGCTTTTCCAGGCGCTGTTCAATAGTAGTGCGTTTCACCTGCTTTAGAGAAGAAACGGGCGCTGTCGGCGCTACTTTACTGAGAACATCTCGCCCTGATAATCTTTGATTGATGATTTGAATGAT
This sequence comes from Chloroflexota bacterium, assembly GCA_011192195.1. GTDB lineage: Bacteria > Chloroflexota > Anaerolineae > 4572-78 > 4572-78 > DUEH01. The sequence goes on along the minus strand of DUEH01000002.1, from coordinate 14,745 downwards.
CAGCTGACGCTGCTCCGCTTCAGTCTTCAGGCGCATTACAGGGCGTAATTGCTTTTCTGTCAACTGCGCCGCCTCAACCAAATCCTGCAACTCTGGCGATAATTTCAGCAATCGCAAGTAATTACGCACCATTCGACCGCCAATGGCTCTGCCGGTGAAGGTCTTCACCTCTTGACCAACCGCCGCGTCGAGTTCCCGCTGGCTGGGAAGTTTGATGGTCGTTTCGCCGGGAACCCGGGTTCCCATCGTCAATCTGAGCCGCTCCTGTATTTGTTCGATAGACCTGGACCGGGCAATGGCCGACAAATCCTGCCGGGCGGCATTCTCAGCTTGCTGCCGGCGCTGAATCAAATCCTTGTCCTCCGGCAAGGTGTCAATAATACAACGTATCCGGGCGAATTTCTCATCCCCTTGAAGCGCCAATAATTGATGCGCCCAGTACCGCCGCTCACCTTCTCCCAATTGATAAAAAGTTTCACCGGGCGCGTCAGGGCGCGTTATACTGTAGACATTGATCGGCTGCCGCAGTCCCACTGTTTTGACCGAGCGGGCCAACGCAAGGAGGCCTTTCTCGTCTTCCGGGCCGTCTTCATCATCATTCAAGCTATCGCCGCCATCGCCCAAAATCAACGCAGCCAATTGATCGCCACGTTCAGCCCGAGAAAGCAACTCTCGCATCGCCTCACCGGGTAAAATTTCGCCCTGAGACAATTGTTGTCGCAGATCAAAGGGCAGAAAGCGACGCGGCTGTGAAAAATCAGGCAGAATCCGATCTAAATCAACTTCATAAATCGAATGTTCCGTCGGTGAAAAACCCAATTCAGAAGACCCCATATCTCTGACCAAATCATCAATTCCGCCCGATTCTTTTACCGTGTTTATAGTTTGCAGGTTAATTTTACGTCTTGCCACCGGTCACTCCTACTCGCGTTAAAATCTCTAAACAAAGCCGCCGATAAATCTCCGCATACTTGCGATACTCACTTCCGGCGCAAAATACGACTGGCGTCTGAAGTTCCGCCGACTCTCGAATGCGAACAGAAGAAGGAACAACTGTCCTGAAAACCTGTTCTCCGTAAATATCGCGCACTGCTTGCTCTGTTGTTTGGTCGTAAACTGTATTTGAGTTGACATTATTGATCAACAATCCCAAAATTCGCAGCGTTGGATTGTACCATTTCTGCGCCGAAGTAATATATTCCACCGTATCAGCCAGCGCCGTCCGACCGCCCGCGCCAGCGTCTACCGGAATTAAAACGTAATCAGCCGCCACCAGCGCGTTCATCGTCAACCTGTCCAAACTGGGAGGGCAGTCTATTACCACCCAATCGAACTCATCCAACACTAATTGACCATCTACCGACTGCTTCCCGCGCCGCAAGCAGCTTCGTAAGCGCAACTCAACGCCTTCAATCTGGGTTTGCCCGCTTTTAATTGCTTTCAAACCGTGGTCGCTGGGAACAACAAACAAATCAGGATACCGACTGGGTACAATGGTATCCTCGATGAAATCATCGGTTACCAACACTTGCGACAAAGATTTTTCAGACGACAACACGCCCAAATAACTCAGGCTCAAGGTTTGTTGGGGATCAAGGTCAATAGCCAAAACGCGATAGCCCATTTCGGTTAACGCCCCGGCCACATTGAAAGCCGTTGTACTCTTGGCCGAACCACCCTTCAGATTTGTAAAGCTGATAATTTGCATATCTCCCACCTTAAGCCCGAAACTCAACGCGAACGGGATGACCGACAACGCTCGATAAAGCGCGTTCAACTACATTTCTAAGCCTGTTGTCAAGCCAATCTTTGGTCATATCGTTAGCTACATACACAATATAAGCGCCATTCTGCGCTCCGTCCAGACGAGTCCCTTGCATGACTGAATTGAACATCGCTTTGGTCATTTGGCCTTGTAAAAGGCTCAAGGTTTCAGACCAGATAATATCCTCCAAAGAAGCTTCCAACACCTCCGACGCAGGCATTAAAGTACTAAAATCGTTTTGAAGCAAGGGAGAGGCTTTGACTTCACGTGGATTTCTAAATCCCAAATCAACATTAGCTTCATTGCTCAATTCGCGCAACTCGCGGACAAAAATTGCGCCTCTATTCACAGACTCGTCTATAGAATAGGCTGTTAGAGCCTCTTCTACTGCCAAAATGTAAATATCCGTGTACTTTGGGAACAAAATCTTCAATACTTTGTACATCATTGCTGTCGAATGATAATCGTCCAGCAACGCTTCTGTTAGCGTAATAACAGGTTCGATAATCTGTTGATAATTTCGTTTTTGTTGTTTTAATTGTTTTAGTTTAGTAATTAAAGTCTTTAGTTTGTTAACGTTGTTCGTGACCCACTCCGATTTACCATAATGTGAATCGGAATTCGCTATTGTTACGTCAAGCGCTGAATCAACATAATATTGTTTCACGGGGAGTGGTAAATCCGATTTATCTGGGTTTACCACGGCGCCGGTCAATCTTCTTCTTTTTGGAACACTTACTTGGGGTGAACCAGTGTCTTTAGTGGTTACGCCGTTTACGTCGAGTGTTGATAATTCCTGTAAGCTGGATTGTCCACGATTGACATCCGGTGATTGCCGATAGGTGTCCAGCCCCAATTCTCCCTGTTGAAGCTGCAAAAGCTCTACCTGTTGCGATAGTCTGATCTCATCCTCTGGCGCAACCGGGTCCTCCATCAACACCTCAAGCAAAAAACCAACTCGTCTGGTTTTACCCTTGCTGGTTTCATAAGCGTAGCGCAATCGGGGAACGAAGATTGACAGGTATTGGGCGTAATCGTCCACTGGAATAACGCGCCGCCAGGGTTTATCATCAGGGATTACTTCGTGTTTTAGCCAACTGGCAACCGTTTCTTCGTGGATTTGAAGCCGCTCGGCCAGAAGCCGCCAGCTAATGGTAACGCGCTTGGTTCCATCTGTTCGACGCGGCGCGTCCAAACTCAATCCGCGCAACAACTGCACCAAACTCCACCTTCCCGGCCCCAAACGAGGCAGCCACTTCTTCAGCGAGTACAGCGTCACCGGAATTGCCATCTCCGGCGTTATAATTGCCGAACGCGCGCTGAGGTAGACGGGTTTGACGCTTAAGGTGTCTAAAGTAACAGGGTTTCTACTTGACATAGTGAGTCTACTTGTGGTATATTACGGGTGAAGCCAGCTTGATAGGGACGCAAATCCCCCCTCCCCGTATTGAGGGCCGCTGGAAGTTTTAAGGTTGAGACAAGAGTTGCCGCTCTTGTCTTTGGCCGATTCATCGAAGAATTGTAATAAATTGAAAGAGGCTCGTTGCCGCGAGTCTTTTTTTGTACGTAGATTTACGGCCAACTTTGAGAGTAATCATAATTATAAGACATAACTATACCCCAGAGTGTCAAAATTATAACAACATATTCGGATAAAGTCAAGACTTACTTGTGATTTAATCACTAAGGTGTTATAATTAAGGGCAAATTCACAATGAGGATGGTTTCTAATGCTTGATTTAAGTATGCTGGGGTTTGTGGAACCTCCATTTTCACTTTCTCCAGACCCGCGATATTTCTATATGTCCTTGCAGCATAAAGCGACATTGGCCAAAGCCACCTACGCCATCGAACAGCGTCAGGGCATATCGGTCATCTTTGGCGATGTTGGCGCCGGTAAAACCACCATTGCCCGGCGGCTCTTCCAAATCTACCGAGACCGTCCGGAGTTTGAGACCGCCTACATTCCCACCCCTCTCTACCCATCAGAATTTCAATTTCTAAAAGGCATCTCCGCCGAGTTTGGCATCCCCCCCAAGCGAAGTAAGCTTACGCAGTTGGCTGTCTTTGAAAAGTTTCTCATCAACGTATACCGCAAAGAGCGGAGCATCCTGCTCATCATTGACGAAGCGCAAATCCTCATTGGCCAACAATTTGAGTTGCTGCGTCAATTATTGAATTTTGAGACCAATACCCAAAAGCTAATCCAGATTGTATTGTTGGGGCAGAATGAATTGCGGAATAAACTGCGGCTCAAGCGCGCTTTGGCCTCTCGACTTGCCACCCGCTCAACCATCGAGCCGCTTCCCCTGGACGACACCCGCGCCATGATCAACTTTCGGGTGATGGTTGCCGGGCGGCAGGAACCGCTCTTCACCGAAGAGGCCGTCAGAAAAATCTACGATTACAGTCGCGGGATGCCGCGCGATATTTGCGTTGTTGGCCTGAACGCCCTTCCGCTGGCAATGTTGCAGCGGGCTAATGTCATTGATCTTAATATCGTCGAACAAGCAATCAAGGAGATGTCGTAGTGGCCAAGCAGAGAAGTGCAGAAGACATTAGCGGGTCAACCTTTGCCGACCTGTATGACGTTCAGGAAGAACTGGGGCGCAGGGGCCTCAAGCCGATGGGCCGCCCCAGAAACAAAATTCAGCGCAAGCCCACCACCGTGTATCTAACCAAAGAAGAAGCGATGATGCTTCGGCGGCTCCATTTGACGTTCAACGAGCATATCCCGGTCAACAAAAGCCAGATCATCGGTATGGCAATCGAACTCATTTCTGATTTGCTTACCTCCCACGATGAAGACGGAGACCTGTTTGCAGGCGCTCGCAGTCTGGAAGGGGTGCAACAGAAGTTGCAGGATTTGATGATGTTGTGATGCAAAAATACCTATGTATCTAACGCCCGCCGCCGTCAGCTACCTAACGCAAATCATCCTGGTTTTGGCTATTGTTGGCTTTTTTATCTACCACAGCCTGTCCCAACGGCGTCTAAACGAGACGGCGTCTGTGGGTCTTTTACTCGGCTTTTTCGCTGCAACCGCCGTTTTTATTTTGCTGTTATTTTTTGAGACGGCATCGCTGCCGGCCCGGCGACTCCAGGTAGTCTATCTGGAGAACACGGCTGTCGGGTTGATTTTGCTTTTGCTGTTGCAGTTTGCCTGTCACTTTCCCAACTTGCCATCCAAGCGAAAATGGGAAGCGCGCCTGACGCTGGGGCTGAGCGCCCTCTACACCCTGTTTGAGGCCGGGTTCGCCCTCTACCGCTTCGCAGCATTGCGCCAGGGACTGGTCTTATTTCGCCCTCCCTGGCCCGACTACGCCCTGGTTTTGGGGTTCCTGTGGGTGCCCCTTGTCTTTGTGCGGCAGGCGGTGTACGCTTCCAGGCAAACTCGGACAGATCTTGAACGAAGCGCAGGCGGACGCGACCAGTTTGGTCTGGCTCACCTGTGGCGCCCCCGGGGGCAAAACGCCCGGGCCGCCCGCTTTTTTGCCCTGGTCTACCTGCTGCCGGTGAGTATGAGTTTGGTCAACTTGCTGCGCGGCTACCGGCTAATCCCGGCCAGCCTTTATCACGCCAGCCTGTCAGTGACGCTTCTCTTTAGCCTGTTTCTCTTTGCCATTGTCTACCTGAATTCACTCCCTGAGAGAAGCACGTTTATGGTCAAACTGGTGGGAGCGACATTACTTAGCCTGCTGGTCGTGCTGGGGGTGGTGAGTTGGAATATTATGCCTGCTTACGTCGCAAGCTATTCCGTCCCCTCGCCCGAGGGGCAAAGTCTGCGCTTTACGCCCAACGACGCCGGGGGCTACAACGTGGCCGCAACCCCCTTTCACTTTGAGCGCGAGTTGGGAGACAATCTGGGACTGGCAGATACTTGGCCAGAAACTGACAGCGTACCCCTTGACTTTGCCTTTCCTTTCTACGGGCAAACATATCGCCAGGTGTACATAATGAACGATGGCGCGGTTGGTCTGGGCCAACCCATAGATCATCGCACCATCCAGTATCATTATGGAGCGTCGCCGGCCATCTTTCCCCTGTATCTTGACCTGATTCCCCAGGCCGGAGAGGGAGGGATATTTGCCCGGCGCGAAGCTGATAAGCTGGTGATCACCTGGGATCATGTCCCGGCATTCCAGGCGCAGCAAACAACATACACCTTTCAACTAACCCTGCGCCGCGATGGCGTGTTTGAAATAAGCTATAAGGACATTCCCCCCTATTTGACCTTCCGGCCGGACAGCGATCCCGAAGACGACATTTGGTTTGTGGGCGCCACGCCGGGCAACGCCGCCCAACTGGGGGCGACTCGTCCGCTGCCCCAGCAAGTAGATTTGGCCGATCTGCCCCTGGTAAGCGGGCCGCAGGGGGTGGCGTTCGACTATTATCTGGCCTTTCGTCGTCAACTCCACTACCTGTTTGCCCCCCTGGCCCAGCTGATCCTCGCCGGCAGCCTGGCTATTTTGCTTGGCTTCCCCCTGCTCTTTCACGTGAATCTGGTCAGGCCCCTCAATGCCTTGTTGAGCGGCGTTCGGCGTTTGGAAACGGGAGACTATACGGTGAATGTGCCGGTGCAGTACGCAGACGAAATCGGATTCCTCACGCGAGCCTTTAACGCGCTGGCGGCGCAACTGGGCGACTTGATCCACACGCTGGAAGCGCGCGTAGCGGCCCGCACCGCCGAACTGGACGCCGCCAATACCCAATTACGCGCCGAAATCATCGAGCGCGAGCAAGCGCAATCCGCCCTTGTTGAACAGCAGCGCGAACTGGCGACGCTGGCAGAACGCGAGCGACTGAGCCGCGAACTGCACGACGGGCTGGGGCAGGTGATGAGCTACATCAACGTGCAAGCGCAAACGGTTGAAACGATGTTGGACGCCGGACAGGTCGAGCCGGCGCAAAGCAACCTCCAGCGCATTGCCCAAACGGCGCAAGACGCCCACGCCGACATCCGCCACTTTATTCTGGGGCTGCGCGCCGAAGACGCCCCCCGCCAGGACTTTTGGGAAACCCTGCGCCGCTATTTGCGCCAATTTCAAACAACCTGCGGCATTGAAACCGACCTTAGCCTGCCCGATGGCGCTCCCCTCTCTGCGTTTGGCCCGGTTGTAGAGGAACAACTTCTGCGCATCATTCAAGAGGCGCTGACCAACGTCCGCAAACACGCCGCCGCAAGCCGGGTGCAAGCGCTGTTCAGCTTTAGCGCCGGCGCTGTCCACGTCATCATTGCCGACGATGGCTGCGGATTTGACGCGGACCGGTTGACCGGCGAATCGCCAACAGTTGCCAAATCTCACTTTGGCCTGATAATGATGCGCGAACGGGCGGAAGCGGTGGGCGGACAGGTGGAAATCCGTTCCGCGCCGGAGCAAGGCGCCTGCGTTCTCATCCACCTTCCACATTTATCCTCTGCGCCTGAGGGCGACGCGCAAATATCAGACCTGAGCGGGCTGCGCCTGTTATTGGCAGACGACCATCCCCTTTTTCTGGAAGGCTTGAACAGTTTGCTCACCGCCCGCGGCTTTAGCGTGGTGGGGACAGCGCCCGATGGCGAATCCGCGCTTCAACAAACCCGCGCCCTGCGCCCCGATGCGGTAATAATGGACGTGAATATGCCGGGCGGCGGCGGTCTGGAAGCTGCCCGCGCCATCAAAGCCGAACTGCCGGATACCAAAATTGTCATGCTCACCGTTGCCGAAGACGACGCCCATCTCTTCGAGGCCGTCAAGAGCGGCGTCTCCGGTTACCTGCTCAAAAGTCTGGACGCCAACCAATTTTGCGAACTCTTGACCGGCCTCCTGCGCGACGACGCCCCCCTGGCGCCGGGTCTGGCGGCGCGTATTATGAGCGAATTCTCCCGTCAGGCAGAGCGTGAGACAGAGCGCGAAGACCGCCCCGATCTGGCCGCCTTGAGCTTGCGCCAGGAAGAGATTCTAAGTCTGGTGGCGCAAGGTCTGGTCTACAAAGAGGTCGCCAATCGCCTGAATCTCAGCGAAAAGACCATCAAATACCACATGACCCAAATCATAGAAAAACTGGGCGTAGAAAACCGCGCCCAGGCCATTGCCCGCTATTTGAGTGCGCAGAAATAACCCCGCATTAGACATTAGGGCGCTGGGTCCCTTGAATGGGATTGGCGTAAAGGATAAAAATCTAACCACGAATAGCGCTAATTTACACGAATATAAAAATTAAAAATTAAAAATTAGTGAAAATTCGTGTTATTCGTGCTTAAAAATGTCTTTCCCATTGAACGACCCCCAGGGCTGTTCAGTTCTAAAAAGCAGAGGCGCAAACATCAGGTGCGATGCACTTAACGCATTGTCTTCTCTTGCAATTTACTGCGTAAAACAAGTTAATTTTGCCTTGTAAGGCGGTGCGAAAGTGCATTGCACCTACTCTGTACGGAGAACTGAACAGCCCTGCCAGTTTGCCCCTGTCCCATAAACCCCAAAAAGGCGATGGCTATTGCCTCCCCCAACGTCATAAAAATCAATAATGATACGAAAATCCCTTCTATTCTTCTTCCTCCTCAGCCTCGCCATCCGAGTTCTGACCGCCCTGCCGCAGCAGCATCCCGGCAATATGGACGAGGCATACCATACGGTTAACGCAATAACGCTGGCAAGCGGCGGCGGCTTTGTAGAGGATTTCATCTGGAATTACCTCAATCCCCCGGAAACCGTCACCCATCCCGGCAACCTGTACTGGATGCCGCTAACCGGCATCATTGCCGCAGCAGGAATGATGCCGGGGGGGATTTCCTGGTCGGCGGGGCAATGGGGCTTTATTTTGCTGTCGGCGCTGCTGCCGCCGCTGGGATACCTTATTGCCTGGCAGGTAAGCGCTAAAAAGCGCCACGCCCGGAGCGCAGCGCTTTTAATGCTTTTCAGCGGCTTCTATTTCCCCGTCTGGACGGTAATTGATACCTTCACCCCCTTTGCGCTGGCCGGCGCGCTGAGTCTTTACGCCGCCTGGCGCGCGCTGGAGACAGGTCACTATCGCTGGGCGATTCTGGCCGGCGTGATGACCGGGCTGGCGCATCTAACGCGCGCCGATGGGGCGCTTTTGTTTCTGGTTATTTGTTTTTGGTTTCCGGTTTCGAGTTTCGAGTTTCGGGTTCCAGGTTCCAGGTTTCGGGTTTCGGGTTTATCACGCAACCAACAAACAAAAACCAAAAACCCGAAACCAAAAACCCGAAACTATCTTTTCTTCATCCTTGCATACCTTCTCACTATGCTCCCCTGGCTCATCAGAAACCTAAACGTCATCGGAACACCGCTGCCGTCGGGCGGAAGCAAAACAATATGGCTGCAAAGTTACGCCGATATTTTTAGTTACAACAAAGACCTGTCGCTGCAAAGTTATCTGGCCTGGGGGTGGGGAAATATTTTGCAATCAAAGCTGTGGGCAATTTCAATTAACCTGCAAACCCTGATTGCGGTCATCGGCCTGATTGTGATTTTCCCCCTGGCGCTGATTGGCTGGTGGAAATTGCGCCGTCACCCCTTGTTTCAGTTGAGCGGCCTGTACTTACTGCTGCTCTGGCTGGCGATGACGCTGGTTTTCACTTTTCCCGGCCCGCGCGGCGCCCTGTTCCATTCCGGCGGCGCCGTTTTGCCCTTTGTTTTCACAGCGGCAATGATTGGACTGGACGCAGCCATTGTTTGGATTGCCCGCCGACGCTCCAGTTGGCGCGTTGGTTCGGCGCAAAAAGTTTTTGGCGGTGGGCTGATCCTTTTTGCCCTCCTCATCAGCTTCTTTGCCTACGCCCGCCAATTGACGGCAGAAGACCCGCTTGCCGCAGCTTACGCGCAAACAGCGCAGCAATACCCCGCAGAAACACTGATGCTCGGCGATCCGCCCCTGTATTTGTACAGCGGCGGTTACAAAGCTATCATTATTCCCACTGAAGAGATTGACGTCGCGCTGCAAGCAGCCGAGCGCTACGACGCAAGCTATCTGGCGCTGGATAAAAACTTCGCCAGTCACCCGCTTGGCCCCTTTCTCTCTGAGCAAGCCGTCCATCCGCGCCTAAAGTTGGAATCTGTATTTGATGAAACGGTTTATCTATACAAAATAATGCAAAGTTCAAAGTGAAAAATATAAAATTTTTCACTTTGAACTTTACAATTTGAATTAAATTATGAACTCACTGACCAAAGCTAAAACCTTTCCCCTCTGGCTGGCGCTGGCGACGCTGCTGGCGATGCTGTATCTGGCAACGGCCCGGGGGCGCGGCTATATCGGCTTTCCGCTGGACGACGCCTGGATCCACCAGACCTACGCGCGCAATTTGGGGCTGCGGGGCGAGTTTGCCTTTACGCCCGGCGCGCCCAGCACAGGCTCAACGTCTCCGCTGTGGACGCTTTTGCTCAGCGTTGGCTATTTTCTACACATTCCCTATCTGGTATGGACTTACGGTCTGGGAATTTTGAGTCTGGCGCTCAGTGGTTTTAGTATGGCAAGGCTGGGGCAGCGACTTTTCCCGGACAAGTTGTGGCTTGGCCCGATAATTGGCCTGACGCTGGTGATGGAATGGCATTTGATATGGGCGTCGGTTTCCGGGATGGAGACTATTTTGTTTGTGTGGCTGTCTATTCTGTTGCTCGAGCGTCATGCAGCCTTCAGCCTTCAGCCTTCAGCTTTCAGCGGTCAGCTTTCAGCTTTCAATCTTGGCTTCATTGGCGGTCTGTTGACTTTGGTCAGGCCGGAAGGCGTAGGGCTGGTTGGATTAATTGGCTTGCATATAATTTTGACATCCCTGCTCCGTCCACCTGCTCACCCGCTCACCCGCTCACCCGCTCACCTGCTCACCCGCCTCATTGCGTTAGGCACAGGTTTTCTACTGCCCATTCTCCCCTATCTGGTCTTCAACTACACCATCACCGGACTGCCGCTGCCCAATACGTTTTACGCCAAACAGCAAGAATACGCCACCTTGCTGGTAGAACTCAATTTCTTTCAACGCTGGTTCAGAGTTTTTGGCGTAACGCTCGTCGGCGCGCAGGCGCTCCTGCTGCCGGGGCTGCTGAAAGCGTTGTGGACAGCAGTCAGCGGTCAGCCCTTCGGCAGGCTCAGGACAGGCGGGTCAGCGGTCAGCCATCATTCGCAATTCACCATTCACCATTTACCATTTACCATTCTTATCGTTTTCTGGTGGGCAAGCTATCTGACCCTGTACGCCATCAGGCTGCCCGTTAGCTACCAACATGGTCGCTATGAAATGCCTACCATTCCCTGGCTCTTGTTGCTGGGCATCCGGGGAGTTACATTTCTGCTGCGCCCAAATCATCAAAGGCTCTGGGTGCGGGTGATAAGCAAAGTCTGGCTGGTTTCATTAACAGCGTCCCTGTTCATATTCATCGCTCTGGGGGCGCAAAGCTACGCCAATGATATTGAGTTCATCGAGACAGAAATGGTTAAAACCGCTCATTGGCTGCGCCAAAACACAGATGCAGATACCATCATTGCGGCGCATGACATTGGCGCCATTGGCTATTTTACAGAACGCCCGCTGGTAGACCTGGCCGGTCTCATCACCCCGCAAGTCATCCCCTTCATGCGGGATGAGGTTGCTTTGCTGACCTTTGCCAAACAGCAGCAAGCCAGCTATCTGGCTACATTCCCCAGTTGGTATCCTGAAATCTCGGCGTCACTTTTTCAGGTTTATAGTACTAATTCGTCGTGGGCAATTGAGGCAGGATATGATAACATGAGTGTGTACCGGTTGGAGGAGAGAGAGACAAGGTGACAGGGAGACAAGGAGAGGAGGGGACAAGGGGAAGTTTCTCCCTTGAAAACAGACCGTTTGTAGTTAGGTACGTAACGTAGTGAAGTGCCGCCGTGAAACGCCACTTCGCTATCGCTACAAGGCTCACTACGAGCCATTTACATCTGGTGCGTATGAAACCCCGCTTCATACGCATCCCCTTGTCTCCCCATCCCCTTGTCCTCTTGTCTCCTTGCACCAACTCAAGATGTTATGGTATACTAAAGCTTAAGAAAAAGGGAAAACAGCATGCCTCAAAACAATACGTTGCCGGAAGCATTCCTGGACGAAGCCGACAGCCTACTGTCTGCCAATCAAGAAAATCTACAAGTTTTGCTTGAACAAGTCGGCCAACACCTGAAAACGCCAGCAACTTACAGAGAAAACCGGCACACGCAAACTGGCGTTAATTTTCAGCATCTACAGGAACAACTCCATCAACTCTTGAAACAAACGCAATTTGTTCAAGCTGCGCTGGAAAAGAATTTCGAAGGCGCTTCTCCAAACAGCTATCCGCTGTCTCGCGCGCAACTGTTTCAACGCCAGGAAGAAGAAAAAGCCAGAACAGCCAAAGACCTGGAAGATACCATTGCTCAACCAATAGCCAATGCCATTTTTGAACTGGCAGCGGTGCGCAGCTTGATTAGCGCCGAAAGCAATCTGGGGCTGGTCACAGAAGGTGTCAACGCCTTACAAGAAGAATTGGAACAAAGTCTGACTGATTTGAGGCTGCTCATTGCAGACCTGGAACCCAATACGATACTTGGCAATTTTGGTCTGGTTGCCGGATTGCGTCGCTATCTGGAAAAATTCAAGGAACAAACCGGTCTGGAAACAGCCTTGCAAGTCAAAACGCTCATCGAACCCTTGCCTAACATCATCGAAATTGCCATCTTCAGGGTCATCCAGGAAGCCTTGCAAAACATTCGACAACACGCCAATGCCAGCACAGTAGAGGTTGTTATTCTGGAAGAAAATGAAAATTTGCAGTTCAGTGTATTTGACAACGGCGCGGGGCTTAGGCCTAATCTTTCGGCGCACAACCAGCGTCAATTGGGCTTTGTCAGCATGAAAGGAATTGCCGATTTGCTGGAAGGCGCTCTGGAGCTAAAAACCGAAGCGGGCAAGGGCACTCAGGTTATCTTGACTATTCCTTACCCAAAATTATAATTTGGATGCATTTCAAATGAGCTGAGCCCGTGTATTTTGTTCTCACGCTCCCCGTGAGAACAAAATACACCTCAACTAATAAAATACACTCTTATAATTCAATAGCCGGGAGGCATCATGACAACAAGCGTAATGTTAGTAGACGACCATCCTCTTTTTAGACAAGGGTTACGACGCGTTCTGGAAGCGCAAGAAGGCATCGAGGTCATTATGGAAGTTGCAGACGGCGAAGAGGCGCTCAGAATAACCAAACAGCTTATGCCCGATGTGGTTATCATGGACATCAACCTGCCCAACAAAAATGGCTTGCAAGTTACCCGCGTATTGAAACAAAGCGCTCCTGATGTAGCCGTCATTATGCTTACCGCCTTCCACGATGACGAGCAGATTTTTCACGCCATTAGAGCTGGCGCCGCCGCTTATTTTCCCAAAGACGTCACCCCCCGCCGTCTGGTTGAAGCCATCAAGCAGGTGAGTCAGGGCAATTACGTCATTGACGATGAAGTGCTTGACAAACCGGAGGCGGCCAGTTGGCTGCTCCAGCAATTCGATCAGGTGGCTTATGTTGATGGAGAACTGAACCAAATGTTCTCACCGCTGTCTCCCAGAGAAATGGAAATCTTGCAACACATCGCCAAAGGGCAAAGCAACAAAGAAGTGGCTTACGATCTGGGCATCAGCCGCCAAACAGTGAAAAACCACATGACCAGCATCCTCAGAAAGCTGGCGGTTAACGACAGGACCCAAGCCGCCCTGTACGCCGTAAAACGCGGTTGGATACGCTTGCAAGACGAAGAGTAGGAAAAGGGATGAAGGCGGAAGGATGAAAGGGCTTTCCGCTGCCTTCCACCTTCATCCTTTTGGAAGGGTACATAAATGGACGAACAACAACAAGAGGCGCTCACTCTGGAGCAAATCATAGAAGACACCCAGGCAGAATACGAGCAAATCCAAAAAGAACTCAAAGAAATTGATATGCTTCTTCAGCAAAGCGTCAACGAAGTGGAAAAGTTGGCGCAACGTAACGCCCAGATCAGCAATAAACTACGACTGATGGAGAACAATCTGGACACCATGCCGCGTCAGGACATCAGAGAAATCTACAAAGTGGCCCAAGACGCCCAAAACCGTCTCTTTATGATGCGCGGACAGGTAGAACAGCTACAGGGAAAACAACAATACCTTGAACGATTCAGCGAAAGTCTGCGCCTGATTCTGGACGGCTACCACCGCAGCGACGGCTCTGAAGGCAACGCTATTGACGACTTTAGCGCAGGAGAAGCTCAGGACGCCAGCAGTATTATCAACATCATCAACGCTCAGGAAAGCGAACGCCTCCATCTCTCCAAGCAATTGCACGACGGCCCGGCGCAGTCGCTTACCAACCTGATCTTACAAGCCGAAATTTGCGAACGCCTGTTTGACAAAGACCCCGGACACGCCAAAGCAGAACTAGGCAACCTGAAAGAATCGGTTATCGGCACCTTCCAAAAAATACGGGAATACATCTTCCAACTGCGCCCGATGATGCTGGATGACCTGGGCTTAACCCCCACCCTGCGACAATACGTCAAAGAATTTGAGGGTAAACACAACCTGTCCTGCAATTTACTCATCGCCGGGCCGGAACAACGCCTCCCTCCCCATACTGAAGTTGCCCTCTTTCGCATCATTCAGGCGCTGCTCAACAATGTAGCAGACCACGCCAACGCCACCCGCATTGAAATCTCGCTGGAAGTTCAGGCTGATCGCGTAACCGTCAAAATTGAAGATGACGGCAGCGGTTTTGATGTACAGGAAGCCAAAACGATGGCCAAAGAACGCAACCAGATGGGCCTCATCAGCATGCAAGAGCAAATCTCCATGCTGCGCGGCGAAATTGAATTTGACAGCAATATTGGTCAGGGGACCACCGTCTCCCTCTGGCTACCGATTGAATAAAGCGGGTGAGCAGGTGGGCAGGTGAGCGGGAGAGAAAACGCCCGCCCTTTTGCTCACTTTCTCCCCTTCTCCTTGTCCCCTCAGCAAA
>DUEH01000199.1 GCA_011192195.1 Chloroflexota bacterium | reverse complement strand
CGTCATTCGTCATTCGTCATTCGTCATTCGTCATTCGTCATTCGTCATTCGTCATTCGTCATTCGTCATTCGTCATTCGTCATTCGTCATTCGTCATTCGTCATTCGTCGTTCGTCATTCGTCATTCGTCATTCGTCGCTTGAATTATATCACAACCCACGTAAGGTAATAGAAAGTCACAATTACCGCAAAAAGCGCGCTGTCAATTCTATCCAGCACCCCGCCGTGACCGGGGATGAGGTGAGAGGAATCTTTCACGCCGGCGTAGCGCTTCATCATCGAAATAGATAAATCGCCAAAAGGCCCTACAATGGATGCCAGCGCGCCAATTGTCAGCGCGTGCATCAGTGGAAGGGGAAAAAGCAGCGTCATCAACCCGGCGCCAACCATTCCCCCCACAACGCCGCCAAAGATGCCTTCCCAGGTTTTTTTGGGGCTATGTCTGGGCCAAAATTTATGGCGGCCAAACGCTCTCCCCGCAAAATAGGCAAAGGTATCCGCTCCCCACACGCTAAACAAAGCCACCCACACCCAGGCAACTCCGTTAGGCAGGTTTCGCAGGCCAACAAGATGACTCATTGCCAGCCCAATGTACGCGCCCCCGGCAATGGGCAGCGCCCAATCTACCACAGGCGCGCTACTTTTGGCCTGAAACAACTGCCACGCCAGTGAAAGGATAAAGAGCAGGCTAAAGGCGGGCGTCAAAATGCCCTGCTCCGAAAACTGTATATTTAGCAACGCCGCCAACGCAAAGGCAAAAGCAAAAAAGAGCGAGGGCTTATGCCCCTTGACCTGCATCATTCGGTTGAATTCCCATACAGCCAGCAGCGTGATCAGCGTCACCCCGCCAAAGAAATACCAGCCTCCAAGCTGCGCCAATATCACAACAACAGGCAGTAGAATTAAAGCGGCAATGATCCGAGTTTTTAGCAATGCGTTTCTCCCACTTGCAGAATGGTCTGTCAATTTGTTGGGGAAAGACTTATTCGACAGATTGCCAGAGTATAGTATAGAAACCAGAAATGAGAAATTTGTTTCTTCAACGAGTGCGTCAAGAAGGTGGCTTGTCTGGATTAGGAGGTTTTGCTAACGGACACCCCTGCGATTTGATACGCGAAGCGTGCCCCGCTTCTTGGGTACACCCCAATGACCGCAGACGGCTGACCGATGACCGCCGAAATGCTTAACAAGCTGGTTTTTATGGCGGTCTACCGTCCGCGGTTTGCGGTCAAGTCGCCAGAAAGCAACTTTGCCGCCGAAACCGATGTCAAATTTAAAGGGTGTCCGTTAGCGAATTAGGGGGCTAAACAATCACCTGCCCGATGGCTCCATTCTGGCCATCGGACTTTTGGGCAGCCCTCGTCCGCCTCAAGCGTCCATTGAGGCCATATGCTTTTTGTAGGCCTTTACCAAATTCATCTCGATAGCGGTATGAAGCGATGTTTGCTTTCCAGGGTTCCGTTTTGCAGCTTTAAACACGCGCTTGGTACAGCGACTGCAAAGAATATAGCCGATCAACACACCGCGCTCCCGATAAATGAAGGCGCTAATCGACAACGCATCTTCTCCCTTGACCTTCATAGCATCAACTTTTCCGCCACATCCGGGGCAGGGATCGCCATCGTTAAACCAGTAGGACTTGATGACGCTCCCAAATTGCGCCCGCGCTTGTGAATATAATTTTGCCAAAATCTCATTAGCGTACTCTTCTGTGTTCATATTGGTGGGTTTCTCCCTGTTTTTGTAATCATCGGGCAATATGACAGTATCCGCAAAATCGCTAAAACAACTTACCTTCCCTATAATAACTCCTTACCCTCATAAATTTCAAATCGCAGGAGTGTTTTGGGAAAAAACAGCCATTCCGCCCCTGTATCTGCCGCGATTATAGCTTTTATGTCCCTTTTTCGTCTTTAAAAACACGAAACCCCCGCGCGCCCTCACGGGGGTTTCTCAAAAGGAGGAGAAAAGGAGATTGCCTTTTTCTTCAGGCACTCTCAGTGTACCATATACCTCCATCGTTTAGCACAACGGCAACCCTACGCTAACCCTACGGTGCAAAGCAGTGAAGAATGAAAAGTGAAAAATGATAATCGCCAATCAAAGCCTGCTTTGTCTCCGTAGTCCAATTCTTCACTCTTCACTGTTCATTCTTCACTGTTTTAAAAGCGCTTCCAGAATCCACAACGCCGCTTTTTTGTCCAGGTCTTCGTTTTTGTCGCCGGCTTTGGGGCTGTAGATGCAGCTTGGGCAGCCGTTTTGGCAAGGACACGCTTTGATGGTAGAAAGCGCGGCCTGCCACAGTTCCAAAATTACGGCAAACCCCTGTTCGCTGATGCCTACGCCGCCGGGGTGGGCGTCGTAAATGAAAATTTGAGACAAGCCCGTATCCGGATGCGAGAGAGTAGTGTGGCCGCCAATATCCCAGCGATCACACATAGCAAAGACCGGCAGAATCCCCATAACGGTGTGTTCAATGGCGCGCATCCCGCCGGCAAAGCGCCACCCCCGCCGGCTAACCGACTTTTTCCACTGACGCGGAATATCCCACCACAAGGCGCGGGTGTTAAATGCGTGGGGCGGTAAGTTTAGCGCAATCTCCTTGCCGCGTTCCTCAGTTAAATGACGCACTCGCCGGTAAGCAAGCGCGCGCTGCGTCACGCGCACTTCCCCCCAATGAAGCAGCGCTCGTTTCAGCGTTTGCTGTTTGACAGGACGCACAATCTGCACGTCGTTGATTTCGATGGTTTGGGTGAAGTAGTCCGCCTCTACCGGCGTTAATCTGGCAAACCCAGCCATCAAATCCAGCGACTTGACCCGGTATGACTCTCCGCGATGAATGTAAATAGCGCCCGGATGCACCCGCGATGGCGCGGCGCTGGCGTCCATTACCTCTAATTGCCGGTCGTGGTCGCTGGCATCCAGCAGGGCAATGGGACGGCGCCCCATACTGCGAATGTTGACTCGCCGGGCGGGAACGCTGCGCCCCAGATACATCCAGTTATCGCTGTCCGGCTGATAGGCCAGTTCGCCCTCATTCTCCAGCTCGATCATAGCGGGAATGAAGCCCTCGCCAAAGTGTTGTTCATCGGCGGGCGAAAGGGGTAGTTCCAAAGCGGCGCAGGGAAGATGCTGACGCTGCACGTAGCGATTTGCCGGATCAATCAGCGCGCGTTCATGAGGGCTATCAAAGAGGTCTTCCGGATGGCGCATAAAATACTGGTCCAGGGGATTGTTCAGCCCGATGAGCAGCGCCAGCGACGCGCTTTGTCTGCCGCCCCCGCGACGCCCGGCGCGCCCCATCTGCTGCCACAAACTGGCAACCGCGCCCGGATAGCCTACCGAGACGGTGGCGTCCAATCCGCCCACGTCAACGCCTAATTCCAGCGCGCTGGTAGACGTTACGCCGATCAATTTTCCGCTGAACAGAGCGGCTTCAATCTCGCGGCGATGCTGGCTGAGATAACCGGCGCGGTAAGAAGCCACGCGATCCAGTAAGTGCGGATCTGTGCGTTTCAGCGTTTTACGAGCGTACTGCAAGATCAATTCGGCGGCTACTCTGGCTTTGGCAAAGGTGATGTTGCGCGCGCCCGCGCGCGCCAAATCGGCAAAGATGGCGGCGGCTTCCCCGTAGGGGCTGCGACGTTTGTTTTTGGCTTGGCCGGTGAAGGGAGGATTCCACAGGGCAACAAGTTTCCGGCTCCTGGGCGCGCCGTCATTATCCACTACCAGCGGAACGCGCCCGATCAGGCGGGCCACGTGTTCGCCGGGGTTAGAGATGGTGGCAGAGCAGGCAATGTACTGCGGCTTGCTGCCATAATGCGCGCACAGGCGATTGAGCCTTCGCAAGACTGCGGCTACGTGACTGCCAAAGACGCCCCGGTAGATATGCGCTTCATCGAGGATAACAAAGCGCAAGTTGCTCAAAAAGTCGCTCCACAGGTGATGGTTGGGCAGAATGCCCAGATGCAGCATATCCGGGTTGCTCAACAGAATGGCGGCTTCGGCGCGCAGCAGGGCGCGCGTTTTCCGGGGCGTGTCGCCGTCATACGCGCCAATTTTAGGGGGCGAAGTAAGTTTTGCGCTCAATTCGGCCAGACTGCGAAGTTGGTCGTGAGCCAGGGCTTTGGTGGGGAAAAGGTAGAGGGCGCGAGCGCGCGGATTGGCGAGCGCGGCTTCCAGCGCGGGGATGTTGTAGGCCAGAGTTTTGCCGCTGGCGGTTCCGGTGGCAATTACCACGTCTGCGCCTTTACGCACAGCGTTTATGGCATCGGCTTGATGGCGATAGAGGCGATTGGTTCCCTGCGTTTTCAGCGCCCGCACCAGCGTTTCCGGCAGCCCCGTTTCCAGTTTACCGTATCTGGCGCGTCTGGCGGGGATGCGCCGAACGTGAATGAGTTGCCCGGCGTAGTAGGGCTGGTTTTTGAGATGCTTCAAAAACTCGGTGGGGGTTGTCATAAAACGTCAATATACGGATTGTTAGTCAACTTTCTCTTGTGGTATAATATCTCTATGATCAATTAGGTTAAGGGGATGAACACCTTATGGAACTTAGAGAATTACTTTCAGATATGACGCTACTCGATGTAGAGTTAGGCCGCTTTGAAAAAAAGTTTGGCGTTAAATCCAATGATTTTTAGCAAGCTATCACCATCAGCGAACTGGACGAATTTGATGCTCTGGACGAATACCGAATGGAGTTTGTAGAATGGTTGGCTTTATACAAAACGTGGATGAGCATATTCATCCCAACATCAAACGAAATCGTATCCCCGCGCCGGAT
>DUEH01000198.1 GCA_011192195.1 Chloroflexota bacterium | reverse complement strand
GCGTCGGCGGGGTTGGTGAGTGGGCCCAGCAGGTTGAAGATAGTGCGGACGGCCAATTCCCGGCGCGGGCCGATGGCGTGTTTCATTGCCGGATGCAGGTTGGGGGCAAACATAAAACCGATGCCCACTTGATCAATGGCGTCCGCCACCTGCTCAGGCGTCAGATTGAGGTTGACGCCCAGCGCTTCCAGCACATCCGCGCTGCCCGATTTGCTGGAAACAGAACGATTGCCGTGCTTGGCAACTTTCTGCCCCGCCCCAGCGACCACGAAGGCGGCGGTGGTGCTGATGTTGAAGGTTCCCGCGCCGTCGCCGCCGGTGCCGCAGGTGTCCACCAGATCGCGGGCGACGGGCGTAACTTTCACGCTGGCGCGGCGCATTGCTCTGGCGCTGCCGACCATTTCAGCCACAGTCTCGCCTTTCATTCGCAGCGCCGTGAGGTACGCGCCAATCTGGGCCGGGGTAGCCTGACCGCTCATAATTTGCTCCATCACGTCTTCGGCTTCGCTTTCACTGAGGTGTTTGCGTTCTATTACTTTAGCAATGGCGGCTTGAATGAGGTTTCGAGTTTCAGGTTTCAGGTTTTGCGCCTTGTCTCCTTGTCTGGTGAAGAAACCGCTTCGCGTCCTTGTCTCCATTTTCATCTCCAAAAAATTCTTTAGCAGTAGATGGCCGTGTTCGGTCAAGATAGCCTCTGGGTGAAATTGCACACCAACGGTGAGATAGCTTTTGTGGCGCAGGCCCATCATCTCGCCTTCGGGAGTGCGGGCAGTCACTTCCAAGCAGTCAGGCAGTTTTTCATCCACGATCAAGGAGTGGTAGCGCGTGGCGGTGAAGCTGTTGGGGATGTTGGCGAATATGTCCTGACTATTGTGCTCAATTGTCGAGGTTTTGCCGTGCATCAACCTTTCAGCGCGAGTGATCTGCCCGCCGAATGCCTGACCAATGCACTGATGCCCCAGGCAGACGCCCAAGATAGGCGTGGTCTGGTGAAAACGCTTGATCACCTCCAGCGAGAGACCCGCGCCATCCGGTTCGCCGGGGCCGGGGGAGATGAGAATGTGACTGGGGTCAAGACGCTCGATCTCGTCCAGCGTAATCTGGTCGTTGCGAACAACCGTCACTTCCTGCCCCAGTTCGCCCAGGTATTGCACCAGGTTGTAGGTGAAGGAATCGTAATTGTCAATTACCAGGATCATCCGCTAACCTCCTGCTCCGCTTTTTTCACGGCCAAGGCCAACGCTCTGGCCTTGTTGATACTTTCTTCGTATTCGCTGGTGGGGTCGCTGTCGGCAACAACGCCGCCGCCGGCCTGAATGTGGACTACGTCGCCTTTCATCACAATGGTGCGCAGGGCGATGCAGGTGTCCATAGCGCCCTCGTAGCCAATGTAGCCAATAACCCCGGCGTAGAGACCGCGCTTGCTCTCTTCCAACTCCTCGATGATCTCCATCGCCCGCACTTTGGGCGCGCCGGTGACGGTTCCGGCGGGGAAAGTGGCCCGAAGCAGGTCGAAGGCGTCGTGGGCGTCGTCAATCTGGCCTTGCACGTCAGAGACAATGTGCATAACGTGAGAGTATCGCTCTACAATCATCATCTCCTTGACGTGAACGCTGCCGTATTTGCACACCCGACCCAGATCGTTGCGCCCCAGGTCAACCAGCATCACGTGTTCGGCGCGCTCTTTTTCATCTGATAGCAATTCCTGGGCCAGCGCCTCGTCTTCTGCGGCGGATTGGCCGCGCCAGCGAGTTCCGGCGATGGGGCGTAATTCGGCCACGCCATTTTCCAGGCGAACGTGCAATTCCGGGCTGGCAGCGATGATGTGCAGCGGCGGCGCGCCCACTCCGCCCGGAAAGCGCATAAAGACCATATAGGGCGAAGGGTTGATACGCCGCAGGTGACGATAGATGGCAAAGGGATGGGCGGGCGTCTTCTTGCTCAAGCGCTGCGAGGGAACCACCTGGAAGATGTCTCCGGCGGCGATGTATTCTTTGGCTCGCCGCACGCGGTCTTCGTATTCGGTCTGGGCGACGTTGGATACAAACTCGACGGGATAGTCGCCGCCGGGATTGGGCGCGGGCAAATCGGGGATAGGCGCTTTGAGTCGAGCAACCACCTCGTCAATGCGAGCCACGGCGCGGCGATACGCGGTGCGCGGGTCGCTTCCATCCAAACGCGCGTTGGCGATGACCAGCAAACGCTGCCAGGCGTGATCGTACACCACCAGAGTATCGGCCAGCATAAAAGCAGCTTCCGGTAAATCGAGAGCGTCGCGGGTATCGTCCGGCAGGCGTTCAAAGCGGCGCACGGCGTCGTAGCTCAAAAAACCAACCGCGCCCCCGGCAAAGCGAGGCAAATCGGGCAGCGCCACCGGCTTGAAACGGGACATTTCGGCTTTCAACACCGACAGCGGGTCCATCCCATCCTCCAAAGCGATGGTCTTTCCGTAGCCGTTGCTGCCCACGTACACCTGATTGTCTTTGGCGCTGACCACTGCGCGGGGGCGCACGCCGATGAAGGAATAGCGGGATACGTGTTCACCGCCGGTGATGGACTCCAGCAGGAAACCGGAGCCTTCATCTTGCAGCTTCAAATAAATTGTCACCGGCGTATCCAGATCAGCCGGCAGCTCTCGGTAAACCGGAATAAGGTTTCCCTGACCGCTCAGGTCTTCAAATTCGCTTAAGGTTGGTTTGTACATTTGGTCACTTATCATTCGCTATTCGTCTAACAACAAAAAACGCTCCCGCCCGCATTGTTCATCAAAATTGAACAATGGGACGAGAG
Source organism: Chloroflexota bacterium (assembly GCA_011192195.1). Classification (GTDB taxonomy): domain Bacteria; phylum Chloroflexota; class Anaerolineae; order 4572-78; family 4572-78; genus DUEH01. Next base: position 3,685 of record DUEH01000198.1, on the reverse strand, counting down.
CGTTATTACTCACGCGGTGCCACCCAGATTAAAGCAAATTGCGAATTACGAACTACGAGTAATTTTTTATTCGTAATTCGTCATTCGTCATTCGTCATTCGCTTTCACTCATTCGGATACGCAACCATCTTGGCTTTAATATCCAGCTCCCAGATAACGGTGGAGTCTCCGTTGCCGCCTACTGGCGCTTGCGGGCGCGTTGGGGGCAAAACTTCCGGGGCCATTCACCTCTGGCGCTCGTACCGGCTTCTCACCAATCGCCGGCTCTCTGAACGTCGCTACAGAGGATACTACTCCCGATCACAGTCTTTTATTTTGGATTGAGGGGACTGTAGCACGGGATTAAGATTTTGTCAAAGAGACGCTTGCTAGTTTTAGACAGGTATGTTGTTCCTTGATTTTTTCTCTAATATCATGTATTATACGTGTAGTACACGTGTTTATTTCAGGAGAATTTTGGCCATGCAAAAAAAGTTGACCATTACAATTGACGAACACATTTATGAAGGTCTCTATAATATCGTTGGCCGTCGTCGTATCAGTCGCTTTATCGAAAATTTGGTTCGCCCGTATGTCACTCAACAAAACCTGGAAACTGCTTATCAACAAATGGCCGAAGATGAAGAACGTGAAGCCGAAGCGTTAGCCTGGGCAGAAGCCACTATTGGAGACATCAGTTAATGAAACGCGGTGAAGTGTGGTGGGTAAACTTTGACCCTTCGATTGGCGGTGAAATAAAAAAGAAACGCCCGGCGGTCATCGTTAGTAATAACGCAGCAAACAAACACTTGAATCGCGTGCAAGTTGCGCCATTGACGTCTAATATCAAGCGAGTTTATCCAAGCGAAGCAATTGTCACCCTCAATGGTAAACAAAGCAAAGCAATGGCCGATCAACTGACCACGGTCAGCAAATTGCGTTTGATTAATCGGGAGGGCGCATTGACCAATTCTGATATGCAGCAAATAGAACGAGCAATCAAGGTGCAACTCGGTTTACGCCAATAGAACAGATGCCCCCTTCAACGCGCCATCAACGGTTCCAATAACACTGATCGCACTGATTTGCGCAGATAAAAATAAAAAAATCGTAACTACTCACCTATCCCCCTCAATGCCCGGTAAAGCGGGGCAGGCTCTCCCCCCGTTGACGGGGGGAAGTTTAAAAGCCTCCCCTTGATTTCGGGGGGAGGTTTGGAGGGGGATGAGTAGTTACAAGGGATGTAGCAAATTAATCGTAACCGTTCAGTCTCCCCTCGTTCCCACGCTCTGCGTGGGAACGAGGGGGGGGGAGAGGACGGTTACATCTCCACAGGCAGCGAATCTAATTCAAAAAGCCCTTCACATTCTGTACATTGAGCGAATTTTTTGTTTTTAACCGTTAATAAACCGCTACAGGCGGGGCAAGGCGTAGGCAGGGGACGTTTCCAGCTTGTCCAATCGCAGTCCGGGTAGGTTTCGCAGCCGTAGAAGATGCGCCCTTTTTGGGTTTTGCGCTCAACAATTTCCTTGCCGCATTTGGGGCAGGCCACGCCAATTTTACGGGTGAAGGGGCGCGTGTAACGACAATCCGGAAAGTTTGAGCAGGCGATGAATTTGCCGTAGCGTCCGTATTTTACGACCAGATCGTGTTCGCATTTGGGGCAAGCTTCGCCGATGGCGATGTCGGCCACTTTTACTTCGGGCATATTGGCTTCGGCATTTTGCAGATCGCGCTCAAAGGATTTCCAGAAACGTTCCAGCGCCGACACCCAATCTTCGCCCTGCCAGGCCACTTTGTCCAAATCCGCTTCCATTCGAGCCGTAAATTCCACGTCCACAATATCAGGAAAATATTCAACCAGCAGATTATTGACAATGGTTCCCAACTCGGTGGAATAGAGGCGTTTTTCGGCGCGCTCCACGTAGCCCCGATCCTGAATAGTGCCGATGGTGGGCGCGTAGGTGCTGGGGCGGCCAATGCCAAATTCTTCCAGCGTTTTGATCAGGCTGGCTTCGGTGAAACGCGGCGGCGGTTGGGTAAAGTGTTGTTCCGGCAGAAGAGCCAGCAGTTCAACTATTTCATCTTCGCTCAAATCAGGCAAAATAACGCCCGCGTCTTCGTCGGGGGTGGCGTCTTCGTCGGCGGTTTCTTCGTAAAGCGTCAGAAAACCGCTAAATTTCAGGCGCGAACCAGAAGCGCGTAAGCTGTACAACCCGGCAATGATGTCCACGCGCATTGTTTCGTAAAGGGCTTCGGACATCTGGCTGGCGATGAAGCGCAGCCAGACAAGATTGTACAGGCGATACTGATCCCGACTTAAAAATTCTTTCACCTCAGACGGCGCGCGCTGCACATCGGTGGGTCTGATGGCTTCGTGGGCTTCTTGCGCGCTTCGCGCTTTGATTTTGTAAACGGGCGGCGTTTGAGGAACAAATTCCGCGCCATAGCGCTGAACAATCAGGCTGCGGGCTTCGTTTTGCGCCTGCGCGGCCACGTTGGTGCTGTCGGTACGCATATAGGTGATCAAGCCGACCGGCTCGCCGCCGGAAATTTCTACGCCTTCATAAAGTTGCTGGGCTACACGCATTGTTTTGCGGGTTCCAAACCCCAATCGCCGCGATGCCTCTTGCTGCAAGGTGCTGGTGGTGAAAGGAGCGGCGGGCTTACGACGACGCTTCCCCCGTTTTACCTGCGTCACTTTGTAAGTTTGCGTTTTCAGCGCGGCGGTAATGGCTTCGGCTTGCGCGGCGGTATTCACCTTTGCCTGTTGGCCGTCAATTTTCAGCAACCGAGCCATAAATTCTTGCGCTTTAGTCTTTGGTTTGGCCGCATTTTTGCCCAGTTTGGCTTTGATAGTCCAGTATTCTTCTGGTGTAAAGTCATTAATGGCATTTTCCCGCTCACAAATCAGGCGCAGCGCTACACTTTGCACGCGCCCGGCGCTGGTGCGTCCGCGCACGCGCCGCCAGAGAAGCGGGCTGATTTTGTAGCCCACCAAGCGGTCTAAAATTCGCCGCGCTTGCTGGGCGTTCACGCGATCCATATCAATATCACGCGGGCTGGCAAAAGCCTGAGCAATGGCGTCTTTGGTAATTTCGTGAAAGGCCACGCGCCGGGTGCGTTCCGGGTCCATTTGCGCGGCTTCCATCAAATGCCAGGCAATGGCTTCCCCTTCGCGGTCGGCATCAGTTGCCAGATAGATTTCGGTGGCTTTGGCGGCGTCTTGAGTTAACTCTTTTACCAAGGGGCGTTTTTCATTGGGAACCCGATATTTTGGGGCAAAGTCGTGTTCCACATCCACCGACAACTGCGAACGCAACAAATCTCTCACGTGTCCCACCGACGCTTTGACCGTGTAACCTTTTCCCAAATACTTGCCGATGGTGCGCGCTTTTGCCGGCGATTCAACAATGACCAACTTGCCTCGGCGGCGGGGTGTTTTGGTTTTCGATCTTGTTTTTGACTTCGCTTTTGTCGCTTTTTTGGTCTTTTTTAAACGCGGCCTTGGCTCTGGTTTGGGCAGTCCTTCATGCTCAGGGGTGCGCCCCATTCTGAACATCCTGGTTCCGCACACGCTGCACACGCCGCGCGTGCCAGGCGTTGCCGCCGCCGTGTAAACAGCCTGGGGGTTGCTCATTTCTTGTTTGGTTTTGCATTTTACGCAATAGGCGGTTGTTGCTTGATCCGTCATATAGTTGGCCTC
>DUEH01000197.1 GCA_011192195.1 Chloroflexota bacterium | reverse complement strand
TGACCGTAGGACAGGCAGGTTCCGGCCAATAAATCCAGTTCGGCCCTTTCGCCGTAATAAGCAATTTCTTCCGCCAATCTGGTTTTACCAATACCGGAAACTCCGCTAAGGATTAGCAAATTCCCCTGACCATTCCTGGCCTGTTCTACGGCGTTATATCCTTTTTTTAGTTCCGGGGCTCTACCCACAATAGGGATAGAGACCAGGTTGGCCCATCGTTGCGGGCGCTCGCGTTCACCGCTGACAACATAGTTGGCAACCGGCTTGCTTTTGCCTTTTACTTTAACCGGCTCTTGCGCTTGCAGTTCAAAGATGTTTCTCACATGGCGCGCAGTACTCTGGCTAATCAGTACATCGCCTTCTTTGGCTATACCCATCAACCGCGCGGTCAGGTTCACTTCATCGCCCATGACGCTATATTCTCTGCGAGCGGTTGAGCCAACATTTCCGGCAAAGACAAAGCCGCTGTTCAGACCAATGCGCTGTTTCAGCGGCTCTGTTCCAAACTCTGCGTCCGAGGGCAGTTCAGACAAAATTTTCGCGGCGCGTTCATTCACTTTGCCCAGAGCGCGGTTCATTTCCACGGCGGCGCGCACGGCGCGTTGGGGGTCGTCTTCGTGGGCGTGCAGGGCGCCAAAAAGAGCCATAATTCGGTGGCCGATGGCGTAGGTATCTACTTTGTTCACCACGCCGCCAAAGCGAGCCAGAATACGGCTCATAGTGACAAAGTGGGTGTTCAAAATTTGGGTAATGGCGTCTTCATGGGCCTGCCCCAGCGTTTCTATAATTTCATCAATGCCGTAGAAGTTGGCAAACATTACCGTAACCGGACGATGCGAGCCGGGCAGACTGGGCTGTTGCGGACCGGCAATAAGACGGCTCAACAGGTCATCCGGTACAAAGGGGCGCAACCCTTCGATGACGGTAATATGGGGCAGGCAACTTTCAAGCAACTCCAGCGCTTCACCCCCCGCCAGCAGGGGGGGCGGTTCTATCTCTTGACTCAGATAGTTTTCTGACGGCGTGAAGGGGGCTACGTTTTCCAGCAGCCAGAAATCGTCGCCGGCGTCGCTAAACTCGGCTATATCGGCAGCGGCATCTTTGGTGTTTTGGTCAACCATCACTTGCGTGGCTGCGGCGCGGTCTTCGGCTTTAGCCATATTGGACAAAGCGCGCCCCATCACAGCGTATTCCATCCCCTCAACTGTTCCCAGATTAGCCAGAAAGACAGGCCCGGTTCCCATTCCTATGCTCATCTTAAGAGGAAATTCACCCAGCGAAGTTTTCACCTGAACAAAAGCCGTCATAGCCTGCTGCATTTTCTGCGCGGTAACTACGGCGCGGTGAGCGCCATCTTCGCCTTCAAAGAAGATCAGCAGGGCATCGCCGCCGAATTTCAGCAAATCCCCCCCGTACTCGGCGCTGATGTCCAGCATTGTGTCAAAATATTCGTTGACAATGGCGGTAATCTCTTCAGCTCCTTCTTTGCCCAGTACAGATAATTTTTCCGACATTGCGGTAAAGCCGGAAACATCGGCAAACATCACCGTGCCGTAACGAAAGCCGCCGCTAACCTTACCGGGTGTTGGGTCCTGAGCGATCAAATCAACCAGGTACCTGGGCAGATAAGTAGAGAGAACATAACGCACCGAAGTGATGTGAATGGCAATGGTCAATGCGGCATCTGTAGCAATATTCGGCCTGAGATACTCGGCCAGATGCGGCGGTAAATAGCGTTTCAGTCTTTTGAATAAGTGGTTATGAACGGAATGGGTCATCATTGCTCTCAGGTATTACTTTTTAGTGAAATGCATGCTGTTAATTATAACCCAGAAAACTTGAAATACGAATAGGTAGACACTCCTAATATCTGCAATCCCCACCAAACAGGTACAGTAGCAATAATTAACATCTTATGGCATAATGCAGGCTAAAAGACGCTGGTACTATTATTCCACAAACTCATTGCTTTATCAACCCTGCCAACCAATTCGGAGAAAACGATGTCAGATATTTCACAAATGCTTCCTTATTACATCACAACCTACGGTTTCAGCTTATTAGGCGCAATACTCATCTTCATTATTGGACGCTGGATTGCGCGTTGGCTTGCTAATTTGGCGGGGAAATTTATGAGCAAAACCGATGTAGACGAGACCTTGAGTAAATTTGTGATCAACCTCACTTACGTAGCGCTGCTGGTTTTTGCCATTTTGGCCGCCCTTTCGTCGCTGGGCGTACAAACCACTTCCTTCATCGCCGTAATTGGCGCTGCCGGGCTGGCTATTGGTCTGGCATTGCAAGGCGCGCTCTCTAACTTTGCCGCCGGAGCGCTGATCCTTTTATTCAAACCCTTCAAAGTAGGCGACCTGATTGAAGCCGGGGGGGCTTTTGGTACGGTAGAAGAAATTCAAATTTTTAACACCATCATTCTCACGCCAGACAACAAAACCATCATTGTACCCAACGCGCAAGTAACCGGCGGTAACATCACCAATATCAGCGCCAAAGGCATCTTGCGTTTAGACCTGATCTTTGGCATTGGCTATAACGATGATCTGCTGAAGGCCAAACAGGTTCTGGAAGAACTGATTGCCAGCGATGAACGCGCCCTGAAAGACCCCGCCCCCACCGTAGCCGTACTGGAATTGGGCGATAGCAGCGTAAATTTTGCCGCGCGCCCCTTTGTGAAAGTTGAAGACTACTGGGACCTCCACTTTGCCCTGACGGAACAGGTTAAACTGCGTTTTGACAAAGAAGGCATTTCCATCCCTTACCCGCAGCAGGATGTGCATCTGCACCAGGTAAAATGACAGACCAAAAACCAATCCGCATTCTCTATATGGAAGACAATCTGGAAGTGGCAAGTCTGGTAAAAGCCAGATTGCTGGAATCCGGCTATCAGGTTGACCACGCGCTGGATGGCGAACAAGGATTAGCGATGTATGACTCAGGTTCCTACGACATCATCGCTGTAGACCAACACATGCCGGTTCGCGACGGCCTGTCTGTGCTGCAAACCCTGGCCGCCAGAGGTCCGCTTCCGCCAACCATTATGGTCACCGGCACCGGCAACGAAACCATAGCTGTTGAAGCCATGAAACTGGGCGCCAGCGACTATCTTGTCAAAGATGTGGATGGCGGCTACCTTAAGCTCTTGCCCAGCGTCATCCAGCAGGTTTTACAACAGCAACAACTGGTCAAAGAGAACCGGCAAGTTCTGGCAACCTTGCAACAGCGCAATAGAGACCTGGCGCTGCTCAATCAGGCCGGACGCGCTTTTACCACCATCCTGAACTTACAACAACTGACCCATCTGCTGCTCCAGACCGCCACACAATTGGTTGGCGCGCGGGGAGGCTCTATTTGGCTGTGGGACGAAGACGAACCGGGTTACCTGATATGCCAGATGGTTTTCAATCAAGGCGAACATCGTTCGCCTATGAATCTGCACTTGAAACCAGGAGAAGGAATAGCCGGTTGGGTGGCGTTGCACGAAGAAAGCATCATCGTTCCCCACGCGCAAAACAACCCGCGTTTTTCGCCCAAAATTGACGCGCAAACCGGCTTTCGCACCACGTCATTAATTGCCGTTCCGCTTCACGGACGCGAAGGGCTGATTGGCGTACTGGAAGTAGTTAATAAACTGGAAGGTAGTTTTAACGCCAATGACCTTACGCTGGCGCAAGCCTTGTCCACGCCGGCCGCCATTGCCATTGACAACGCCCGCATGGTTGATGACTTACGCCGGCACGCTGTTGAATTACAGGAACGGAACGAAGAGTTAGATGCCTTTTCTCACACTGTAGCCCATGACCTTAAAGCCCCTTTGGTCAACATAGTTGGCTACGCCGAAGTCCTGCGCGATAACTACTCAGGTCTACCACCTCAGGAAACAGAGAATTACTTACATATCATCGCCCGCGCCGGTAGAAAAATGAGTAACCTTATTGACGAACTGCTCTTGTTGGCCGGTGTTCGCCAGTTGAACGTGCCGCCCCAACCGCTTGCAATGGAGCAAATCATCGCCGACGTTCTGGAACGACTGGACTATCTCTTGCAAGAGACGCCAACAAAAATCATCACGCCAAGCGCCTGGCCCATAGCGCTGGGCCACGCCCCCTGGGTAGAAGAAATCTGGGCCAATTATCTCAGTAACGCCATCAAATACGGCAGAGCCCCCTGTCGCATAGAGTTGGGCGGCGCGGAGCAAGCGGATGGAACAGTTCGCTTTTGGGTAAAAGACAACGGGCCAGGCCTCTCACAGGACGAGCAAAAACGCCTGTTCATCCCTTTCACGCGCCTCAGTCAAATTCGCGTGCAGGGACACGGTCTGGGACTCTCTATTGTCCGCAGAATTGCAGAAAAATTAAAAGGACAGGCAGGCGTAGAAAGCGTTCCCGGCGAAGGAAGTACCTTCTATTTCATCCTGCCCGGATACTCACAATAGAACCTCACTTTGGAGACAAACACAATGGACAAACGCATAGAAAAAATGGCTCGCACCCTCATCAACTACTCCACCGCAGCCAAACCCGGCGACAAAATCCTCATCCGCGCCACCAGCCCCGCCGCCGAACCGTTGGTGCAGGCGCTTTATCAGGAGGCCCTGCGCGCCGGCGCCTACGCCTTCACCTACACCCACCTGCGCGACGAAGACAGTCTGGCGCTGGAAGCCACCGACAACCCGGCCCTGCTTGGCGCAGTAAACCCTATGCTGGAGCTAATGTACCAAAACGCCGACATAGTCATTCGCATAGAAGCCAGCGAAAACCTGCGCGCCCTGTCTGATTACCCTCCCAATTTACAAAAAGCGCGCGCCAAAGGCTTAAGCGACCTCATGTCCATGCAAATGCGCCGCGAAGGCGAAGGAAGTTTACGCCGCTGCACCACCCTCTTCCCCACGCAAGGTTACGCCCAAACCGCCGGGATGTCCCTGCAACAGTATCAGGATTTTGTCTACCACGCCTGTAAAGTTCATCTGGATGACCCGGTAGCCGCCTGGAAACAAGTAGAAGCCGAACAACAACGGCTGGTTGACTATTTGGCGGGCAAAAAACATCTGCGCGCGCGCGGCAGCAACATTGATATAGAACTTTCTATTGCCGGACGCAGCTTCATCAACGCCAAAGGAGACGCCAACTTCCCCGACGGCGAAATCTTCACCGGCCCGGTAGAAGACAGCGTCAACGGATGGGTAAAATTCACCTACCCCGCCTACTACGGCGGCAACGAAGTCATTGGCGTGGAACTGAACTTTGAAAACGGGCGCGTAGTAAAAGCCGCCGCGCAAAAAAATCAGGAATACCTGCTCAACGCTTTAGACACCGACGCCGGGTCCAGATACCTGGGCGAATTTGCCATTGGCGCCAACAAAGACATTCAACGCTTCACCGGCTCCATTCTCTTTGATGAAAAAATCGGCGGAACCATCCATATGGCGCTTGGGCAGGGCTACGCCAAAACCGGCAGCGTCAACGCCTCGGCCATTCACTGGGATATGATCTGCGATATGCGCGATGGCGGCGAAATTTTGGTAGATGGAGAATTATTCTACAAAAACGGGGCGTTTATCATCTGAAGAAGTGACAATTCTCTTCCCGCGTACACGCCCAGCAAATGCGTTTGCCCCGGCGCATCGTTGGCTCCCAGACCTTTTTCCAGCGCAAAGGTAGCGGGGTCGTCTGCCAACAACTTCGCCAGAGTTGCTTCCAATCTGGTTTCAGAGCGAAAAATCAGCGCGCCGCTCAACTCAACAGCAGGGTGATCCAGTAAATAATCCACGTTCCAATGCAATTTTTTCCCGGCCGGGGGACGCAAATCACCGCTTCCCAGGCCGATTGCCTTGAAACGCGACAGCATCACCGCGCGAATGGCGTGCGGCGCTTTATCCCCGCTGCGCGTGGCGTGACGCAGCAATCGCCGCCCCAGCGATGCCGATCCTTTTTCCCCCATCGCCGAGCCCACGTAAACGTACCGGCCCGCCAAGACGGCAATGCGCTTTCCACGCTTGAAGCGTCCAAAAGCCATCTCCAATGGGTTATGCACTTTCAGACGCAAAATATAGCTTCCACTCTGCGCATCATTGCCAAAAATTAAAATGGGATCAACCGGTTTGAACATCATTCTTGTAACCTTGACCTTCAAAAACTGATAGCTAAATTCAAAGGAGCCGCCGATGGCGCGGGGGGTGTGTGGGGGGGGATCCACTCTCCCCCTCGCCACACGCTATGATAACTACATTATCAAAGGAGTGTCCATGAGCCTACGGCGCGCCACAGCGAATGAAAATGGCTCGTAGTGAACCTTGCAGCGACAGCGAAGTGGCGTTTTACGGTACTCCACTGCGTTACGTACCTCACTACAAACACTCTATTTTCAAAGGAGAAAAAAATGCATACAGGCAAAAATTTAAGCGGCAAACCCATTTACAGCATCACCAACGGCCAAAAAGTTGGCGTGGTCAAAGACATTTACCTTAGCGATGACCTCAGCGAAGTGATTGGCCTGCACCTGGGCACGGAAGGGATAATCAAGCGCAAGACGCTGGCTATTGTACGAGATAATGTCGCCGTACTGGGCATAGACGCCATTCTAACAAAAAACGCCAATGTAGTGATTGACGACAAAGATATGTCAGAGATCAAGGGCTGGCTGAGACTGGGCAAGCTGCAAGGCAGAGAAGTTGACACGCCCGGCGGCACCAAAGTAGGAACCATTGGCGACGTAATTGTAGATGAAGACGGGATGATCACCGGCTATTTGCTGGGCCGCGTGCTGGTAGAAGGCCCCATCGCCGAACAGCGCTCCATTTCCCGCGAGGTGATGATTGACCCCGGCGACGGCGACGACGCTATGACCATTGACCTGAGCAAAGCAGAAGGAGGCGCTACGCCGGAAACCGCGGAAGTAGTAGCGCAAGCGGTAGAAGCAGTTGATGATAGGAGTTTTCCATTAACATAATCGTTAAACATAACAAGGCTAAACCTCCACACGGACGGAAAGAAACACGGACAAAAACAAAAAAAGTCTGTGTTTCTTTCTGTCCGTGTGGAGTAGTGGTTCATAATCCGTTTTTGAAGCTTAATCTTGCCATTCGCAGCGCATATTTGTTGAAATAGACCTATATCTTATGTCAACGGAAAAGTCCTATTGATGAAGCGCCTGAAAGTTCGGCGGGCTTTGGGTAGTACACGATGGCGAAAGTCTTCCCGCAGTTAGGCCCGCTGGTTTTTTGCTCCAGGCGGGTCCGTGACCCGCGTCTCAGGCGTGGAATAGCCGCCGAATCACGGACCCGGCTAGAGCGTAACTGCT
>DUEH01000196.1 GCA_011192195.1 Chloroflexota bacterium | reverse complement strand
CTGGCGCTGGTGGGCATTTATATGTTCGATCATCACATTTTTGAGGCCGTTGATGCCATTGACCCCAGTTGGCGCGGCGAATTGGAAATCACCGACGCCATTCAATGGCTGGTTGACAAAAAGTACCACGTCCACCCCTATATCCATCGCGGCTGGTGGATTGATACCGGCAAGCCCCACGATATGCTGGAAGCCAATTCTTACGTGCTGGAAGAACTGACGCCCGCCATAAACGGCTACGTTGACCGCGACAGTCAGGTGGACGCTCGCGTGACTATTGAGCAGGGGGTAGAAGTTTTCAACAGCGTCATTCGCGGGCCGGCCATCATCGGCAAGAATACGCGCGTTGTAAACGCTTATATTGGCCCCTTCACCAGTATCAACAACGATTGTCTGGTGGAAAATGCGGAAATCTCGCGCTCCATTGTGTTGGAGGGCAGCCAAATTCGCAACATCAGCCGCCGCATCGAGGACAGTTTGATTGGCCGTAACGTGGTCATCCACCGTTCTCCCATCCGCCCCAAATCCTTCAAATTCACCCTGGCGGATAATTCGGTGGTGGGCCTACTGAGCGAGTAAACGAGTTTCGAGTTCTGAGTTTCGAGTTAAAACCCGAAACCTGAAACCTGAAACTCGAAACCCGTTCACGGCATTTGCATCCACTCAAAAAACAGCACAAACATAAGCGTTGCCACCAGACAGGTGACAAGCATTACCGGCAGGCCGTTTTTGAGCCAGATTTTCATAGTGATGGGCGCGCGCGTTTTTTCGCTAAGGCTAACGGTTACAACATTAGCCGTGGAGCCTAGCGGCGTACCGTTGCCTCCAAAACCGGCTCCTAACGCCAGCGCCCACCACAGCGGCGAAGCGTTTACCCCCATTGCGCCCAGATTTTGAATAAGCGGCACCATGGCAATGGTGAAGGGGATATTGTCCACTACTGCCGAGACGATGGCCGCTACCCACAGCAAAGCCAGACTGGCGACCAGTAGATTTTCGCGCGCCAGATCGCCAATCCCGGAAGCTAACAAACTCAAGGTTCCCGACGCTTCTAATCCGCCCACAAGCGCAAACAGAGCCAGGAAAAAGAGCAACACCCCCCATTCCAGACGATTCAAGATTTTTTCTACCTTTGCCTTTGTCCAGAACATAGCTACGGCAGCGCCTCCCAGCGCAATGGTTGCCGGCTGCAGGTGAAGTTGGCTGTGGAAAAAAAACAGCAAGATGACGCCGCCCAGAACAATCAACAACTTGCGCGTTGTAACGGGGTCTTTCAGCGCCTCTTTTTCATTGAGGCGCATCAAGGCTTCGATGTCTTTGGGTTTTTGGGCCAGTTCTTTTCTGAAGAGGTATCTGAGGATTATCAGGGCCAACAGCCAGGCAACGACGACAATGGGCGCCAGGTGGGTCACGAAATCCATAAAGGAAAAATTGGCCGCTGAACCGATGATGACGTTGGGCGGGTCGCCGATGAGGGTCGCCACACCGCCGGTATCGGACAGGAGGGCTTCGGCCAGCAAAAGGGGGATGGGGTTGATGCCCAAAATATCGGCGATGAGGATGGTAACGGGCGCAATGAGGATGATGGTGGTGACGTTGTCCAGCGCCATTGACAGGACAGTGGTCGTCGTTCCCAGAATGACCAGAAGTAACCAGGGATTGCCGCCGGAGCGTTTGCCGGTGAGGATGGCCAGATATTGAAAAAAGCCGGTCTCCTCCATAAGTTGAACCAGGATCATCATCCCCAGCAGCAGTCCCAGCGTATTGAAGTCAATAGCGTGGATGGCCTCACCCTGAGTGTAAAAGTGCATGAATGTACCTGCCAGGAGCATCGCTATTGCGCCTAGCAGAGCGGCCGTGGTGCGATGAACAAGTTCGCTCAAGATGACGGCCAGGGTCACGAGAAAGATGATAGAGGCGATGATTTGCGGCGCGGTCATTCGAGAGTTCCTCCCCGCGCCTCCATCCATTTTTGCAAAAACCGAGTGCCAATATCTACGTGCGAAACCAGTCCCGCCAGTTGCCCTGCGTTGTTGATCACCGGTAAGTCAACCATCTCGTGTCGTATCATTCTGGTGGCAGCTCGCAAGATGGATTCGTCTTCGCTTACCGATATGGGCGGTCTCATCAAGGTTTGGAGGGTTTTACTCCCAATTTCAGGGACGTCTTTGGGCAAAAAATCTTCCAGCGCGCCGAAGTCATGGACAAATTGCATATTCTCCATCTGGTCAAAGTAGTTGGGGATGAATATGTCCAGAATATTCCCGATGGTCAGCAGGCCAACAAGCTGTTTATCGTCGCCAACCACCGGCAACGCGCCAACCTTGTGCCGCACAATCAGCCTGGCCGCTTCCAGTACAGTCATCTCTGGTGTGGCAGAAATGACGTTATGCTTCATTGCATTACAAACATTCATTATGTAACCGACCTTTCTGGTAGAGTGAAAAACTATTCACTTTTCACTGTCCTACAAATACCGTATCCACATATAACCCGTAGCCACCAGGACTGACATCAGCGTGACCAGCGCGCTGTATCTGAAGAAGCCCCAGAAGGTTATCTTGTAACCGGCGCGCGCGGCCATACTGACAACAACCACGTTGGCTGAAGCGCCCACCAGAGTCAAGTTGCCGCCGAAATCGGCGCCCAGAGCCAGCGCCCACCACAGGGGGTTCGGGTCGTGGGGGGAGGTCATGCCGCCTGCTATCAAATCTTTGATGAGCGGGAGCATTGTGGCAGTGTAGGGGATGTTGTCTACAATGCCGGAGGCCAGGGCCGAAAGCCACAAAACCAATATCGTTGTGAGGGACAGGCTGCCGCCGGTAAAGGCCAGAACCTGAGCTGCCAGCATTTCGATAATCCCCACGTGAACAATCGCTTCCACTGTAATGAACAAGCCCACAAAGAAAAGGAGCGTGTCCCACTCTACGTGCTTCAGCGCGTCGTGAGGATCCCAGCGCGCCCACAGCATTAGAATGGTGGCTCCAAGCAGGGCGGATGTAGCCGGCTCGATACCCGCCGCACTATGCAGATTAAAGCCTGTCAGCACGCCGGCCACAACGATGAGGCTCTTTTTTAGCAGCGTTGGATTGGTGATGAGTTGCTCCACTTCGCTTACCTGCGGAATGGCGCCCCCTTTTTTCGCCAGATCTTTGCGGAAGATGAAATAGGCCATCGGGACGAATACGATCAAGGAGATGATTACCGGCGGGGTCATATTAAGGGCAAAGGTCATAAAGTCAATATTGGCGGCGGAGCCGATCAGGATGTTGGGCGGGTCGCCAATCAGCGTGGCCGCCCCGCCGATATTAGAGGCCATCACCTCGGCAATCAAGAAGGGGATGGGGCTTAACCCCAAACTGGCTGCCACAAACAAAGTCACCGGCGCCATCAGCACCACTACCGTCACATTATCCAGCGCCGCCGAAGCGATGGCGGTGAAGATGGAAAGGTAGATCAAAATCTTGAATGGGTCGCGTTTGCCCAATCTTACGGCCTGAATGGCAACCCATTGGAAGACGCCGGTTTCGCTCAGAATGTAGGCAATGATCATCATACCGGTTAACAGAAAGATGACATTCCAGTCAACGGAATCAAAAGCCGTCTCCTGATCAACAACGCCGAACACAATCATCGCCAGACCGCCCAGCAGAGCGGCAATAGTCCGATGTATCTTGTCGCTGACAATAATAGCGTAAGTGATCAGAAAGATGATGCCGGCCAGGTAGACTTGATATTGGCTTATAACTTCAGTTGTTTCTTCAGGCATAGCTCTATTACCTTATTTGTCCAAGATTTTTTGACTGCGCGTGTACAGGACTATTAATTCCCGTAGATTGATAACGCCGGTCACCTGACGCTGTTCATTGACAATGGGAATGGCGGATATTTCAAGCTCGCGCATTTTGCGGAAAGCGTCTTTCACCAGATCATCTTTTTTGACCCAAACCGGTTTTATCATCACATCGCTGGCGATATTGCTTTGAGCCATTTTGGCAAAACGTATGGCGTCTTCCACATTGGTGGCCGCTTTTAGAAAATTACCCGGCACCACGGCCGAAAAAAGATCATCGGCCAAAAGCCTCAAGGGGATCAGCCCCACCAGGCGCTGCTGTTCATTGACCACGCAGGCCACGTTAGAGCGAGGATGCTCCGCCATAGCCTCGGCTACTTCTATCAACGTTTGTTCCTGGCGAACGATGATGGTACCCAAGTTCAAGATTTTCCCAACTTCTGATACGCGGGTATTGCGGGTAATGGCATCGCCTTTTGCTGTTGGGCGGGGGACAACGAAGGCGATATCCTTTTCATCTTCTGTTACGATGGGAATGGTGATCCCGCCGGACCGGGCGATGGGGATGACAAAGTACAAACCTGTGTAAGGGGCGTTAAGGTCGCCAATGATTTCTTCAACAGTGGTGATAGCCTCCTCCAATTTGCTATCATCGTCCAGGGCTGCCAGAAGAATTTTGCTCTGCTCCGCTCTGGCAAACAGGTCGCCGATAGCGCCCAGCCCAACTTGATCCAGCCAAGTGGTGGCCCGGTACGCGCCAACGCTGTCTATAATTGTTGCGCCCGGCAGTCCCACATTTTGCCACGCTTGTAACAAGTCCGGCAGATACGTCTCATCGTGAAGGATCACTACCAGTAGATTTGTCATTATTTGTCTCCTATGAAACCCTCCGGTTTCATCTGGTGCGTATGGCGGGAAGGGGAGATGGGGGGGGACACCCCCCAAGCCCCCCGCGCCATAGGCGGCTACTGACGGTCTGTTGAGGAAGATGTGAAGTTTTTCATTCGTCCAATTTTACCTCAACTCAGTAGTAGAAGCTATTTTTGTCGAAGAGGGAGGAGGCTGCTTTTGCTTTCAAGGGCAGAACAGCGCTATTGGCGAAATACTCAAAGTCAAAGTTCGTAATATCGCCAGCTTTTAGGCCGGGATAGCGCGAATTTTCATATCTCTATTCAGGGGTCATAAGCTTCGAACCTACGGCCAGATAGCTATATCCTTTTTCAAGCAGATAATCGTAATTGGCAATCATGCGTCGGCCATCCATCACCAGATAGGGCGGCTTGACCAATTTTTCAATGGTTCCGGCAACGCCTCTGAATTCTTCCCAGTCAGTGGTGATGAAAAGGGCGTCGCTGTTGCGAATGGCGTCTGCAACGTTGTCACAGTAGCTAATTTTTTCAAACAAGTTGTTTTTGCCTGGGTCAAAGAAGTGTTTGGCTTCTTCCGTTGCCAGGGGATCGTAGGTTTGAATAGCTTTTACGCCTCTACCCAAGAGCGCTTCTACAACCTTGAGCGAAGACGAATCACGCATATCATTGGTGCGCTTTTTGAAAGACAGACCCAGCAAGGCAATGGTTTTGTTGTTGAAATTAAACCCGGCCTCGTTTACCGCTCGATCAACCAGGTAGGTTTTTTGGTATTCGTTGATATCGTAAACGTCTTGCAACAGGCTGTAGGCTTGGCTTTTTCGTCTCAATTGATAGATGAGCGATTGGATGTCCTTGCCAAAGCAACTGCCGCCGGCGCCGTTGCTCACGTAAGACCCCCAGGTGCTAATGCGAACATCAGAGGTGACGCCCCGTTTCAGGTCTTCCATGCGCAAGTTATCAAAAGTTTCGCCCAGTCTGGCGCCTACGCCGTTCCAGAAAGAGATGTAGGTGAGCAGCAGGGTGTTTGCCACGTATTTGATGGCTTCGGCGGTTTCCGGGGTGGTTTCAATGTAGGCAATGCGCACGTGATTAACAAATTGAGAGTAGGTGTTTCGCAATATCCTGAAATCTTCTTCTGTGTCCGCGCCCAGTACCAGGCGATCCGGTCGGCGGGATTTTTCTACCGCATCTCCTTCCGGCAGAAATTCCGGATTGGAAGCCACGCCAAAATTAGGAACCTGCTGCTCATTAAGGATTTCTTGCAGCATACGCGCTGTGCCAATGGGGACGGTGCTTTTGTTGACCAGTACTACCCGTCGCTGATCCTGGCGTTTTGCCAACAGGCCGCCCAGATACTTGACGGCGTTGGTGTAGTAGCTCAAGTTGGTTGAGCCATCCAGGTTTGGCGGAGTGGGAAGGCACAAAAAGATGGCCTCCGTCCCTTCGATGACTTCCTCTATGCCGTTCTGACCCACAAAGAAAAGGTAACGGTTCAAGGTTTCGGCGATGACGGAGGCCAGACCGGGTTCGTTGACGTAGCGTTCTATTTTTTCGCGCTTGCCGCTGTTGTAAGCGGCAATTTTCGTTTTATCAATATCGTAAGCGTAAACTTCATGGCCGGATTCTGAAAGAATCGCCGCATGCGTTAAGCCGACAAATCCGGTTCCGGCAACAATAATTTTCATTTTTACACATCCTTTCGGTTAATTCTGTTTAGGAAGTTCCAAAAATTTAAATCATCCCAAAAATCTTGCGCCCACGCAGTATGACCGCCGACGGCAGACCGCAGACCGCCGTAAAATTAGCCTTTCGGCGGTCAACGGTCAGTGGTCGACGGTCATTTGTCAAGCGACAAAACTTTGCACCCCAACGAGTCTGGGATAATTATTTTTTGGGAACGGCTTTAATAATCTCTCCGGCAACCCGGCGGCCAATTTCCACGGCGTAATTGGTTCCCCTATCCCAGGGGTATACCTGGCTCATACTGGCCCAGTACAAACCGGACACAGGCGTTTTTAAGGGAGGAATGTTGCGGCTGTGGTTGACGGGCGGCACGGGTTGAGCGTAAGTTTCTTTGAAAAGCCAGCTATCTTTGACCCAATCGGCCTTGAATTCAGGGTTGAACTTTTTCAGCGAAGGCAGAAAGCGCTCAAGCAATTCTTCTTTGCTCATTTTGAAATAGGCGTGATCCGCTTCCAGATAATCGCCGCAGTAAACCAGGTGGTCGCCGCCGTAGTGTTTTGAAGGGATGAAGGTGGTGTGTTCCACCAGCGCCAAAAAGGGAAATCCTTCTGATTTGGGCAGGTTGATCCAGTAATGTTCGCCGGTGAGGGGCTGTTTGAGCGAAATGGTCAGCACAACGGCGCCCATTGATTTTAGCTTCTTTAACGTTGCCAAATAGTCTTCCGGCAGGGCGGGTGCAAGCTTTGCCAGCAGCGCCGGCGATACGGTGGCGATGACCCGATCAAAAGAAGATGACTCGGTTTCGGTTTTCAGGAGCAAGCGACCATTGGCTTGGGAAGTGATGCCTTGCACCGGCGCGTTGAAGTGTATTTTTACGCCCAATTTCTGCGCGTACTGGCTCAAGGCATTGTTAAAGGCTTGAAAGCCGCCTTTGAAGTAGCCCAGTTTAACGCTTCTGGAGTGAAGTCTGGCCCACATCCAGGCCATATTGACCTCTTTGTAATGCGCGCCAAATTTTCCCACCAACAGCGGTTCCCACAACAGCGAGTAGGCTTCCTGCCCGATGGTTTTCAAGAACCATTCGTGAACGGTCTTTTTTTCCATCGCCTGCCAGTTCTTGCTGAGCAACAGGTACAGGCCGGTAAAGCCCCAGCGCAGGGTGGAAATGGGCGATATCGGCAGCAAGAATTGTCGCCAAAGAGGAGTAGCCGGGTAAAGTTCCCCTTTGATGTAAAGGGTGGTAACGGGCGTAGGGAAGAAGATATTCTCACCCTGCCCTATTTCTTCGGCCAGTTGGATGATATGCGCATCGGAGGCGAAGAAGTGATGATAGAAGCGTTCCAGTTCCCAGTCCCAATGAGACGCTTTGAAGCCGGAAGCCAACCCGCCGGGGCGATCGCTGGCTTCAAAAATAGTGACGCTGTGACCGGCTTTTGCTAAATCCAGCGCCGCGCTCAATCCGGCAAGCCCGGCGCCAATAATTCCAATTTGCATTATTTCTCTTCCGCAGCCTGACTAAGTTCCTGCCAGCTAAGGCTTTCTTTAGCCATATAATAAAATCCCAATAAAGTGATGGGCAGCCACAAGGCGGCGTGCAAAACCAGGGTATACCCGGCGGCTACCGCGGGGGCTACGCCAAAAACCTTTAGCACCTCTATGCCAGGGCCATCGAAAGTGCCAATGTAGCCCGGCGCAGAAGGTAAGGTGGTTGCCAGATTGACCACGCCGTTCATCAACATGAGCGCAAAGAAGCTCACCGTAAAGGGGAAGGCGTGCATCACAAACCAGTATTTCACCGTTTCCAGCAGCCAGATGGTGATGGAAGTAAAGAATACCATCATCACATCTTTGAAACTGCGCAGACTGCCCAGCCCGGCGGTGAAATTATCGACAATGGAAAGAGCGGGCTGCTGAATTTTTTGGGGCGCGTAACTGAGGATGACCTTGAAAAACTTTTGCGCCAATTCTGGCTTGATGGCCCAGAAAGTTAAAAAGAGCAGCGCGCCGGCAAAGGCCAAACTTGCCAAAATGACAATCTGCTTCAGCCACAACGGCAGGCTGGGAACGGTGGGCAAGGCTACCAGCACAAAAATGAGCATCACCAGACCGTCAAAGATGCGTTCTACCAAAATAGTCGCCAGACTGGCGCTGATAGAGACGCTCTGGTTACGCTTCAAAACATAAGCGCGGAGAATTTCGCCAATTCTAAAGGGATAGATATTGTTCCCCATGTAGCCAATAACCACCGGCGGCCACATCTCTTTGAGGGGAATGGTTTTGATATTTCTCAGCAGGTAATGCCACCGCCACACCCTGGCCCAAACTGCCAAAAAATAGACCGCTACGCCGGGGATGAGCCACCAGTAATTGGCCGTTTTAAAAGTTTCCCACAAATCTTGCAGATGCAGCCCGCGCAGGGCAAATACCAGAAAAAAAGCGCTGATGACAGCGCCTAACCAAAATTGCCAACGTTTCAACATGGCCGCAATTTTACCATTTTGACCTGAAATGAGCGAATTGGCGAATGGGCGAATAGGCGAATCTGCGAATTTGCGAATGGCGAATAAAAAAGGGGGCGAAGGATAATCGTTCTGTCCTTCGCCCCCGTTTTCATTCGCAAATTCGCCATTCGCAAATTCGCCATTCGCAAATTCGCCTATTCGCCTATTCGCCCATTCGTAATTCTATGTTACGCCGGCATTGGAACGGCTTCGGCAGGTTCTACCGCACCGGCGAGAATTCTCTCTATAGTCATCACATGCGAACACACGCCGCGCGCCGCAAAGAATTTACAATCGCAGGTCCAGATACCATTTTGATAGGTAATGGTGTGATTGTGATGATCGCCCTTAAACACAACTTCAAAATTATTGAACTCAATTCGATCCGGCTCCTTGGCGTATTGTATGGCCTTCTCGATCTTTCCAATCATTGCTGCATCCATAGTGCTTAACCTCCTGAAAGTTGAGTTGGATGTGTTTCACACTGAGTTGAATTAGTGTATCTTTTTCCCACGCTTCGCGTGGGAAAAAGATACACCTCTACCAAAAATGAAACACACCTGGTTGATTTAGTGGAATTATTCTGACATAAGTTGAAAAACAAAAAGACACCAGAGTATACGCTTATACCCAGGTGTCTTTGCTGAACACGCTATAACGTTTTGAAAAAGCTGGCACTCTCATAAAGAGAAAAACCCTCGTCGGTTTGCGATGCTTGCTTCTAATATTTTATACCACTCATTATAGTCAGAAGTGAGGGATGAGTCAATACTTTTTCCCGACGGAATCCATACGCTAACCTGGCTGTGTGGGCGAAGAAGGGGGCGGAGGCGGCGCAGAAAGATAATCGCTTGAAAATCCCGGCGAAACGCTCCAGGGATAAATGATAAAACGGTCGGTAATAGCGCCGTAATAATCCGGCCCGGTGTTGGGAAACAGGTTTGAACGGGGCCGAAAATGCAAGACAGCCGTTTCTACATAAGCGCCCGCCGCTTTCAGCCGGCTTTTTACGGCAATCATATTTGTTCCGTCAGCCCAAATATCGTCTACCACCAATATTCGTTTCCCGCTAACCTGCGACTCGGCGGGGAACTGCAAAAAGGTGGGCCAGGCCATTGTCTTGTTGGGCGTGTTGGCAAGTTGCACGGCGGCGGTATGAATGTTTTTGATGTCCATTGCTTCGCATAAAATGCCGCCGGGAAACAGACCGCCCCGCGTGATCATCACCAAACCGTCAAATTCGCCGTTAAATTGGGGCAACAGATGCGCTGCTGCCCTGTCAACATCATCCCAGGTCAACACTTCTTCCGGGTTATATTCTTCCGGCTCCGGGTTATATTTTTCCGGGAACATTTTTTACCTCTGGTACGCAATTTCCTGGCAGCTATTGTACGTCAATTGAAAAGCGCTGTCAATTGGTTTATGTTTTTGCGCAGCATTTATTTGGTTCCTTGAATGAAGAGCTTGCCCTGAGCGAAGCGGCTTAAGTGGATAGCCTGAAAAACTCCCCCCCCTATAAGCAAAGCTTATGATTGTGCAACTTTGTTTCTGTAAAATGAGCATCCTGTGAAGAAGGTGAGTTTGGCTGTGGCTATGTGGATAACTCTACGAGTTATCCACATAGCCACAGCCACGATGACGGCGAATGCTTAAGTGTCATTGGTCTGGTCACGCCATTCGGGACTGCGCTCGTAAGGGCCAACGCCCAGATAAGCCTGACGCTCAATTTTCATCGCCAGATTGATGAGGAGACGGGTCATCTCCGGCATGGCGTCCAAACCCTGAGCCATAATTCCTTCCAGTAAATCGTCCGGGATAGTGAAGTCCTGACGGTAAGTCATTGTGTTTCCTCCTGATTGGTGTTGTGGCTTTTCAAGATACTCAATGCCTTGCTCATTTACTAATTTTACAGAAAGGATTTTACACTAACGTAGCGCGCAACAACTTCCTCTGGATACTCAGTTTCACCATTAATTACATAGGCCGTTGCGCTGAAAGAATGTAGAGCCATTGCGAGCGAACATCCAGCCCGCAATGGCTCTCGCTCTTTTATACTGAGCGCACTTGGGTTTGGTGAAGGGCCTGTCGAAGGGTGAAGTCGAAGGGTTAGCCCCGCACTCACCTTCTCAAAGTCTTTGCCTAATTACCGGGAGAATGGTACACTAATTGCATATTTTGGGAGACAACACATAATGGCCAGACAAGCTCTCTATCGAAAATGGCGCTCGCAAACCTTTGCTGAGTTGATTGGGCAAGAACACATCACCCAAACCCTGCAAAACGCCATCGAAACCAATCGCATAGCCCACGCCTATCTCTTCACCGGCCCCCGGGGAACCGGCAAAACCAGCACCGCCCGCATTTTGGCTAAAGCCGTCAACTGCACCGGCGAAGGGGTTAAACCTTGTAACACCTGCCCCACCTGTCTGGCCGTCACCGAAGCTCGCTTGATGGACTTGATAGAAATTGACGCCGCCAGCAACACCAGCGTTGACGACATCCGGGACTTGCGGGATAAAGTCGGTTTTCGCCCCAGCGAAGCCAAGACCAAGTTCTACATCATTGATGAAGTTCACATGCTCTCCAAATCGGCCTTCAACGCCCTGCTCAAAACGCTGGAAGAGCCGCCGGAACACGTCATCTTTGTGCTGGCTACCACCGAACCGGAAAAAATTCCGGCTACCATCACCTCGCGCTGCCAGCGCTTCGATTTCAGACGCATCAAAGTGGAAGATATAGCGGCGCGACTGCGCTTTATTCTGGATCAGGAAGACCTGCGCGCCGATGACGCCGCCCTGACATTCATCGCCCGGCAGGGGGGCGGCTCGATGCGCGACGCCATCAGCCTGATGGACCAATTGACGGCTTACGGGCAGGAGACTATCACCCTGGAACTGGTTCATTCCGTTCTGGGCGCCGCCGATGTTGCGGCAACAAAAGAATTTGTAGATCACCTGCTGGCGGAAGACATTGCCGCCGGGTTGGACAAAATCAATCAAGTCATCAACGATGGCGTTGACCCGCGACAATTCACGCTGGAAACGCTGGAGTACCTGCGCGGACTGCTGCTGCTAAAACACGGCCAAAGCGAACTACTACTCAATCTGCCGGACGATATGCTCAAAATGATGCGGGAGCAGATTGCCAATGTATCCGCCGCTGCGCTGCTACAGGCCACCCGCAGATTCAATCAGGCCATCAAAGATTTCAAAAGCAGCGCCAGCGAAGCCCTTATTCCACAACTTCCCTTGGAGTTAGCCTTCATTGAATCAATTGTGGGCGAAGCGCAACCCGCTCCCGCCGCAAAAATGATAGCCACCAGCGCGCCGGCGACATACACCACCGCGCCACAATCGCCCCCTGCCGCCGCACCGAAACCAGTCGCAACACAACCTGCACCTGCCGCACCACGACCTGCGCCCTCGGCGCCACAGGCATTGGTGGACGCGCCCGCCAAAATTGAGGGGAACGGAAAGGTAACTTTCTCCATCGTACAATCGGTCTGGCGAGACATCTTGACAGCAGTGAAAAAACGCAATCCAATGGCCGAAGCGCTGCTTCGCTCTGGTGGGTTGCTTGGCGTACAAGACAATCAAGTGCGCATATCCTTCCCCTCTCAACTACTCAAAGAACGCGCAGACAAAGTAAAACCTAAAATCATCGAAGCTCTGGACAGCGTGTTAGGCGTTTCCGTTGGCGTTGATTTTGTCGTTGGCGCCAAAAACGCGCCGCCCCCATCACCAACTCCCGCTTCGGAAACGCAAACAAAATCACCCGACAACGCGTCGCAGAAAGACGATGAATTGATAAAAACCGCCCTGGAAATGGGCGGACAGATAAAGGAGTAATCATTATGGCAAAACGAAAACGCTCTCGCGGTCCCGGTTTTTCGCTGCCCGGCGCAGGCGCTGCGGGCGGAATGGGCGGTGGAATGGCCCAAAAACTGCAAGCCTTTCAGCAGCAAATGGCAGACACCCAGGAATCTCTGGCAGGGCAGTTTGTTGAAGCTACCTCCGGCGGCGGCGTGGTAGAAGTTGAAATGACCGGTCATCAACAACTGACTAAACTGGTTATTGACCCGGAAGTAATTGACCCGGAAGATGTAGAAATGTTGCAAGATTTGATTATAGCCGCCGTCAACGAGGCCGTTGAAAAATCGCAGGCGCTGGGGGAAGAACAAATGGGCGCGCTAACCGGCGGACTAAGTATTCCCGGATTGTTCTAAATCAGGAGATTAGAGATTGGGAGATTTGTAATCTCCCAATCTTCCAATCTCCCAATCTCTAAAAATGCAAGTAACTCCTAAACCCGTTCTCAATTTAATAGATGAATTTTCCCGATTGCCCGGAATTGGCCCAAAGACAGCGTCTCGGCTCACCTTTTATATGCTGCGGACAGGGGCTGAGCAAGCGCAATCACTGGCTGATGCCTTGAGCGACTTACACCAAAAAGTGACCTTTTGTTCGCGTTGCTTCAACATCACAGAAGCAGACCCCTGCGCCGTGTGCAGCGACGAGAATCGAGACCAATCGGTCATTTGCGTGGTAGAAGAGCCGTTGGACGTACTAGCCATCGAGCGCACACGCGACTATCTGGGTCAATATCACGTTCTGCACGGGGCTATTGCGCCGGTAGAAGGCGTTGGCCCGGAAGACTTGAAAATTACTGAACTGGTAGAACGGGTTCGGCGGGACGCGCCCAAAGAAGTCATCGTCGCCACCAATCCCAATATGGAAGGCGAAGCTACGGCAATGTACATCCGTCGGCAACTAGAAGGATTTGGCGTTACAGTGACCCGCCTGGCCCGCGGCTTACCCGTTGGCGGAGACCTGGAATACGCCGACGAAATCACTCTAAGTCGGGCGCTCGCCGGGCGCAGCGAACTGTGAAATCAAGGGGCTAAAAAAAGTGAAGTCTCTAATTTGCGCAAGAGTTGAAAGTGAGTATAATCGCT
>DUEH01000195.1 GCA_011192195.1 Chloroflexota bacterium | reverse complement strand
TTTCTTTTTCATAGCCATAAAGGGAATAGCCAGAACCAATATTGCGGATGACGCATAATTCAGGTAGCCGCCCAATAAAAGCGCCAATGTCTGCGGACTGTACACCATTTGCTCTGATAAAAATTCAAACGTTTGCCAGTGCAGGTGATCCAGATTAGTAATACTATGCGCCAACGGAGAGGTGAAGGGGAGTAGATCAGGGTTGGCAGTAATCAATCCCTGCGCGTTGGTGATAAAGTTGCCGGGGATGTGAATAAAGTAACGCACCCCGTGTTGCCCATTCATAAAAACCATCCCGGACACAACCCCAATGCCGGTAAAAGGAATGAGTTTCAGGAATTTATTTTTGACGCTATCATTATCGGCAAAGAGAATGATATAATAGAAAAGCAGCCCCAGTAACATAATGGGCATTGCCGGCGGCATACCGCTTATCGTAGCGGGGGGAACGCCTTTCTCCGGATACTCAGCCAGCGCCAACACAAACCAGGGGATGACCATTGTTATACCGCCAACCGCGGGAATAGCGTAAAGCCCCAGCGCCGTTGCCCGCGCCCATTTTTCTCCGTCGTACAACTTTTTTGCCAGCATCAAAGAAAGCGACCCGGCAAAAACATATAAAATGATCCAGATCGAGTAAGTGGCGGCCAGAATGGGAATGGCCGGATAAAAATCGGCGTCATGGGGGATCAGCCGGACAAATGCCTGATCCATAGCAATCTTCAATGTTTGCATTGCCTGTGTAGGCGCTAACATTATAAGATACAATCCGGCCACAACAGCCACAACAGTTATAATAATACGTTGCATTTTTGACGTTTCGTTGAACATAAGCAAGCCTCCTTTGCCTCCTTAAATCATACAGTTTTGATAGTTTGACTAAAATTACCATAGTCGCAGCCGGGAGTCTTTACACTTTTATAAATTGAAGCTGGAATCTGACACAAATTCCGGCGCGTGTTATAATGAACGTTGCAAAATATGGAGACATACCAAATGAATAAGTTGAGCGATGGGCTGGCGCAGGCGCCGGTCTTCAAAAAACTGAGCGCAGCCGACCGGGCCGAATTGACTCAGTTAGCCGAAGTAAAGACGTATCGCAAAGGGGAGTTCATCTGTTGGCAAGATGAAGTTTGGTCGAAGGCGCTCTACATCGCTTCCGGGCGGGTTGAATGGACTATGCTTTCCCCCGCCGGTAAACGTCAGGTGGTGTTTGAACTGCGGGCGGGCAATGTAGTATGGGGCCATTCACTCTTCGACGATCAACCGATGCCCGCTTCGCTGGAAGTGATGGCGCGATGTCGGGTGTATCAATGGCCCGGAGAAGTCGTTATGCCCATTGTTTCCCGTAATGTAGAGGCGGTTTGGGATGTGTCGCGCCTATTGGTCCAAGCGATGCGACACGTGCGTGAAATCGTCTACGGCTTTGCCTTCCATCCGGTTGCGGGCCGGCTGGCGAGACTGTTGTTAAACTACTATCAACCAATCGAGGGACAAACCGCCCCCCGCGACCTCACTTTGGATGAGATGGCGGCAAATGTGGGTACCACCCGTGAGTTAGTCTGCAAGGTACTCTACCGCTTTGCCGATGCAGAAATGATCCAGATCAAGCGAACCGAATTTATTTTTACCGACCGGAAGAAATTGGAAGAACTGGCGGGAGAAAACTAGACGCAAACGACGCAAACAATGAAAACAGAACCCGAATCCTTGAAAGAACTGCTGGCGAAAACTCACCCTTTTACCGCCTTGAATAAAACTGAGCGCGCCGAATTTGCTCAAAATGCCATTTCTCGCCGCTATAAAAAAGGTGAATTTTGCGCGTATCAGGAAGACGTGTGGCCGTATTTATGTTTAGTGGGAAATGGTAAAATCAATATCGTAAAAGAGTCACAAGAAGGGCGCAGCTTAATTGTGCAAACGCTTGAAGCCGGAGATATATTTTGGGGCTTGGCTTTTTTTCAGGACAATGCCTCAATGCCGGTATCGCTCCAGGCCTCTCAGTCCAGTCGCCTTTATCTGTGGCATAGAGAGAGCGTACAGCCAATTTTATTGAAAAACAGCCGCGCCTTATGGGAATTATGTCAATTGATGGTTGTTCGCATGGAACGCGCCAGTGAGATCGTTGAAGACCTGGCCTTTTATCCGGTTGCCGGCCGGCTGGCGCGATTTCTGCTGGAACATTTTGAAGAAGCAAGCAGCGACGCCCCCGTTGCCCGCGATGTAACGCTCGACGAAATGGCCGCTCGAATTGGCTCCACCCGCGAAATGGTTTGCCGGGCGCTCTATCGCTTTGCCGATGAGAAGATGATCCAGATCAATCGGACGGAATTTGTCTTCACCAGTCGAGAGAAATTAGAAGAATTGGCGGGAGAGAGTTGAACGCCAGCGCCAATCTCATTCAAGCGACCCAGCGCCGCAGGGGGTGAACGCTTACATCAAGTATCCCCCGCTTCCACGTCCGCCTGATAGGTCTGCACAGTCTCGATGAACTCCTCTACCGTGTTGCAGCGCACCAACTTTGCCCGCACTCTGGAGCCGCCGTACAATCCCTTGGTATACTTGACCACGTGCTTACGAAATAGCACCAACCCGCGCTCCGGCCCGTAGAAATCAAGCATCGCTTGCAAATGTTTGCGAATAAGCGTCACGCGCTCAGCCAGCGTAACGTCCTCAAAATTCTTCCCGGCAAATATCCAGGGATTACCAATAGCAACGCGACCAATCATCACGGCGTCGCAGCCGGTATGCGCCTTCATCCGCGCCACGTCTTCTACAGTCTGTATGTCGCCGTTGCCAATGACGGGGATGTTGACCGCCTGCTTGACTTCGGCGATGGCATCCCAATTGGCGCGTCCTTTGTACGCCTGCACTTTAGTTCGCCCGTGAACCGCAATAGCCGACGCGCCGTTATCCTCCAAAATCCGGGCAATCTCCAGATAGTTAAGCGAATTCTCATCCCAACCCAAACGAATCTTCCCCGTTACCGGCACAGCAAGAGTCCTGGTCAAGACGCTAAAAATCCGGGCAATCTTGTCCGGCGTCCGCAGCAGACCCGCTCCCGCGCCGCGTCCGGCGACCGTGCGCGCAGAACAGCCCATATTAATGTCAATGATATCCGGCTTCAGCGCCTGAATTTTGAGCGCGGCTTCTTTGATCAAGGTCACATCATTGCCAAAGATCTGAAAGGTCACGGGGCGTTCCGTCGGGGCGTACTCCAGACGTGTTCCGGCTTTGGGGTTGTTGTGCAAAATTGATTCCACCGCCACAAACTCGGTGTAGCTCATTGCCGAGCCGAACTCACGACAAAGTGAGCGAAAGGGTAGATCGGAAAAGCCGGACATTGGCGACAGAATTTTGTCGCCGCAGATGGAGATGTCTTTAATGTAGAAAGTGGGGTTTGTCATTTGTCATTCGTCATTCGTCATTGGTCATTCGTCATTGGTCATTTGCTAATTGCTAATTGCTAATTGGTCATTGCTAATTGCTAATTGCTAATTGGTCATTGCTTCCAGAATAAACGCTGCCGCCGCATCCGCGCCGTTGGGCAGGCGATTCCTGCGGCGAGGAAAAGACAGCAGTTCAGGCAAGGAATCAATCCAGCTTCCACCGATAAAGCGGGCGGGGTCAATGGGCAAGCCGGTCATATCAGCGTCAATGTAATCGGCCAAAATTGAAGCCTCTTGAAAGTAGCGGCGCGTGACGTAGCCGTAGGGAATGCCCGCCTGATACACTTCGGCCAGCGTGCTGTAGCCCACCTTGCCCACCAGGGCATCGCTGGCGTTGATCAAGTCCGGGTGAAAAAAAGTGGAATGATTGGGCAGCAAAATCACATTCCCCTGCCGCTCCGTCTGCTTCGCTGCGCCCGGAATGATGAAATGATACGCAGTTGCCGCTTGCAAACGCTTTAAAAAGGTGTAATCCCACGACATTCCTCCCATTGTCACCAGCGCTACTTTCGCCTCAGCAGAAAGTCCCAACACGCGCCGAATTTCCGCCGCCGGTGTTCTGACTTTACGACTGACAGGCGGCACCGTCAAATCAACATCGGCAGGAACGCAAAGCGGGTCGCTTTGGATGTGGTAATCAGCGGCGGCAAAAACTTCTTTCAAGGTGGCAATATGTCTGCCCAGTTCAGGCGCCTGCGATAGATAGCCCTGATAAATCCAGTCCCAGGTAAAATTCTCAATCAACAGCGATGGAATATCGGCGGCCTGCGCAACGGCAATGCCCAAGGGCGAAATATCGCAAATGAGCATTTGGCAGCCAAGCCGCTTGACCTCTTCCGCCAGCGAATTGATCTTCTCCCCGCTGAAAGGGAGAAACTCGTCCAGACGACGCGCAGTTTCCGGCGCGTCTTCGGTCAAGGCGTTTTGCTGAACCAGAC
This sequence comes from Chloroflexota bacterium, assembly GCA_011192195.1. Classification (GTDB taxonomy): domain Bacteria; phylum Chloroflexota; class Anaerolineae; order 4572-78; family 4572-78; genus DUEH01. The sequence continues at coordinate 2,295 of DUEH01000195.1, read as the reverse complement.
CGATGTCGCTCATGGTCTGGTGATAGTGGAAATGTCCCGCTGCGCTGTGTTCAAAAAACCAGGGGGGAACCAGGGTGAATAGCTCGAATTGAATGTCGCTGTTCAAAGCCAGCAGCGCCTCCATCACCGCCGCTGCGCGCGCGGCGTGACCAAAGCCGTGAGGCGAGATAAAATAAGCAATGCGTTTTGTCATTTGTTTCCTTGTCCAGACCCGGCGTACGGGTGTATTTCAACTTTCAGGCAGGATTTGAAAATTCACCACAGAGGCACGGAGTCACAGAGATTTTTTATGTTTTTCTCAGCGCCTCTGTGCCTTTGTGGTGAAAACCCGCCTAAAAAGTGAAACGCACCCCCCGGCGTACAGGGCGTTGTCTCAAGCCGCAAACTATGCTATACTAAACGCGCGTTTGATTAGGCGCAAAAATTATCATCAATAAGCAGGGGATCTTAATGAACTTTGAAAGCGGTATTTTACTGCATATGGGCGTCAACTATTTGCTGACGCCTCCGCCGGATTTGGATATGCGCAAATTTCTGGATTTTCAGGGCGCGTTGCTGGACGAAGGCATTGACTACGGCGAAGCCCGGCACAGCGAAAAAGAGCTTAATCTGCGGCGCGCCAATCCCCCCTTGCAAATTCGCGTATTAGCGCCCAACCCGCCGATGGGACAACTGCTCATTGTGGCTCCGCAGCCGGAAGACGGCCTGGAAATGTTTGGCCGCAAAGCCGACGCCATTGTGAACGCCTTTAGCAACACCTGGCCCGCCCAGCGTCAAATTGTCTCTTGCGATTGCACCATCCGCTACCTGTACGAAAGCAGCCGCGACCACGCTTTTGAAGAAATTTGGGAAAGCCGCTTGAAACAACCCAAAGAGAATTTGGCAATTTTTGGCGCGCCGGTGGGCGGCGGCGGCCTGCGATTTGTAATGCCTGTCATTCCTTCCTCGCCTGAACCGGTAGAGATTGAGGTAAAGATTGAATCTTATCTTAAAGACCCGCGTAAGCTTTACGTGGATGCTCGGTTTAAGTGGCCCCAAACGCGACCTTCCGCCCTGACCTTTGAACCGCTGGAACGCTTAAAAACCGTAGATCGCTTTATTGAAGACAAGGCGCTGGCCTTTATGGAAGCATCTCGCTAACGGACACTTTCTAAAAGTTGACATCGGTTTCGGCGGCAAAATCGTTTTCTGGCATCCTGACGGCAGACGGCAGACCGCTGACCGCAGACCGCAAACGGTAGACCGCCGTATAACGTGTTTTGGCGGTCAACGGTCTGCCGTCTGCCGTCTGCCGTTTGCCGTCGGCGGTCACATTTACGCCAAAAGAGTGTTAAATCGCCGGGGGGTCCGTTAGCGAGTGGAAGCATAAAAAACAGGCAACAATCATTTCCCCCACGAAATCTGCTCGTCAATCCAGTCTCGTTGGCCGTAGGGTTCAACGGGTTGGGGAACGGTGTAAAGGCCGCCGTCGTAAGTATAAAGAAGCCGATCATCGCTGCCGTCCCGGCTGACAATGCGCAGAGTCCAATTTTGGCCGTCGTGACTTAGATACGCCACCCAATTACCATCGGGGGACCAACTGGGCAGCCCTTCCGGATTAGCTGTGCTGAGCAGCGAATGGTCATTGCTGCCATCAGCGTTGACCGCCCACAGATCCCAATTGTCTTCCACTAATCGCTGGTATACAATTTCATCCCGCGTGGGCGACCAATCCGGGTGAGCTACCTTGTCGTATTCCACAATGGGGCCGAGCATATTTTGTCCCCTGTTCCAGGAGAGGGGATCGTAGGCAGCTCCCTTCCACAACCCGCAGCGATTCCCCGTTAAGTCGCAGCCGCGATACACAAAGGTATAGCTGTCCATTGCCCAGGAAGGATGCTCTCCGGCAATGAGCATATTTTCTTCGTTGTTGCCGTCAACGCCGATGGCCCGAATACGGGCGGTACTGTCATTGGCGCGTTTGGTGTCAAAGATGATGCGGCCTCCATCGGGCGACCAATCAGGGTGAGAGTCTTCCCAAAAGCTACCGGTACTGACGAAATTAGTTCCATCCAGCGTGGCATTTCCCAGATTGCGATAGGGATGCGCCGGCGCGCAGCCCGCGTAAGGGCTGTCTGCGCTGCGAGCTTCGCCCCAACCGCGAAAGGCCAGACGCTCTCCATCCGGCGACAGGGCCGCCTCGCTGACGTTGTTGAAGGGATAGATGCGCCGCGATGCCTGACATTGAGCTGAACTTTGCAGACAATCGGATACGCTGATAATGTTGGTCTCATACGTGCAGCGATCCGGCGAATT
>DUEH01000194.1 GCA_011192195.1 Chloroflexota bacterium | reverse complement strand
CAGTCGCTTTGAGCAGCGAGGTTTGAAGATTGTAGCGATGAAATTTATGCAGGTTTCGCTGGAGTTGGCGCAAGAGCATTATGCGGTGCATAAAGAACGCCCCTTTTTCAATGATTTGATCGCTTATATCACCTCGTCGCCGGTGGTGGCAATGGCGCTTGCAGGCCCTGACGCCATTCGCGTTACCCGAAGTACGGTTGGCGGAACAAATCCGGTTGAGGCAGCGCCCGGCTCCATTCGCGGAGATTTTGGCATGCAGATTGGTCGCAATTTGGTTCACGCTTCTGATGGGCCGGAGACGGCCGAGGCTGAAGTAGCGCTTTGGTTTGGTGATGATGAGTTAGTTGAGTATGATCGGGCGGTTGATGGCTGGATTTTAGAGTAGCATTTTGTGGCAAAAAGTAAGTGATGACGCGCGGGATAACCCCGCGCGTCATCACTTACGGCTTTGTTTTTGCTTGTCCCCAAACTCTGTTTGGGAACAGGTAAACAAAAAGTGAGGACGGTCTTTGCCGTCCTCACTTTTTGTTGTTGGGAGATATTTTTTAAGGAATTAAGCAACAATCGGGTCTAATAAACCGTAGTCGTTGTCTGCGCGTTTGTACAGTACGTTTATGCGTCCCACGTTGGCGTTGTAGAAGACAAAGAAATCGTGCGCCAAAAGTTGCATCTGCTCAATGGCTTCCTCTTCGTCCATGGGGAGTACGGTGAATTGCTTAACTCTGACCACTTTACGATCAGCTTCCTCAGCCAGAACGTCCAGAATTTCATCTGACAGGGGCGGAAATTCTTCACGAATGGATTTGTTATTGTGCCAGCGATCTATTTGTTTCCCTTTTACACGGGCAATCTGGCTATTCAGTTTATCTACTGCAATGTCAATAGCAGAGTGAAGGTCGCTGCTGCGCTCTTCAGCCCGTAATATTTTCTTTTTAGCCCGAACTGTGATTTCGGCAATAAATCTATCCTGACTGCTTCTTGTAGCTTCTTGTGATAGTTCTACCCTGATCTCATTAATGTTGGGCAGGAAGCGGTAAAATTTACTTACCTTCTTTTCAATATAGTCTTTTGTTCTATCCTGGAGATTGACGTTTTTTCCCTTTAGCACCAAAGACATAATTGTTACTCCTTTCTGAGTATGAGATAATTAACGGAGCGCTAAACGGCGCGAGCCAAGGTAAGTCCATATACAGCGCGAGCGTTTGCCTGTTTCAGGGCTTGCGCGCAGGCATCCAGTGTTGCTCCGGTGGTACACACGTCATCAATGAGCAAGATGTTTTTGCCTTTTAAGGCGGTGGATTGGCAGGTGAAGGCGTTGCTCACATTGATTTTTCTTTCTTCTGCCTTCAAGGCCATTTGCGTTTGGGTAATGCGGTGTCTGGTCAGCGTTTTGTTGTCTACCGGCAACCCAATCAGTCTTGATAACCCTTTTGCCAGTAGAGTAGCTTGATTGTAACCGCGTTCTTTATATCTGGATTTGTGCAACGGCACAGGCACAATGACGTCACTATTCAACTGATGGTCACTATAGCAGTCTGCCAGCATAGGCGCAAAATCTCGATACAATATTTTGACCCCCCGATACTTAAATTGATGGATAGCTGTTTTTAGCGCCCCATAGTCAAAAAAAGCCGCCGAGCGGATAGTATTAAGGTAATTCAATGGATTGGTCTGGCATTGATGGCAAAATGAATTTTGTTTGGCAATTGGGTATCCGCATTTGTTGCATATGGGAGGCTTGATGTAGCTTAATTCTGCTTTGCAATGGGCGCAAAAATAGGCCGTATTGGCCTGACAGCTAACGCACCGGGGAGGGTAGAACAAGTCAGAAATGGATTCGGCCAATTCGGTCAAATATTGAAAGGAGGGCAACGGTGTCATCACGTTATTATAAGGTGATCGCCAACTGTTGAGTTTGTCCGGCTGATTACGCCAACAGGAAGTTCTAAAATATACGTTGACTGAGATACATAAGGACCTAGTTTCCAGGGGCGCATATCAGATGTAATTTTGATGATTTCAAGCGCGTGATCAAGATAGATGACATCTATTGGAAAGGTCATGAAAAGCGTGTGAATACTTTTCTCTCCTTTGAGAAGCAGTCCTTCTCCCTCTTGAAGGGGGGGAGACCCCAGTAAGCCTTTCAGGCGAGTGAAGAATGTATCGGCTACTTTGCCTTGACGTACAAGGGTGGCGTTTTTGTTTTGGTTTTTGATGATCATCAAAGCGCTCCGCCAACGCCTGATTCCATAACCAGCAGCGCTGCCGGTCCCAATAAGACAACGAAGAGAGCGGGGAATACCAGAAAGACCAGAGGGAAAAGCATTTTGATAGGCGCTTCCTGAGCTTTTTTCTCGGCGCGTTGGCGTCGCTTGATACGCATTTGTTCAGATTGAATGCGTAATACTTTGGCAATACTTACCCCAAATTGGGTGGCCTGAATGATGGCGGCCACAAAACTGGTCACGTCGGCAACGCCCATAGTGGCTTCCATTTCGCGTAGCGCATCGGTGCGCAGTTTGCCTAAACGGATTTCTTGCAAGACGCGCGCAAAGCCTCTGGATAATTCATTGTCCCACTTTTCCGCTACTTTGGCCATAGCGCCTTCAAATCCCAGCCCTGCTTCTACGCAAATTACTAATAAGTCAAGCGCGTCCGGTAAAGATTTAAGAATTTCGTCCTGCCGTTGTTTCATTTTGCTGCCCAGCCAAACGCCCGGCAAAATAAAACCAATGAGCGCGCCAAAGATAGGCCCGGCCAAGAGGTATGAAGAAGGCTGGTTGGTTATCTTCAAGATCAGAAGGGCAAAAACAGCAAAAATAATAGCGGCGGCGCCCTTTATGCCCATGAACATTTCCGGACTTTTTACCGGACGTCCGGCCATTGCCAGGTCTCGTCTGGCTTTTTCTGTGGCTTCTTTAGGCGTAAAGCGGGTAACGCCGCGAGCTATACCCTTTAGTATGGGTGTGATGATGCGTTCTGAAAAAGGTTGAGACATCTCAATCTCTTCCAAGGTCAAAGGGGTTTCTCTGGTGGCGTATTCTTCCAGGCGCATCTGTACGTCACCGGAATCTGACTTGGGCGCAAATACCAGGGCGGCAACTATTACTATAATGGCAAGCACTATTACTACGCCTGCAACTATTAGAATTAGCGGGTCCATTTTTGTATTCCTTACACTTCAATTTTTACAATTTTCATTATGGCCGTAAATCCCAGAAAAATCAAAAACAGGCCAACGCCAATCATAATCCAACCGCAGGGCTGCGTGCATTTTGCGGCCGGCATATCCGGCGTACATGCAAGGATCATGCGTCCCATATACTCCGGGTTCATGGCAAAAAGGAGTAAGCCTAAAATGATGGGCATAAAAGAGAGAACATAGCCGCTGATCATCCCTTGAGCGGTCAAGGTTTTTATTTCGCCTTGAATTCTGACTCTTTCTCTGATGACAAAGCCGATGATCTCCAGAATTTCGGCCAGATTGCCCCCTACTTCGTGTTGTACGTTGATGGCGGTGATCATAAGGTCCAGGTCTTCGCTGGGAATTCGTTGGACCATATTGTTCATAGCGCGTTCATTGCTTACGCCTAGTTGTACTTCTCTAACTACCCGTCGAAATTCTTCGGAAATGGGGGGCGGCATTTCTTCTCCCACGCTTTCCATTGCCTGTAAAATTGAATAGCCGGAACGCAGCCCATTGGCTATCAGGGTAATGGTATCGCCTAATTGACCATCGAATTCTTTTAGGCGTTTGCTTTTTCGCATTCCAAGATAGAATCTGGGCAGAAAGAAGCCTAAAACTGCTCCGCCCAGCGCCAGCGGTAAGCTGCGGTGGAAAAGAATAAATGCCAGGGCTGCCGTAACTACCATGCTAATGATAATTAGCATAATGTATTCGGTCGGGGTAATCTTGAGATTGGCTTGCGCCAATTTAACCCGTATTCCCCGGGTAAATCCTTTATTTTCTATTGCTTCGTCAATATTTTGGGTAAGTTTTGAAGGAGATTTTTCGTCAGATGTTTTCTTCTTCTTTTTTTTGCCGTCGCCGTCCATATCGGTGACAAAGCGATCAAGGCGGTCCCGAGTACTCTTATCGTCGCTGCCGCTACCGCCTCCTCTGGTGAAGACAAATATTACAACGCCAATGACCAATAGCAATGTAATACCAATTATCAGCAGAATGATAGGGTCCATAAACCTATCCCCTTATTGCTAGTATAATCTATTTCCCGCCCCAAAGATATTGGGCGGAAGATGAATGTTGGCGTCTTCAATACGATCCATGAATTTGGGACGCATACCGGTTGGTTTCAATCGTCCAATCACCTTGCCGCCTTCAAAGCCTTGTTGCTCAAAGGCAAAGATGTCTGATAAGACAACAACGTCGCCTTCCATCCCTTGTACTTCGGTGATGTTGATGACTTTTCTGGAGCCGTCTCTCATACGCTGCTGCTGAATAATTACGTCTACCGCAGAGGCTATTTGCTCTCTAATGGCCCGCACCGGGAGATCCATTCCGGCCATCAGGCACATTGTTTCCAGACGAGAAATGGTATCTCTGGGAGTGTTGGCGTGGGCGGTGGTTAGACTGCCATCATGACCGGTGTTCATAGCCTGAAGCATATCCAGCGCTTCGCCGCCGCGACACTCACCTACCACAATGCGATCAGGGCGCATACGCAGGGTGTTGATGACCAGGTCTTGAATGGAGACTTCCCCTTTTCCTTCAATGTTAGGGGGGCGGGATTCCAGTGTGACGACGTGTTCTTTGGCTAACTGAAGCTCTGCCGCGTTTTCAACGGTGATAATTCGTTCATCATCGGGGATAAAGTTAGAACAAATATTAAGCAACGTGGTTTTGCCGGAGCCGGTGCCGCCGGAGACGACAATATTGGTGCGGGCAAGTACGCAAGCTTTCATAAACTCAGCCGCTTCTGGTGTGATCGAGCCATATTGGATCAGGTTGTCAATGGTCAATGGTGTTTTTGAAAACTTTCTGATGGTCAGGGTAGGGCCGTTCAAGGCCAGCGGTGGGATAATAGCATTGACACGAGACCCATCGGGCAGGCGAGCGTCTACTAACGGCGAACTTTCGTCAATTCGCCGCCCCAAGGGCGATACGATGCGGTCTATAATGCGTAGAACGTGGTCGTCGCTTTCAAAAGAAAAAGAGGCTCTGGTTAGCCTGCCGCTCTGTTCAACATAAATATGTTTTGGCCCGTTGACCATAATTTCAGAGACGGTTTCATCGGCCAGTAAGGGTTCCAGCGGGCCAAAGCCCAGAATTTCGGCGGCTATTTGCTCGAATAGATTCTGGCGTTCGCTTCTGCTCAGAATGATTGCCTCTTCACTCAAGATGTGATTGAAGAGGTCTTCCATTGTGCGCCTGATTTCATCCGTTTGGGTAATATCTATTTGAGGGTCAAGTTCAGCCAGTAGTTTGTCTTGAATGCGTTCTTTGATGTTGGCAATAGCGTTTTGCTTTCTTGGCGTAGCCGGCGCTTTTTTTATGCGCAACTCTTCCAAACGAGACGGCTCATTGCCGGCGCTGTGACTTTTTTCTATTCTTTTGAGTAATGACATTTTTTACCCCGCTACTTTTACAGGTTTGCTAAGGTCCTGGTAGAGCCGTTTGGCGTAGGCGGCTGTTGCTTTGGCCAGATCACTTCCCCCTACGCCCAAAACATAAGGGACGCCCTGGTTGACGGCGGTGATGACGGTTCGTTCGTCCAGAGGAAGTTCGGCCATTACCTCATGTTTCACCGCTCCTTTGATGTCTGAGGCTTTAATTCCTATGCGCCGGTCATATTTGTTCAGGATGAGGTGTGTTTTTTCAGAGGGATATTCCAGCGCGTCAGTGACCTCAAAAAAGAGTTTTGCGCTTTTAATGGAGGGTATTTCAGGGGTGGTGACCAGTACAATGCGGTCAGAGGCGTCCAGGATGCTGATGACAATATCTTGCAGCGTGCTGTAGGTGTCTACAATGACCAGATCAAATATTCGGCGCAGGCGTTCCAGGATTTGGGTCATTGCTTTGGGAGTGACTAAATCGGCCATTTCCGGTTTGGGAGGAGCTAACAGCGCTTTGATGCCGGAATTATGAGATACAAGAACGCTGTTGATCAATTCAATATCCAGTTCGTCGGCGTGAGGAGCCAAATCAGCAATGGTAGTACGCGAGCGTTCATTTAAGAGAACAGAGATATCGCCAAATTGTAAACTGCCGTCAACAACCGCTACTTTTGCCGAAGTGATTTTATGGGCGGCAATAGCCAAATTTACGGCCAGTGTACTGCACCCTACTCCGCCTTTTGGGCTGAATATAGAAACAATTTTACCTGATTCTTCCGGTTCCGGAGGTTCGAGCGTTCCGGTGAAGCCGGTAGGCCCCTCAGCCTGTGGGCGTCTGTCCCGCTGATTTTCAACCAGTTGGTAGACTTTATGGATACTGTTTACCAATTCAGCGCCGGAGAAGGGTTTGGTCAGGAATTCACGCGCTCCGGCCAGCATAGAACGTCGCAGGTAGTCCGATTCGCTCTGTACAGACATAATGATGATCTGCGTGTAGGGGGATCTGCGGGTGATCATCTGGCTGGCGGCGATTCCGTCCATGCCGGGCATGTTGATGTCCATTAAAACCACATCCGGCGCTAATTCCTGAGCCAGTTGCACGCCTTCATGCCCGTCGGTGGCCGCGCCAATTACCTCGATGTCCGGCTCAAAGAAGAGTAATTTTCTCAGGTTCTCTCGGGTTTCCGGAATATCGTCTACAATCAATACTGTGATCTTTTTTTCTGTTGCTGCCGGTATTGGGGAGGGGGGGGGCGATCCAGACATAAGATTTGCTCATTTGCTCCTGATGAAGTGATAAAATAGCGCTTATATAAATTGTAACAAAACCGGGCGTTTAGTCAACCCCCATTGACTAAAATGTCCGGTTTTGTTTGAATAATGGTTGCAAATAAGCTTGCTAAACACCGTCTTGTTTTCTATTCTACTCACCGGAAGGAGGGGCGAAGACAGGCTCATTAGAGGCCGTAACCGCGTCTTGCGATTTATCTATGCCAAAACTGGCTTTAGGCGGCACGGCGATATTGAAGCGGGTAAGCATATATTGCAGGCTGACTGCCTCTATGGTGTGGTCGGCGTCTTCATCTCCGGCGGCACGCATTGCCAGTTCCATATAAATTCTTGACTGCCGCGCCCACAACAGCACCAGCGCGTCATGAGGCATTACGGCCAGAGAGACTACATTGGGCCGCGTGGGGGTGGGCGTTGGCACGCCTTCTTCTGCGGGAGCGGCTTCTGCCGCTCCTGCTTGGCCTTGGCCCAACCAGTCGCCAACTTTAATGACTTTTGCTTTTTGTACGGTTAATAAAGCCACGCGACGCGGACGCTGGTCTTCTCTGGGAAATTCATAGCCCGGATATTTATCATCTCTAACTACCAACCGCCCGTTGTCTATTTCAGCGCTTAGAGAAACGCTGCTGTTTTCACCTTCACCACTTTCCAGCAAGAACGAGAATTTATTGGGCAGAATGGTTTGAAAATCCGGGTCCAAATCTACCAGCGAGAAGGTCATTAACACGTCTACCACGTCTCCCGGCTGAATGGCGTAGGCTACGCTGGACTGCTGGTTGATGGGGAAAGCCACCATAACATGCCCGGGGGGAACGTCAAAGGCGGCCTCATTGGTGAAGGCCAGGGTTTCTTCCCGCAATAATTCCTGAACAATGATCTGCCCTTGCACAATTTCTGAGCTGGCAATTTTACCGATGGTCTCGGTTTCGCTTTTGATGGCGCTGGGGGGTACGCTGACAGCCGGGTAAGAAGTGCGGCCCAGACTGCCCTGTACAAATTTTCCACCGCGGGGAATGGGCTGTACGGCCACAATAACTTCTACCATTGGCTCTTCTGTGGGTTGTACAACAGCCCCCTCTTGCGGTGCCGGTTCTGCCGGCGCGCTGGTGCGTGTATACAGGACTATTCCCACCGCAGCAACAGCCAGTATAGCCAATATAATACCAATAACAATAAATAATCGTCGTCCCATTTTTGTCCTCCCTTGTTTGGACTGGATGTGTCCCGTAATTTGGGACAGACCTGGTTGGACTGTATCCAAAAAGGGCGCTAACAACTTTATGATACCATGTT
>DUEH01000193.1 GCA_011192195.1 Chloroflexota bacterium | reverse complement strand
CAGCGTGATATTCGCGCCGAATTTAATATCCCCCTTGACAAGCAGACTCTCACAATTGAGTAACGAAGGCGCGCCGAAAGGAAAACGCGCTTCCAACTTATTGATGAGTTTGTAGTACGGCGGGTCAAGGCTGATGACCGGAACGCCCGGTTTGCGCGTTGGATTTACCACAACCCGAAAGTCATCTGTGAGAACGTAGGCGTCTGAACGCACGCCAAGCAAGTCGTTGGTGGTTTTGACCGGCGCAAAGCGAGCGCGCGGCGCGCGAATGGCCTGCGCCTGGGGAAAGACGGCAATGGCAGCGCCCATCGCCGTTTCCAGTTGGTAAACAGGCGTTGAGGCGGGGTCTCTGGGGTCAACGGTTTTGGCGTTGCGAATCATTGTCAGCCCCAGAATGTTATCTTTTTCAGTTAATTTTTCCTTGAGCGCCCGCAAGTTGAGCCACAGGTTATTGGTGTTGAAAAATTTGTGACGATTGATGTCTTGAAAATTGTTTATATCTTCTTCAGGGCATTGGGCGCTTTCTCGCAGGATGAGTTGGCCGTTGGGAAGTTGAGCCAGATGACCGCCTTTTTTATCCGCTTCGCTGCGGTCGGCGGCTTCCATCATAAAGGGTATTTGGTTTTGGGCAAAGTAACCCAAAATGGCGGGGCTGATGACTGCGCCCAGATTATCGGCGTTAGAGATAAAGGCGTACTGGTATCCGGCCTCTAAAAGGGTGTCCAACATTCCGCTTGTGACCAGGGCGGTGTAGATGTCGCCGTGACCGGGAGGACACCATTCGCGCGTTGGGTCACGGGCCCATTCAACCGGCTCTAAAGTGGACTGATTGATCTTGGGGATTTTGTGCTGCAAGAAATCAAGGGGGATGCTGTTGTGTAAGGCCGGATATTTTGCCAGCGCGGCCAGCGAATCGGCTTGAGTGGCAAAACTGTCCATCAAAACCAGGGGAACCCCGGCGCGGATGGCTTGTTGGGCGATGATGTCCAGAAATGAGAGGTCATCTTTAACGATAAGCAGGGATTTGGCTTGTTCAAGCCCCATACTGGTTCCCAACCCGCCGTTAAGTTTTATCAACACTGTTTTGGAAAGGGCGGCTTCTCCAGCGGTAGCCAGATTTTCCCCGAAGTTTTCCGCATCAGGAAGGCTGTCAACAGGGCGAATGTCGCTTTCAGGGATGAGGCCGGTTTGTCCCTCCAAAAGCTGGCGATAGTAGTGGGCAAAGGTTTTTATGACAATGTCCGGCAACTTTTCTTTCGCCATTTTTTTTGCAAAAGGGGAAAATTTGTCATTTGTCATTTGTCATTTGTCATTTGTCATTGGAATAGCCTGGTCGGGGGCGATACATTATTTTTGCCAGTACAATACCAACGCCGTACAGAACAATAAGAGGCGCCATGACCAATCCCATATTCAGGGGGTCGGGCGTGGGGGTGATTAGGGCGGCCAGAATAGCGATGATGATCATAGCGTAGCGCGCATTTGTGATGAGGAACTGAGGGCTGAGAACGCCCAGCCGGGCGAGCGTGGCCATAACCAGAGGAAGTTCAAAGCTGACCCCAATCCAGAAGACCAGGCGGGTAACAAAGCTGAAGTAGCTTTTTGGGCGGGGCGCGGTGTGAATTCCCAGAAAGTCCAGCAGAAAGGGGATGGCGCGGGGGAGCATAATGAAGTAGGCAAAAGCGATACCGCTTAAAAATAGCAGCAGCGCGGCGGGCAGGGCAATGAAGAGACTCCGTTTTTCTTCGCGGGTTAGTCCGGGGACAACAAAGGCAATCAATTGGTATAAAATAACGGGCATTGACATAATCATACCGCCCATCAGCGATACTTTCATAAAGACGCTGATGTTTTCAGTTACGTCAATAGATTGCAAAACTTCTATGCCGCCAACGGGGTACGCCAACAGGTCTACCAATTGCCTGGCAAAAATGAAGCTGAACAAGGTTGCGACCAATACGGTTACAGATACAACGATCAGCCGTTTTCGTATTTCATCCAGATGTTCCAGCAGCGGCATTTGGCCGGTTATTTCTTCCAAGTGTTCAATTTGTTCATCCAGGCGATCATCAGTCACGGTTGGCTGTATCCTCTGTAGCGGGTGTAGCGGGAGATACTTCTTCAGCGGCGTTTGGCGCGTCTTGTTGGGTTGCTTCGGGTTGAGGCGATTCAGCAGGAGGGGCGTCTGCGGCCTTGTCTTGGGCGGCTTCGGGTAAAGTTGGTTTGGGCGTTGCGGGGGAGGCAATGGTGTTGTCTGTTGGCGCGGCAGACTGGACAGTATTTTTTATATCATCGCCAACATTTGTTATGCCTGTAGTGAGGCTTTGCAGGGATTTCTTGGCGGCGTCCAACTCTTCTTTGAGTTCTTTCAGCTCATCCAGGCTGATTGTGGCGTTGATTTCTCGCTGCCATTCAGTGGTGAAGCCTTCTGACATCTTTCGCAAGCTGCGAATCCATTTAGCCGTCCGGTTTGCCATTTTTGGCATCTCGTGTGGGCCAATAAATACCAGCGCCAGAATAATGATAACAATAAGTTCAGGAACACCAATACCCAAGAAATCCATAAATAATTATTCAAGCTAAATTAGGGGAATCAAGCCAATACTTTTTGACGAGGAGGCGCTTTCTTTGATGATTGCGACCACGATGATTGCCGGCTCTTCAGGGCTAAACTGCCCAATACGCCATTTACAAAGCGGGGAGAACTTTCGCTGCCGAAGGTCTTTGCCAATTCTACAGCCTCGTTGATAGCCACTTTTGGCGGTATGCCGCCATCGAAGATAAGTTCATAGACGGCTAAACGCAGGATGTTACGGTCTACGGGAGCTATCTGGTCAATAGGCCATTCCGGCGCCAATTCCGAAATAACTCTGTCCAGCCTGTTACCGTCGCTGGTAATGCCCTTCCCCAGTTGATAAGCAAAGTTTCGGCCTCTGGGAGGCAGTGGCTGGCCCAGAAGTCGGTTTTGAAAAGCATCGTCAAATCTGTGATCTGTGTAGTCCAGTTCATAAAGACACTGAAGCACTATGGCTCTGGCCTGCCTGCGATCTTTCATATTGACTCTCTGCTGTTTAGAAGTGGTCTTTTGTTAAAGTCAAGCGGAGGGCGTAAGGAGAATCTCCTCATTGCTCACCGCTCTAATATTACTGCATAACCAGGCCGCCGTCAACTGACAGCACCTGTCCGGTGATGAAACCGGCCTGATCTGAAGCCAGAAAGGCAACGGCATAGGCAATGTCTTCCGGCGCGCCCAATTTGCCCAGCGGAGTGGCTTTAACAGCCTCGTTGATCATTTCTTCTGAGAGTACGTTGGTCAGGGCGGTGGGTACAAAGCCGGGGGCAACGGCGTTTACGGTGATGTTTCTGGAGCCAACTTCTTTGGCCAGGCTTTTGGTCAAGCCAATCAATCCGGCCTTTGACGCCGCGTAATTGGACTGCCCGGCTTGCCCGGCCAATCCAACCACCGAGGTGATGTTGATGATACGCCCTTGACGTTTTTTCATCATGGGGCGAATGGCGGCTTTGGAGGTGTGGTAGGCGCTGCTGAGGTTGGTTTGCAGCACCAGATCCCAATCCGCTTCCTTCATTAGCATAATCAGCATATCGCGGGTGGTTCCGGCATTGTTCACCAGGATGTCAAGCTGACCGAAGGCGCTGATGGCTTCTTTGACAAGACGTTTGGCGTCTGCGGATTGGCTGACATCGGCCTGAATGATGAGGGCCTCGCCGCCAGCGTCCTGAATGGCTTGCCGAACTTCCTCGGCTCCTTCGGCGCTGTTGCGGTGGTTGATGACCACTTTTGCGCCCTGTTGCGCCAGCGTTTTGGCAATAGCAGCGCCAATTCCTCTGGAACTGCCGGTGACAATGGCTACTTTATTGTTCAGGTCAATCATTGGGCTGCTCCTGTGAAAATGGGTTTGTAGTCAGGCTCGTAACGTAGTGGAGTGCCGCCGTGAAGCGCCACTTCGCTGTCGCTGCGAGGTTCACTACGAGCCTTTTTCATCTGGCGCGTGTGAAGTCCGCTTCACAGGCTGCTCCTGTAGCAATTTGCCTATTCCGGCGGTGTTTTCAACATTAACGCGGGATACGCTGCGGTCTATGCGTTTTAGCAGGCTGGTCAGAACGTTTTTGGGGCCAATTTCAACGAATTTGCTTACGCCTTGAGCAATCATAAATTGAACGGATTTGCTCCATTGCACCGAAGAGGTCAATTGTCCCACCATCTCTATTTGAATAGCTTCTACAGAGTTCAGGGGCCGGGCGGTGATGTTGGCTACAACGGGAATGTCCGGCGCGTTGATTTTGGCCGCATTTACGGCGGCTTCAAAATTAGCGTTGGCTGTTTCCATCAATTTGGAATGGGCGGCAATGCTGACCGGCAGGCCAATTGCTTTGCGCGCGCCGGCCGCTTTTGCCAATTCGATGGCCCGGTCAATGCCGGCTTTGTCGCCGGAGATGATGACCTGTCCCGGCGCGTTGTAATTGGCTATCTGTATCCAGCCTGTTTCAGCGGAGACTTGCCGGCAAATATCGCCGACTTGCTCATCGTTGAGTTTGATGATGGCGGCCATTTTGCCCGGGTTTTGTTGCCCGGCTTCTCTCATTAGTCTGGCGCGTTCTCTGACCAGTTTGAGGCCGTCTTCAAAAGACAAGACGCCTGCTGCAACGTAGGCCACGTATTCGCCCAGACTGTGTCCGGCAACAAAATCGGGTTCGGCGACGTAACCGGCAGCGCGCAGCGCCGCCAGAGTGGCAAGACAACTCACAAAGATGCCCGGCTGCGTGTTGTAGGTGTCGTTCAGCTCATCTTCCGGCCCCTGCCAGCAAATTTCCGAAAGGGGGGCGTCCAGAATTTCGTCTGCCTGCTTGAAGATGTTAGCGGCTTCCGGGTAGGTTTTAGCCAGTTCTTGCCCCATCCCCAGAGTTTGCGAACCCTGACCGGGGAATACAAAAGCGAGTTTTTCAGTCATAGTTTTGCGAATGTGCGAATGGGCGAATGTGCGAATGGGCGAATAAAAAGCGCTCAAACTGCGCGTGAATCTGCTGTCCACCACTCATTATTCATTATTCACTATTCATTATTCACTATTCATTATTCATTATTCACTATTCATTATTCACTATTCACTATTTTTTAGCGCTGTCGTCAATTTCCAATATTTCAACACCCTTGTAGGTTCCGCAGGTGGGGCATACGCTGTGCGCCCGTCGCAGCGAACCGCACTGGGGGCAGCGAAGCAGATGAGGCATTTTTATTCGCAGGTAATGCGCGCGTTTTCTGGCCTGTCGTGTGCTGGAAATTCGTCTTTTTGGTAAAGCTCCCATAATTTTTATATCCTTTCAGTGGTTAATCTGTCATCTTATTTTTAAGGGCTAACAAATCTGCCCATCTGGAGTCAATAGTTTCTTCGGTGCAATTGCACTGAACTTGATTTCTGTTTTTTCCGCATTGAGGGCAAAGCCCCAGGCAGTCTTCTTTGCACAGGATTTGCGCCGGTTGGGCCAGATACAGCGATTGCCTGACCACTTCTGTCAAATCCAGAATGTGTTGTTCGCTGATGAGCGTTGTCGCATCCACATCTGGCGATTGCGAGAGTTTTCCACCGGTGACAATATCTACCCTTGGCGTGAAAGTTTCTTCAATCTCCATGCTGACGGCTACGCTGACAGGCGCTAGACAGCGGGTGCAAGGGAGTTCAAGAACCGTACTGAGTGTTCCGGTGACCAGAATGCCGGTGTCTGTTTTGATGAGTTTTATCAGCCCGCTCAATGGCGCTAGTAAAACCAAGTCCGCGTCCATAAAAGGCAGAACGGCGTCTTCGATGACGAAGGCTCGCGGCGCGCCCCCTTGCTGTTTGAGTTGTTGAGCAACGTTGAATTCCAGGACCTGTTTATTCAGCGTTGCCTTGCTTGCCTGATTGGACACAGAAAACACCACCCTTCAGCGAGTGAACAACGTTCCAATTATATCTATAAGGGAAATTAGCGCAAAATCAGTAAAAAGTGAATGGTTACAGGACTTACACAGTTGTCGTTTTTTAACCACGAATAACACGAATTTACACTGGTGAAGAAACCGCTTTGCGTAATTTTTTGTTTTTATTCGTGAAAATTTGTGTTATTCGTGGTTATTTTCCCTTTGCCACCGATACGTCCCCCGCCAAAATCCGTTCCAATTGCCCATCTGCCAATCGAAGCAGCAGCGCGCCGTCTTCATCTACGTCTTCGGCCAGACCGCGCAGCATTGATTCCGGGCCGGAGACAGTTATTTTTTTGCCCAGCGTGGTCAATCCGGCGCGCCATTCGGAGTAGGGAGATTGACCTGCTCGCAGGGCATTGTAACGCCGTTCAACCGCCCTCAGATACGCCCGCAGCAGCGATAATCGAGATACCGGACGCCCCACAATCGTCTCCAGGCTGCTTGCCGTCCGGGCCAAGGGGAGACCGCTGTCCGGGTCGGGCTTCTCAAAAGCGCTAAAATCCAGATTGACATTCATCCCCATCCCCACGACTACCCATTCCAGCGTTTCGCCGCTAAGTCTCAATTCACTGAGCAGTCCGGCCAGTTTTCGCCCGTTATAGACCAGATCGTTGGGCCACTTCAGCCCAGCCGCAATGCCTGTTTCCATTTTTATGGCGTCTATTGCCGCCAGAGCGCAGAGCATCATCAGGGTTTGGGCGCGGACGGGTGGCAGAAAAGCGGGTCTAAACAGAAGTGAAGTCAATAAGCTGCTCCCCGCCGGGGCGCGCCATCTTCTTTTAAAGCGTCCGCGTCCGGCAGTTTGCTCATCCGCTATTGCCAGCGCGCCCTCCGGCGCGCCCTCATCGGCCATAGCCTTTAGGGCTGTATTGGTCGAGTCAATCTGTTGGTAGTAATGTGTCGGTTGACCAAAGATATGGGTTGTCAATTCACGCTGAATAGCTGCTGTTGATAGATT
>DUEH01000192.1 GCA_011192195.1 Chloroflexota bacterium | reverse complement strand
TATCGCGCCATACACTGTCTGAGCAAACGTCGCTTGGCGATAAACCACCAGTAGCTTTCCTCAGAAGCGGCCAGCCTTTCGTATTCTTTGGGATGCATAGCAAAATGACAAGGAGACCGGGAGAGGGGGAGAAGGGGTGAACAGAAAGTCACCCCCTCTCCTTGTCTCCCCCTCCCCCACTCTTCTTGTCTCCTATCTCATATACGCTCGTTGAGTAGCGGTGACAATGTAGCGAATTTCACGCGCGGTGAGAGAAGACGCGGAGGGATAGTAAAATCCGCGCCGGCACAGGTCTTCGGCAACAGGGAAACGCTGGCCCTTGAATTGTTGGTAGTAGATGGGCTGAAAGTGCATTGGGATGAAAAAAGTACGGGTTTCGATGCCCTCTTGCGCCAGGAAACGGCGCAATTCATCGCGGGTCATAGCAAATTCATCCGCCACCATCACCGAGTACATCCAGTAGACGTTCTTCACGTCTTTTGCTTCCGGCGGCGTGACGATGCCGGGAATATCGGCCAGCAGTTGGTTGTAAAGGGCGGCGTTGCGCCGGCGCGCGGCAACCAGCTCGTCCAAACGCTCTGTCTGCGCCAAACCGACGGCGGCTTGCAGGTTGGTCATCCGGTAGTTGAAGCCCAGATACTTGTGCCAAAAATGTCGCTCCGGCGAAAAGGCGTGGTCGCGCAGGTTGCGGCAAAGGGCGGCTAATTTTTCATTGTTGGTGGTAATCATTCCGCCTTCGCCGGTGGTGATATTTTTATTGGCGTAAAAACTGAAGGCGGCGGCGTGACCCAGCCCCCCGGCGCGCGCGCCCCGATATTCTGCGCCATGCGCTTCGGCGGCGTCTTCCAGCGCCCACAAGCCGTGTTTTTCCGCCAGTTCCATCAGCGGAGCCATATCCACCGGATGGCCGTAGGTATGCACGGGAATAATGGCTTTGGTTTTGGGTGTAATTTTATCTGCCACCTGATTGATGTCCATATTCCAGGTGCGCGGCTCGGAATCTACCAGCACGGGCGTGGCGCCGGTATAGGCAACGGCGTTGATAGTGGCAATCATCGTAAAGGCAGGAATGATCACTTCGTCGCCGGGTCCAATATCCATTGCCGCCAGCGCCAGATGCAGGGCGACGGTTCCGTTGGCGCAAGCCACGCCGTATTGGGCATCACAGGCTTGGGCAAAGGCGTTTTCAAATTCGGTAATGAAGCGTCCGGCAGAAGAAATCCAGTTGGAATCCAGACATTCGGTGACGTATTTTTTCTCGTTGCCGCCCAGCGTCGGTTCGCAAACGGGAATAATGCGCGGCGAGTCGTCTTCTTCGTGAACCGGAATACGCTTTACCGGCGGCGCGGTGTTGGATACGTGCAGTTCCGGGTCCTTGCCGGGAATGATTCTGGCAATATCCTCGCCCATTTCGGCGGGGGTAGTTTGGGTGGGTTGGCGTAGATTCATAGGAAACTCCTGTTACAATAAAGTAGACAGTAGACGGTAGACAGGAAAAATTCTCCAAACTACTCCCTACGTTTACTGTCCAAAGCGCAGACGGCCTACTGTTTTGACATAATTTACGCCGCGCGTCACATAGCCCCAGGCGTTGAGGGCGGTTTTGCTTTCGCCTGCTTCGCGGGGGACGCAGACGTAAGGCGCTTCCTGCACGCTAAACCCGGCTTTTTTGGCGCGGTAGAGCAGGTCAATGCAATATTCGCCGTAATCGCCTTGCAGGGAAATTTTTGAGAACACTTCTTTACGCGCCAAAATAAAGCCGCTGGTATAGTCCTTAATGCCCCAATCCAGCGCCAGCCCGGCAGCCACGTTGATGACCTTGCTAAAAGCGCGTCCGGTGAAGGAATGAGCCACATCCGCGCCACCCGGCACGTAACGCGACCCCACCGCTACATCCGCCCCATTTGCCAACAGCGCAGCTAATTTGGGCCAGTCTTCCGGCGGCATACTCAGGTCGCAGTCCATCCAGCCCACCCGGTCGCCCCTGGCTTCTGTGATGCCGCGCTGAATGGCGCTGGTCAAGCCACGCTCGTCCACGCGCCTGATCAATCGTACGCGCGGGTCGCTTTTGGCTTTTTCAGCTACAAGTTGCCACGTCCCATCCGGCGAATCGTCGTCTACCACCACAATTTCCAGCTCATAATCACTCAAAGCGGTCAGAGTCCGTTCTATCAAGGGGCTAATGTTATCGCGTTCATTGAATGTGGGTAGTACAATTGAGATGTCCATTATGGGCTTGACTTTTGGGAAGGGGGTGTTATCATACGAGGCGAAACAAGTCAACAATCCGCTCAGAGGCCGTGTAACGCGGGTCATCCGCCGGAAGAACAGGGCGCAGATAGGGTGGTCCGTCTTCAATAGCGCCTTCTAAATGCAGGGAGGCAGCGTCCAGCAGCATCTCTTTTGCTTCTTGCGGCAACTCTCCCTGTGATGCAACATCCAGTTCAGGGCAAAAGGCGCTATACCCTTCATCTTCACTTAAAATCAAACCGGTAAACACAAACATATCCATAAAATTTACACCTCTGTTGGCAACACATTATCATCGCCATCAATTGCTTGAAAGTATAGCATACACACCAAAGCCAAGCAATAATAGTCAAGCGGTCAAAGGAGATAATTTCAATGAAAGAATACCAATCCTGGGGGCGTGTGTTTCACTACGAACACAAAATTCGCCCCGTTTTGTGGCGCGACAGCGACCTGCGCCTGAATGAACTGGACGCGCCCGTTTTGCCCTTTGGCCTGGGACGCAGTTACGGCGATAGCTGCCTGAACGATGGCGGCTACTTACTGGACGCGCGTCCGTTGAATCGCTTTATATCCCTTGACCGCGAAAAGGGCTTGCTGCGTTGCGAAGCGGGCGTATCGCTGGCCGAAATTCTGAAGCTAATTGTGCCGCATAACTGGTTTTTAAGCGTTACTCCCGGCACCAAATTTATCACCCTGGGCGGCGCCATTGCCAACGACGTTCATGGCAAGAACCACGCTTACGCCGGAACCTTTGGCGCGCACGTCACCCAATTCGAGCTTCTGCGCTCCAACGGTGATCGCCTGCTCTGTTCGCCCACCCAAAATACCGACTTCTTCAAAGCGACTATTGGCGGGCTGGGGCTAACCGGCTTGATCCTGTGGGCGGAAATTCAACTCAAGCGCATAGAAAGCCCTTTCATTGAAGAAGACATCATCAAGTTTGACAATTTGGATGAATTCTTTGAAATTGCCGCCGACTCCGAGGAGGCCTACGAACATACTGTCGCCTGGATCAACTCGTCGGCTACCGGAGCGTCGCTGGGCAAGGGCTTGTTTATGCGCGGCAACAACGCTGCGCCCCCCTTTGCAGAAACCCCGCACCAGCCGTCTGACCTGCAAATAACCGTCCCCTTTGACGCGCCGGACTTTGTGCTGAACAAAGCCACCATGCGCGCTTTGAACGCGCTTTACTATGGCCAGCAGGCCGCCAAAATCAAACATCGTCTGGCGCACTATGAATCTTTCTTCTACCCGCTGGACGCCATCTTGCAGTGGAATCGCGGCTACGGCAAGCGCGGCTTTATGCAGTACCAGTGCATTGTTCCTTACGATGACAACCACCGCGCCATTCAGCAAATTCTGGAAAAAGTGGCTGCCTCCGGCTTGACGCCTTCCTTCCTCAACGTCTTCAAAACCTTTGGCGATTACCCATCGCCAGGGATGCTCTCTTTCCCGCGCAAGGGGGTTACGCTGGCAATTGACTTTGCCAACGAAGGTCAGGCCACCCTGGATTTTCAGGACGAACTGGATCGCATTGTGTTGGACAGCGGCGGAACGGGCGGTTACGCGGCCAAAGACGCGCGGATTTCGCCGGCTTTCTTCCGAGCCTTCTACCCGCAAATGGACGAATTTAGCCAATACGTTGACCCAAAATTCTCGTCGAGCTTTTGGCGAAGGGTAACGGGGCGCCGCGCAAATAACCAATAAAAAACAGAACACGAATACCTTATGCATGATAACAAAATTATTTTTCATCCGATAGGCGTTATTCATTCTCCCCATAAAGTAATGTCCAAGACGCCAATACAACCTGTCTTTTGCAGTGACATTAAGGGAACAGTTGTATTAGATGCCGAATACGCTGACGGATTGAAAGACCTGCAAGAATTTTCTCATATCTATCTGTTCTATTACTTCCATCAATCTCAGAAAACTTGTTTACGCCTGAAGCCATATCTTTCAGACCAGGAACACGGTATTTTCGCTACACGCACTCCACATCGCCCCAATAAATTAGGGATGAGTCTTGTTCGATTGATGAAAATTAAAGATACTATTCTTCATGTCAAAGATATTGATATATTAGATGGTACGCCTTTATTTGACATCAAGCCATATATACAAAGGTTTGATTCAAGGGAAAATACCAGATCAGGATGGCAAGACGCTATTCCAGACGATGTTGCCTCTGTGCGAGGTTTGAGGAATTCTAAGCGATGAAAATAGCTAAGGAAACAACTATGAAAAAAAATCTGATCATCGGCGGCGTCGCAGCAATTGCGGCAGCGGTCATCACCAAATCGAATATCGAAAAGAGCCGGGCCATTCGCCGCGACTTTGTGAAAACTCGCCACAAAGTGTTGATTGTGGGGGCAACCTCTGCCATTGCTCAAGAAACGGCCAAACGCTTTGCCGAAGAGGGCAACGACCTTTTTCTGGTCGCTCGCAATGAGGCCAACCTGAACGCCGTAGCCGACGACTTGCGCGCGCGCGGCGCAAACAAGGTTGAGACCGCCGTTTTAGATCTGAATGAATTGAGCGAACACACCGGACTACTGGAACAAGTCACCCAATCGCTGGGTGGGCTGGATATTGCGCTTATCGCTCACGGAACCTTGGGCGATCAAGAAGCCAGTCAGTCAGACTTTGACATTGCTCGGCAGGAGTTGAAAACCAACTTCTTGAGCATCGTTTCCCTCCTGACCCTCATTGCCAACCAATTCGAGGCGCAGAAAAGCGGCGTCATCGCCGTTGTCTCATCGGTGGCGGGCGATCGAGGGCGCGGCAGCAACTACGTTTACGGCGCAGCCAAAGCGGGCGTAACCACCTTCTTGCAAGGCTTGCGCAATCGCTTGAGCAAGGCAGGCGTAACCGTCATCACCATCAAACCCGGCTTTGTGGACACCCCAATGACCGCGCACATCGAAAAAGGCCCTCTCTTCGTTGGCCCGGATGTCATTGCCACGGGCATTTACCAGGCCATTCTAAACAAACAAGACGTGGTTTACCTCCCTGTGTTCTGGTTCGGCATTATGAGCGTCATCCGGCATATTCCGGAGGGGATTTTCAAAAGGCTTAGTCTGTAGTGAGACAAGAGGACAAGGGGACAAGGAGAAGGGGGGACAAGGAGACAAGGAGACAGGGAGACAAGGGGACAAGTATCGCTTCTTCTCCCTGTCTCCCCCTCTCCCCCTCCCCTTGTCTCCTTGTCCTTCTCATCGCTCTCTTTGTCATCCTGCCCCTGCTGCGCCCCGGCCTGCCGGCCACCGCCGATACGCCCATTCACTTCTACCGCGTTCTGGAGTTTGCTCAATCGTGGGATTGGAGGATGCTTTATCCGCGTTGGGCGCCTGATCTGGCTTATGGCTACGGCTATCCCTTGTGGGTCTTTGCGCCACCGCTGCCCTACGTAATCCCCCTGCTGCTTGCCGCGTTGGGCGCGCCGCTGGAAATTGGGCTAAAAGGGCTGATAATCTTCGCCGTATTGCTCTACGCGCTGGGAGCCTATCTTTTTGCGCGACATCATCTGGGGTGGCGCGCCGGACTGCTTGCCGCCGCCCTCTACACTCTGGCCCCCTTTGCTCTGAGAGAAGCGCTGCTCTATGGCGGCAACTACCCTCAATATCTGGCAATTGGTCTGTATCCCTGGGTATTGTGGGGCATCAGCCGCATCCACCGCCAAGCAAGTTGGGGCAACATTCTACTCACCGCCGTCCTTTACGGCGCAGTAATGTTGAGCCATCTCTTTCACGTTTTGATACTCACGCCGGTAGCGGCGGGATACGCGCTGGTTGAATTACGAATTACGAATGACGAACTACGAATTACAAATATTCAAAAACGCTCATTCGTCGTTCATTATTCGTTATTCGTCATTCGTAATTCGTCATTTATCGTGCCGGGCTTGCTGTTGACCGCCTTTTTCTGGATTCCCGCCTTTTTTGAACGAAGCTACACCCGCTCTACCGATGACATATATCTGGCGGTCAGCCCTGTCACCTCTCGATTCCTGAATTGGAGCGAATTGCTGGCCTGGCCTCAGCCCCTTGATGCGCGGGCAGCAAATCCCTGGGTTCCTTTCAGTCTGGGCATTGCCGCGTTAGCGCTGGCAGTACTGGGCGTATTAGCCATCATCTTCAACCGCCAAACTTCTTCTCGTTCCCAAACAGAGTTTGGGAACAAGCCCCCCCACTCCCCCACTCCCCC
>DUEH01000191.1 GCA_011192195.1 Chloroflexota bacterium | reverse complement strand
CGCGAGCGTTTTGGCTTTCCTGGCATGAAAGTTTTGCAATTTGCCTTTGATTTGGGAGAAGCGGGCGCGCTGGGGGCCAGCAATCCCTTTTTGCCGCATAACTACACCCGGCAAGCGGTAGTGTACACCGGCACGCATGATAATGACACCACCAAAGGCTGGTACAAGCAACGCAGCGCCGCCGAAAAAGATATGCTTCGGCGTTATCTGGGGCGTCCTGATGACGATATTGTCTGGGAGTTCATTCGCCTGGCAATGGCTTCTACAGCCGCTTTTGCCGTCATCCCCTTTCAAGATGCGCTCAATCTGGACAGCGATGCCAGAATGAACACCCCCAGCACGCTGGGCGGCAACTGGATATGGCGCTATCGCCCCGAAGCCCTCAGCAATTGGGTCACTGGTCGCTTACAAGAAATGGTTGCTCTGTACGGCAGAGACCCGGCCTTGTGGAAGAAAAAAGAGGAGTAAAAGCAGCCCGTAAAATGACCCTGTCCATCTCCTCCGTTACCACCATCGAAGAATGTAGGCAAATTGAAGACTTGCAGATTCACATCTGGAACACGAAGTTGCTCGATACAATACCCGATCATCTCCTCATCACTATAGCCAAAAACTGCGGCAGCGTCTTACTGGCGCGTTGGAATGACAAGCCGGTGGGCTTTGCAATGGCGTTTCTGGCCGAAACCGAAGACGGACGGCGCAAGCTTGCGTCTCATATGCTCGGTGTGCAGCCTGCCTGTCAGCGCCGGAACATTGGCTACCAACTCAAATTGGCCCAGCGACAAGTTGCGCTCAATCAAGGCGTTGAGCTAATTACCTGGACTTTTGATCCACTGGTCAGCGTAAACGCTCATTTCAATATGGGCAAACTTGGCGCCATCAGCAACACCTATTTTCGCTCTCTCTACGGCGATATGCGCTCCGCGTTGAACGCAGGGCTTCCCAGCGACCGTCTGGAAGCGGCATGGTGGCTCAACAGCGCCCACGTGCAAACAAAGTTGAGCGCTGCACAACCATCTATCTCGCCGGATGAAGCGCTGGTCTTGAATCCATCGCCAGCGGGTCCAAACGAGCATCCAACCGCCACCAACGCCTTGCGCCCTCTCCGCGAATCTCGCCATTTTGTCCGGATTCCGCCAAACATCGAAGCGCTCAAAGCAGAAGATACGCCCTTGTCGCTGGCTTGGCAGCGACAAATTCGGCGGTTACTTGAAGACGCTTTTGCCGCCGGATATTTCATCGCCGATTTTATCCGGCTGGCGACGAAAAATGAAAGTTATTATGTTCTTCAACGGGGGGAAAGATAACAAATCTCAAGAAAACAAAAAAAGCGCGTTGAGAAATTCAACGCGCTTTCTTTTTTGTTTAGTTAAGTTACTTAATTAAGCCGGAACAACGTCTTGAGCTTGGGGGCCTTTGGGACCTTCTGTAACGGTAAATTCTACGCGCTGTCCTTCGTCCAGGTTGCGAAAACCGTCACCGCCGATGGCGCTGTAATGAACAAAAACATCTTTGCCGTTCTCTCGTTCAATAAAGCCAAAACCTTTGCTGGAATTGAACCATTTTACGGTACCAAATTCACGATCTGCCATTGATTAGGAATCTCCTTTCTTTAGATTTGGGTTATGCTAGAGCTTCGAAATCAATTTCAGAGCAAGGTCTTACTTTAGACTGAACAACAGCTACTAACAACAAGGGTGACTCTAACACAGTTTTAAAGGGTTGTCAAATTTAAATTACTTTTGGGTTTTCAGGTTGCGCCTGCCCAAAGTTTGTAGTGAAAACTACTGACGAATCGGCAAAGATGTGGTTTGCTTCTACGTAAAGGCCGGTTCCTTCAACGGCAATTTCGCCGTTGGGCAGGCGAAGTTCGCTGCGGGTGGAAACCTTTCGCCCGTTTTCTTCCACCACCCGCGCAGTGATTTTTACGGGCGTGTTCAGCGGCAGCGGGCGGCGATAGTTGATATTCAGGTTGACGGCCAAAACCTGATAGCCCGCATTCCACACCGCCGACCCCATTGCCTCGTCTAAAATAGCCGCCGATGCGCCGCCGTGCGCGTAACCGGGCGGGCCTTGTTCGGCCAGGGTGAGCGTGACGTCTGCGTGGATAACGCCCTCGTCGTCGGCGTACCAGCGCAGGCCAATGCCTTTGGGGTTTTCCGCGCCGCAGACAAAGCACGAGCCGTGTTCGGGAAGGCGTTTCATTGCAAGTTCTCAAAAATACCGGCAGCGCCCATTCCGCCGCCAATACACATAGTGACCATGCCGTATTTTGACTGGCGGCGTTTCATCTCGTAGATCAGTTGGGTGGTCAGTTTGGCTCCGGTTGCGCCCAGAGGGTGTCCCAGAGAGATGGCGCCACCGTTGACGTTGGTGATCTCCTCATTCAACCCCAGCTCACGGATGACGGCCACGGACTGCGCGGCAAAGGCTTCGTTCAGCTCAATCAGGTCAATGTCGTCCAGCGTCAAGCCGGCGAATTTGAGGGCCTTTGGCACGGCGGCTATCGGCCCGATGCCCATAACCTCCGGCGGAACGCCAGCGGCGGCAAAGCTGACAAAGCGGGCCAGCGGCTTAACGCCCAACTCATCCGCTTTTTCGCGGGACATAACAATCACAGCGGCGGCCCCATCGCTGAGGGGCGAAGAGTTGCCGGCGGTCACGCTGCCGTCCAGCTTGAAGACGGGCCGCAGTTTGGCCAGCCCCTCTACGCTGGTACCCCGACGCAGGTGTTCTTCGGTGTCAAAGACAATATGCCTGGTCCCGTTGGCGGTGACGATTTCAACATCCAGGGGGACGATCTCATCTTTGAAGCGCCCGGCGTCAATAGCAGCGGCGGTTCGTACGTGGGAGCGGGCGGCAAATTCGTCCTGATCCTGGCGGCTGACCTTGTACTTGGCGGCCACGTTTTCGGCGGTGAGGCCCATGTTAATGTAGACCTGAGGGGCGTTTTCGGCCATCCAGGGGTTGGGGCTAAAAGCCAGACCGGTCATAGGAACCGCGCTCATGCTCTCGACGCCCCCGGCGACGATGATGTCGCCCATACCGGCCATAATTTGCTGGGCGGCCTGGGCAATGGTCTGCAAGCCGGAGGAGCAAAAGCGGTTGACGGTTTGCGCCGGCACGCTCGACGGCAGCCCGGCTCGCAGGGCGATGACGCGCGCTACATTCAAACCTTGTTGCCCTTCGGGGAAGGCGCAGCCCAACGCCACATCTTCCACATCTTCCGGTTTTACCTGAGGCGCTCGCTCCAGAGCGGCCTTTATGACGGCAGCGCCCATATCTTCGGGACGGCAGGTTGCTAATGTGCCTTTTTTAGATTTTCCAACAGCTGTTCTGGCAGCAGAAACGATGACTGCTTCTCGCATTATGTTAAACCTCCTTCAAGGGGTTGAGTCAATAGTTAAACGGAAATTTTTTCTTTCAGCCAGAGATTGAGCAAGGTCTCTGGCGATACGCCTTGCTCGCGCGCCTGGGCGCGTATGGGGCGCACAAAATCTTTAGCTACAGCAAAGTAGACCTTGCTGGAAGACAGCTCAATCACTGCGTTCACGTCTTCCATCTCATCTTCAAAATCTGCGCTACTGCGCGTATCCCAAAAATCCCAAAAGCCATCAAGACTTTCAAAGTTCTCTGGCAAAGTGTCTTGTAATTGTTGCGCTTTATTTGACATAGCTTCTACGCTCCTTCTTGTCCATATTACGGGCGCTTAAAATCAAAATCTCATCGTTTAACTTGTGGATGAAGAATACTGCCAGATATCGCCCTGCATCTGTACACCCCAAAGCTCGATAAACGTCTTCACCGCGAAAGTGTCCTCTATTCATTTTCCTTAATTTTCGGACGACTTTCAAATACTTCTTCGACTTCTTCCGGCAAAACGCTGTGTTTTATCTCTATTTTGTCAAGGACTTCTTCCAGCCAAATAAAGCCAACAATTCTCATGAGCTTACATTCCTAATTTCGCAGCGGCTTGCCCTTTTGCAGCATGTGCCAAATGCGCTCGACGGTTTTGGGTTGTTTGGTCAGTTCCACAAACATTTCCCGCTCAAGGTCAAGAAAATACTGTTCATCGAGCATTTGTGGGGCGCTCAAGTTGCCGCCGGTGATGATCTGAGCCAGCTTTTCGCCGATGAAGGCGTCATATTCGCTGATGTAGTTGCTTTGCTGCATCATCCACACGCCCACTTTCAACGCGGCCAGAGTGTCTCGGCCGGCGGCAAAGAGTTTGGCGGGCGCGGGCGGCGTGTAGCCTTTGGCGGCCATCGTCAACACTTCTTGCCTGGCTTCATAGAGCAGGAAGTCGCGGTTCATCACAATACGATCCTGGTTGTCCAAAAAGCCGTATTCGGCGCTTTCGGCGGCGCTGGTTCCCACTTTGGCCATGCCAATGGTCTCGAAGATGCGTTGGGCAAAGACAAGCGGCTGATTGTCCTTGCTCATCCCCATTCCTTTGGTCATGATGCGGCGAACCATCTCTTTCACGCCGCCGCCGGCGGGAATCAGGCCGACGCCCACTTCCACCAGGCCGATGTAGCTTTCGGCATGAGCCACGCGGCGCGAACCGGCCATTGTGACTTCGCAGCCACCGCCCAGCGCCATGCCAAAGGGCGCAATGACCACCGGCTTGGGGCTGAAGCGGAAGGCTTGCAGCGCGTCTTGCAGCGCCTTTGACACGTCGCCAATCTGATCGAACATCTCTTGCTGGGCGGCCACGGCAATGGTGAAGATGTTGGCCCCCACGCAGAAGTTATCGCCCTGATTGCCTACCACCAGACCGGCGTACTCGGCGTTATCATCGAGCATCTGCCGCGCTTCCACCATCAGCTTGATCATATCGTCGTCAATGGCGTTCATCTTGGCGTGGAATTCCAGGAGCAAGACGCCGTCGCCCATATCCAGGATGCTGGCGCTATCGTTGCGCTTCAACTCTTTGCCTGCTGCGCGCAGATCGTCAATGCTGATTTTACGCGGGTCAACGGCAATTTCCTGGTAGCCCTTGCTCTCCAGATCGTAGAAAGCGACCGGCTTGCCATTTTTGTACTGGTAGAAAGTTTGGCAACCCGCAGCCAGCATTTCCTTGACCCAGGGCGCGATGTTCAGGCCGTCCGCTTCCATCTTTTCGACGGTTTCGGCCACGCCCAGCATATCCCACATCTCGAATGGCCCGGCTTCGTAGCTGAAGCCCCAGCGCATAGCGTTGTCTATGCCGGTCAAAGTATCGGTGATTTCGGGGATTTTGGCGGCGGCGTAGGCAAAGAGATGGCTGGTGACGGCCCAGGCCAGTTTGGCGGCCCGGTCTTCGGCCCACTCGTCGCTGAAGAGGGCGCTTAAGCGTTGACCCAAATCCTCGATTTTGCGAACTTTGCCCACCGCCTCGAAGCGGGGCTTTTTGGGCATTTCGTGTTCCATTGTTTCGTGATTGAGGATCAGGAAGACGCGCTTGCCTTCGGCGTCTTTGCTCTTTTTATAGAAGCCCTGGCCGGTTTTGTTGCCCAACCAGCCCCGTTCCATCATCTCTGTGATCACCTTTACGCCGGCCGGGGATTTGATGATCTCTCGATAGGGATCGTCGGGGATCAGATCGTAGAGGTTGTTGCCCACATAGGCGGCGATGTCAATGCCCACCAGGTCTTGCAGACGGAAAGAGGCGGTCTTGGGGCGGCCAATCAGCGGGCCGGTGATGGCGTCCACTTCTTCGACGCTGTAGCCGTTGTTGAAGGCGTAATCGAGGATGAAGCTGCCGTCAATGGACATCATCCGGTTGCCAATGAAGTTGGGGGTGTCTTTGCAGAGAACGATGCCCTTGCCCAGCGTGGTTTCGCAGAAGTCAGACACCACTTGCACTGCTTCGGAATCGCTGTCCGGCGCGCGAATAATTTCAAGCAGTTTCATATAGCGCGGCGGGTTGAAGAAGTGGGTTCCAAAGAAGCGCGCCTTGAAGTCTTCGCTGCGGCCTTCGGCGATGGAGGCAATTGGGATGCCGGAGGTGTTGGTGGTGATGATGCTCCCCGGCTTGCAAACTTCTTCCAGCCGGGCCATTAGTTGCTGCTTGGGTTCCAGCTTCTCAATGATGACTTCGATGATCCAGTCGGCGTCGGCCAGCAAATCGAAATCGTCTTCGGTGTTGCCGGTGGTGATCAGCGACGCCGCCCCCTTGCTCATCAGAGAGGCCGGTCTGCTCTTGAGCATTCGCTCGTAGCCGCCCTGAACAAGGCTGTTGCGGACAACCGCGTCCTCCATCGTCAGCCCTTTCTTCTCCTGTTCCGGCGATAGCTTGAAGGGGACAATATCAAGCAAAACCACCGGATAGCCGGCGTTGGCAACGTGGGCGGCAATGGCCGCGCCCATGGTGCCTGCGCCAATAACACCTACTTTTTGGATTTTGTAGCTCATAGATTCAATCTCCTTTGATTTGAATAGGGGTTGGTAAAATTGTAACTACTCAGGTATGTCATTTCGAGG
Organism: Chloroflexota bacterium; assembly: GCA_011192195.1. Taxonomy (GTDB): domain Bacteria; phylum Chloroflexota; class Anaerolineae; order 4572-78; family 4572-78; genus DUEH01. The sequence continues at coordinate 458 of DUEH01000191.1, read as the reverse complement.
CGTTTTTTGCCGAGAAATCTTCTTGGCTGATGCTTGAATAGGCGTTGAATGGCAAAGATTTCTGATAAAGAAACCGCTTCGCGTCCTCGTTCCTCGTCGAAATGGGTATCTGTTTAAGGCGGGACACTTGTAGGACAAACTGTTAGTTTGTCCGGCGGTAGGACAAGCTGTTAGCTTGTCCTACAAAGTCTCTGTCCCGCCTTAAGTGGATGCCCTCGAAATGACACGAAGCTGAGTAGTTACGTAAAATTCAGGTATAAACTCTGGCAACGACCCCATCGGCCATATCTTGCTGAATCTGTTGGGCCATTTTTTGCACGGTTTCGTCTTTGCTTTGCAGTCCATCGGTCAGCAGCTCATCTCCCGCTTCCGAAAGGATGTTGAAGGCCACGTAGAGGATATGCGCTTTCACTTTGCTGTCTTGCTCCCGATGGTAGGCATCCTTGAGCGCAGCCGTT
>DUEH01000190.1 GCA_011192195.1 Chloroflexota bacterium | reverse complement strand
TGCACCCCCTTTGGGGCGATGACTGGGTAACGCGCTTGCGACAGGTGCAGGAAGGAAGCGCCCCCTTCAGCGATGTAAACACCGTCTTTTTGGGCTATGGCGCGCTGGCGCTGGCGCTGATAGGCGGCATTGCCTACCAAAAGCGGGTTAAAGCGTGGATAGCCGCCGCGCTCATTTTTGCCGTTTTCACTCTGGGGCCGCTGCTGCAAATCAAGGGACGCTTCCTCTTTCCGCTGGATAATTTACTGCGCGAACAGGGCATAGCGCAAGACATCACCTTCCCCCTGCCCTTTGCGCTGCTGCACTACATCCCCATCATCAACGCCAACCGCGTCCCGGCGAGATTTTCGGTAGCGCTGGGCCTGTCGCTGGCCGTGCTGGCGGGCTACGGCGTTTTAGCAATTAGCAATTATCAATTAACAATTAACAAAAACCGTTTTTTTCTTGTAGGCGCAACGGTCTTACTTACTTTCCTTGCTCTCTTCGATCAACTGGCTTTGCCTTTACCTTTGACAGACGCGGTTACGCCTGATGTCTACGCGAAAATCGGCGCAGAGGAAGAAGATTTCACGCTGTTACAACTTCCCCTGGGCTGGCGAAACAGTTTTGGCGTGTACGGCGCAGAGCGAACCCAAATTCAATACTACCAACACACCCACCAAAAACCGATGCTCGGCGGCAATATTTCTCGCGCCCCCGCCTTTAAATTTGATTACTACCGCAATATCCCGCTTTTTCAGGCCATTTCCCAAACCGAATTGCCCCAAAGCGACCCTGCCGTTTCGGCGGAAACGCTGGAGCAGGCCAAACAACAAGCCGCCGAATTGATGACCCTTTACAACGTGGGTTACGTGATCATTCACCAACCCATCCCCGAACGCAAACCTTACGCAGACACCTTCACCGCCACGCGCCAACTGATTTTTGACCTGCTCCCGCTGGAATCCGAAGCGACTTATAGTTCACCGGAGGCGGCGGCATACAAAGTCAATCGCCCGCCTGTCCCCGAAACCCTGCGCCTTGAGTTTGGCGACTGGCCCAGCGCGCCCTATCGCGGCGAAGGATGGGCCGGGGACGAAATGTATCAGGGAGCCGGCGTAAACTGGTCTACTGCGCCGGAACCGCTCATCTTCTTCCCTTATCAGGGGCAAGGCAATCGAAAATTGACCATCCACCTGACCCCTTTCAGCTATCCGGGCGCGCCGCAGCAAACGTTGAGCATCATTTTGAATGACGATTATGAGGTCAGTGACCATTCGCTGCACGAAGAATGGCAAGTTCTGGAAACCACCCTCCCCGCCGAAGCATTGCGACCCGGGTTGAACCGCCTGACGCTGCGTTTCAGCCGTCAGGCCATTCCCAGAGAGGTATTGCCCGCCGGTACCGCCATCGGCAGTACCGGCGTCCACGCTCCGGTAGACATAGAAATCAACAGCCACGCGGATTTCTCTTTCATCACCATCGGTTTTGGCGATGAAGCTGAAGACGCCTCCGCGCACCGGCGAGGCTTCAACGTGGCGGTACTTGACCCCCAAACCGGCGAAGCGCTGGACAAAAAAGGCTTCGACACCGCCGCCAACCAGTACGAAGCCCAGGCGCTGCGCGATTACATTGCCCAAATTCCTGAAGGACACATTGTTTTGCTCAGCAGTCAGGGCGCAGACGCCGCCGCCTTCTTCAGCGAAGACTTTGCCGCATTGGGCGGGTCGGCGGAATTGCCCGGCGTTCCCTACTCGCTGATTGGCGTAAAGGGCGCTGCGCCGGGCGCCGCTCTGGAACGCTCCGGCGAAGCCTATCTTCGCCTGGGCAAGAGCCAGGACACGCGCCCACTTTCAGCGGCGGTGGATTGGGTAGAAATTCAAGCGGAATAGTCGTCTTCGCCTCCCTTTCACTCGCTCCCAAACAGAGTTTGGGAGCGAGTGAAAGGGAGGCAGGAAAAGGTAATCGCCCGCAATTTCTACAATTATTATTGTGAAAAAATTTGACACGGCAAATAAAACCTTGCTGACCCTGCGCGTCCGCCTTCCTCTGTAACCAAATTCCCCCATATTCGTCAATATTCACAAAAATGTCGAGAATATCGAGACCGTCCCCCTAGAAGGGGAATGGCCTTCTTCTTGTTGTGCAGATTGCACAATAAACCGCAATTTGAAAGCACTTAGTCACACCTAATGGGGTAATATCCGCATAGTAGAATTTGGCAAACTGATACAATTATTCTACAATATCCTTGTGATTTAATTTGGCTGGAAGAGTCAACGACTCCCGACCCACAAAAAAAACCTGAAAAAAATGTGACTAAACGTCACACTCAGGTGGATTTTTGAGGGTTGGGAGTTTTTATTTACCCACTATTAGCGCCCCACGAGGGGCAAGGAGACAAAATGTTAAAACCATCTCGCCCGCCATTAAACCGCAACATTGCGTTTTACATTTCCGAGGGGATGAACAGGGAATTACGCGATGTGGCGGAACGGTACAAAACGACGCTCTCAGGCGCGATTCGCCAATTGCTGACCATTGGGTTAGAGGAGTTGAGAAAGCGGGAAGCGGAGGCCGACAATGAACAGCAAAAATAGTCGTCCGGTTATTCCGGCCAGCGTCATCAAATTTGTGCTGAATTACAAACCGAAAGCCGCCGCCCGCGATGGCGTCCAAACCGAACAGCGGGCGACGGCTAATGTTGAGGCGACTCGATTGAGCCGTTCTCAGGCTCATAATAGCACAATGCGGGGAGTGTCGCAATGAATAGAGGCACAGAGGAGCTAATCGAACAGATTCGCCGTGACATTGAACGTTATAAACGTGAGGGGAATACACGGATGGTGAAGATGCTGCGCCGCTCATTGGCGCAACTGGAACGCAAATAAAAAAGGGAGGGACCCGTTGGAGTCCCTCCCTTCTCTTCAATCGCGGAGCGCGATAGGAGCAAATATATGATGATCGAAATTATAACCCGAAAACGGAATATTGGCAAGATGGGGGGCGCGTGATGGCCGACAAAAATGGCAAACAACACGGCGGCTACACGCGCGTCCTGAATGAATTTTTGGATTTGTATATGCCGATGATGAGCGGAAGTGAATTTAAAATGTTGATGTTTTTGTTACGCAAAACGGTAGGCTGGAATCGCCGTTCCGATCACATCAGCATTAGTCAAGTCGTGAGGGGGGCGGGGGTTGGCAAACGGACAGCGGTACGGGCAGCCAAAGGATTTGGGAATTGGCCGCCATATTTTTCCACAACAACCCCGAACGGGACAACGAAACGATTTACGGCGGGCGATACGCTGTTCAGTGCGAGCGAGTCATACACGCGATTCCCAAACAAAATTATAGATGGGCTACTACCAACGCTAACCGGCGCTGAGTTTAAAATTCTGGCGCACATCGTCCGCGAGACTATTGGCCGTCAACGGGCGGCGGCAACTGTTGCCAAAGTTGATTTTGCAGACGCAACCGGACTATCGCGCATGCAGACAAATCGCGCTATTGTCAAGCTGGTATCGAGAGGCATCATCACCGAAAACGGCAATCAGTACGCGCTGGCCGCTGGGTACGCCCTGCCAATCAACAGTAAAAAGCAATCGGCAATTGCCGATTTATATAGTCAATTAACCGGCATCCCCGTCAACAAACTGGACGCCAGTTTGGTAGAGATTTTGGAGATTTACAAACCGTCAAAAACCGACCTGCAACGCGCAATTGATGACGTGAAGGCGCATTATCCACACAATGGGAAAACTGCATTGCAATATAGCCACACAGCGATTCAGAGCGCGCTTGGTTACTAAGCATATTTTTTTTGCCGCTTTACCTATGTAAAAATGTTACGTTTTTTGCCGTTTATAATTATGTCAATGTAACATTTTTACATAGGTAATGTAACATTTTTACATAGGTCGCCCCCAAAAACGTAACATTTTTACATACACAAAAGAAAGTTATAAAAAAAAAAGAAACTAACAAAGAAAGGCGCGCTCACGCGCTTTTTAAAAGCTTAAAAGCACGCACATCCAAATTTTTCACATTGTTAACAATTTTGCGAATTTGTAATTTTTGAAAATAGCTTGGCAAGGATGAAAATTGTTTTTTTGTACGTTGCCAAGCAATTTTTCAAAAATCCAATTTTTGAACTTTGGAGCAGGCGCGGGTATAATGTTTACACGGAATAGAGTTATATTCAACACTTGAGTAATTGGAGGGGTTATGTCGACAAATGTCAATTTCACATCGAAACAGCGGCGAGCAATCGAGTGGTTGGCAAATCCGGGCAATGACCGACAACCAAAAACGCAGCGGCTACTTGCCGCTGAAATTGGAGTCCGGATTGAAACCATTACGCGCTGGAAACGGAAACCTGAATTTATGGACGCAGTTCTGGCGCGTAGTCGGGAGTTGTTGAAAAGCGACTTGCCAGAAATTTACCGTTCATTGGCCGATGAAGCGAAGGCCGGAAGCCACAAGCATCAAAAGCTAGCCTTTGAGTTGTCTGGCGAATACGTTGAACGCAAGGAAGTCGAGGTCAGCGTTCCGGTTACAATTGTTGAGGTTGCGCGTGGCGAATGATGGAATCTACACAATATTCAATGGGCGGGCGCGGTTGAATTTCCATGAGGGGCAGCTGCGAGCGTGGGATAGCCAAAGGCGCATCGTTGCAATCTTGAGCGGTACACAGGGCGGCAAAACAAGCTTCGGAGTTTTTTGGCTTTGGCGTGAAATGCAAATGCGTGGCGCTGGCGACTATATGATCGTCACCCCGTCATACCCGTTGTTGCAATTGAAAGCTTTACCGGAAACATTACGTTGGTTCAAGGACGTTTTGCGGCTTGGGGAGTACAAAACGCAGCAGCGGGTGTTTGTTGTCAGCAAAACGGGAGAAAAACGGCTTTGGGGGAAGGCTCAGGAAACGCCTACGCGCATCATCTTTGGCTACGCCGCTGAGCCGGAGTCACTGGAATCGGCAACCGCAAAAGCGGCCTGGCTTGATGAGGCCGGGCAGCGCCGATTCAAGTCCGAATCGTGGGAGGCCATTCGCCGCCGCCTGTCGATTCATCAAGGGCGCATCTTGATAACCACAACCCCCTATAACTTGGGCTGGCTTAAACAGCGTATCTATGACGCTTGGAAAGCGGGGGACAAGGAAATAGACGTTATTCGGTTTGAAAGTCGCGCCAATCCGCTATTCAAACAGAAAGAATGGGAGAGCGCCAAAGCGCACTTGCCACGCTGGAAGTTTGATATGTTTTACCGCGCCATTTTTACGCGCCCGGCTGGTTTGATTTATGATGTATTCGACGAAGCAGCGCATAAATGCCCGCGTTTTCCAATACCTGATGAGTGGGCGCGCTACATTGGCCTTGACTTTGGCGGCGTGAATACGGCGGCGATATTTTACGCCAAAGACCCCAAAAGCGGGCGGTTGTACGCATACAGAGAGTACAAGGCCGGGGGAAGGACGGCAGCCGGACACACGGCGGCGATTCTGCATAATGAACCGATGCCCGCTGCTGTTGTTGGCGGCTCATTGGGGGAGCAGCAGTGGCGTGACGAGTTTATTGCCGCTGGGTTGCCGATTCAAGCGCCGCGTATCTCTGAGGTTGAAGTAGGTATTGATAGGGTTTACGGATCGCACGCTCAGGGTAAGATTATGGTTTTTGATGACCTGAGCGGCTACCTTGATGAGAAACTGAGTTACAGCCGCGCGGTAGACGCCAACGGCCAGCCTACGGAGAAAATTGAAG
>DUEH01000019.1 GCA_011192195.1 Chloroflexota bacterium | reverse complement strand
CTGGCAAAAAAACGGCGACCTGCGCGGTTGCGTGGGGCAGTTGCAAAGCCTGGAAGCGCTCTACAAGATGGTTCAAAGTTGCGCTATTGCTGCCGCCACCAGAGACATTCGCTTCTCGTCGGTCACAGCGGCAGAATTATCTGAGTTGACAATAGAAATCTCCATCCTGTCCACGCCGGAAAAAATCAACTCCCCAAAAGAAATTAAAATCGGCAGGCACGGCCTCATTATCGAACAAGACAACCCTTATCCGCGTAAAGGCTTATTGCTACCCGAAGTTGCTGTCAGGCATAACTGGAACCGATCGCAATTTCTGGACGCCATCTGCCAAAAAGCCAATCTCTCCCCCGATGCCTGGCGCACCGCCGACCTCTATATCTTTGAGGCCGAAGTGTTTGCGGAAGAAACATAAAAAGGAGTTATTGAATTGCGCTATAAATCAAGTATTCTATTTATAATGGCTATTAGCCTTAGTTTGATTATGCTGGGCTGCCAATCAGAAGCGACGCCTCGCCCTGACTTTTCAGTCATCTCATCGCCGGAAGTGCCGATTGTTGCTCAAAGTACGCCTCTGCCGCCCACCGATACGCCCGTCGTCTCGCCGCCAACAGAGATTGTTCCCACCACCGAAGGTCCCAGCCTGTTCGGGATGACTCCCACCGCCGTGCTGCCGCAAGGAACGCTTGCGCCCGCCGATACCCCTATCCCGCCGCCCACCAATACGCCGCAACCCACGCCCACAACAGTAGAAGAGACCGAAGTTGCCACCGCAACCATTCCACCAAAACCCAGCGCCCCCCCCGATGAGCCTCGGCAGGGAGGAAGTTGGGATATGGAAGACGGCTTTGAAGTCTGGCTCAATCCCTTCGGCGATAACTGTTCCGGCTCAAAAACAGCCGTTGGCTGGACAGGCTTCACATCGCGCGGGCAGTATGGGTCTGCCTGTCTCTACCTGAACGAATTTGGCCCCAACGTCTTTTCAGGGCAATACTCCCAACAAGTTACCTTTGACTTTGTTGACGCCCACGCCGGGCTGTATCGCGTAATTGACACCCAACCCGGTCACACCTACCAAGTGACCGCCCGCATAAAACACGTTCACACCCTGCCGCCAATGCAATTTCACTTTGGCGTTGACCTGAGCGGCGGCGCAAATTGGGAGGCTGAGACAGTTCAATGGACGCCCTGGGCTGAATTCAGAGAAAACGAGTGGATTACCCACACGCAATCCTTCACCGCCGAAGGCCCGCAAACAACCATCTTCATTAAAGGTTTCCACGACACCGCTTCGCAGGGGGGGGCAACCTATATTGATGCCATTGAAGTAATTGATCAGGGATAACGCTTGCCAAAACACAAGCAATCAGGTAAGATTTAGACGCACTGCTAACCATCAACATATCGAGGCATTTTATCTTGCAAACAAATAATGACCAAAAACCTTCCCTGTCCCGTCGTTTAGACTCTTTGGCAACGCTCTTTATGATCGGCGGGCTTATTTTTGCCGCCGATCAGATAACTAAAGCGCTGGTTCTAAAAAATCTAAGCATGGGCGAAGTCTGGGCGCCCGTCCCGGCCTGGGAACGACTATTCAGAATAATACGCACTTCAAACACTGGCGCAGCCTTTGGCCTTTTTTCAAAAGGCGGTAACTTTTTTATGATTGTCGCCATTATTGTTATTTTGATCATCATCTACTATATTGCCACCTACCCTGCCCTGCCAAAGATTGTTCAAATCAGTCTGGGACTTCAGCTAGGCGGCGCGTTGGGCAATATGTGGGATCGCGTTCAACACGGTTCGGTGGTTGATTTTGTGGATATTGGGTTCTGGCCTATTTTCAACGTGGCCGATATATCCATTATGATTGGCGTGACAATTTTGGCTGTCTGGCTGTGGCAGGAAGATGAGAAACAGCAAGACCTGAGCGCTGCGCAAGATGCCACCTGAAATAATCACCCTGACCAATCAGAAGAATAATCAACGGCTGGATAAATTTCTAGCCAAAGCTATCCCCGCTATATCCAGAAGTCAGGCCAAACGATTGATTGATGCCGGGCTGGTACAAACCGAAGCCTTGCGCCTGAAAGCCAGCACGCCGCTACCCTCCGGCGCAACCCTGACCGTTACGCTGCCCGCAGCGCCTTCACCAAAACCTCGCCCGCAGGCCATTCCCCTTGATATTCTATTTGAAGACGATCAGCTCATCATCCTTAATAAAGCTGCCGGATTGGTAATTCATCCGGCAGCCGGACACGCGCAAGACACACTGGTGAACGCCCTGCTCTACCATTACCCAAAGCTGGCAGGCTTGGATAATGAACGCCCTGGAATTGTCCATCGTCTGGATAAAGACACCTCTGGCGTGATGGTGGTTGCCAAAACGAAAAGGGCGCTGCACGCTTTACAAGAACAGTTCAAGACCAGAAGCGTAGAAAAAATCTATCAGGCCCTGGTTCACGGCCATCCCCAAGCGCCGCAGGGTATCATTGATGTTCCTCTGGGGCGCCACCCACAGCATCGCCAACAAATGGCGCCTCTGGCAGGCGGCAGACCGGCCAGAACTCACTATTCCCTTGCGCAACAATGGAAAGATTACAGCTTGCTCAAATTAAAATTAGAAACGGGACGCACTCACCAGATCAGGGTTCATCTGACTTGGCTGGGGTATCCCGTTGTTGGCGATACGGTGTACGGCAGGCGAAAAAATCCGCTATTCCTCTCCAGGCAATTTCTGCACGCCAGTCAACTTTCCCTTGATCATCCCCTTTCCGGGCAAAGACTCACGTTTGAGGCTCCCCTGCCGCCGGATTTAAAGGCGGCGTTGGGTCGCTGTGCTTGAAACTTTTATACCACTACCAAAAAAAACATCCTGTGGTATAATATCGGTAGAGGGAGAAAAGTAAGTAATGCGGAAAGGGAGTAGGCTGATGTCTGACAAAATCAAAGTAGGAATGCAGTTGAGCATTGGCGGGTTGGACGATCAATCTTTCAACGACTCTGCTTTTGCCGGCCTTGAAGAAGCGCAACAGCTTTATGACATAGAATTTGAAATTACAGATTGGCTGGAAGACAGCCCCAACGTTGAAACACTTGAGAAATGGGCCAACTCCGGCTTCGACCTGATCATTGGGCTGGGCCATCTCAACGAAGCGCCAATCAATGAGGTTGCCGCCAACTTTCCAGACCGTCGTTTTGCCCTTGTTGATATTAGCGGAAAAGGGGGCAATGTTTGGTCTGCCACATACAGAGAGTATGAAGGCGATTTTGTGGTTGGGGTACTGGCGGCAGTGGTGACGCAAACGGCTATGGTTGGCTTTATGGGAGGCGGCATTACGCCCGTTGTCCAGCGCATTGAGGCCGGTTTTGGCGAAGGGGTGAAATATATTGACCCTACCATCAGCATTGTTTCCGACTACGTGGGCGAGTTTGCCGATGAGTACAAAGGGCGCATCCTGGCCGAAACTCAATATTCGCTGGGGGCGGATGTTATTTATCAAGTGGCGGGGCGCTGCGGTTTGGGAGCCATTAGAGCGGCCAAAAAGTTTGACAACTGGATCATCAGCACCGGCGGAGACCACAGCCATCTGGCGCCCAAAAACGTCCTGACCAGTCGCATAAAAGATGTCGGCAGACCCATAACAGAGGCCATTGAGGCGGTTGTAGAAGATCGCTTTGAGGGCGGACGCGTAAAAAGCTATGGCTTTGCGGAAGGGGGTCTCAGAATGGCGACCATTCATCCTGAGGTAGCCGATGTTGTAACGCCAAAAATTCAGGCTAAATTACAGGAATTACAAGCCAAAATCATTAGCGGGCAACTTCAAGTCAAGCTAGATGAGTAAAAATAGTAGCAGACTTTTTCTTCTCACACAAAACACGGGAAGCATATAAAAAGCCGATGCAAAATTGCATCGGCTTTTTATATGCTTTGTAGAGCGCACTTCACTACATATCTATTGGCGTTTTAGAGACGATAAATTCATCCACGTCGTCGCCAATATTCAGGCATTTTGTCTGCGTAACTTTGAAATTTTTGCCGGTTGCCCATTTCAAGGCCTCTTGATACGTGCCTACCGTCACATAATCGCACACGCCGGCGCTAGAGTCTCGTTCTCTGAATTGACAGGGGCAAACGCTTCGGCGATAGACGAAAGCATCGTCCGTTTCTTCCACCGTTCCGGGCATGCTCAACTCATTTGAACCCGCCTTGTTGATTTGATTCAGAATCAATTTCATTCTGGCTTTCAGCGGCAGCGCTTTCAACGCTACCGATGCAAGACCCAGTAAAGTCGGTTGTTCGTGCAAAGAATATCGAAAAAGCGCGCGCCCCACGCGGGTTAGAATGGCCCTTGAGCCTCTGGGTCCATAAAAATCTTCAATGGATTGCTGTATCTTCCCGTACAAACTCATCGGCGCTTCGCGCTCTAGATTATTGGGAGGTCGCTTGCCCACTAAAAAAGATAAGCCGCCCTGATTGAGGACAGAGTTAAACCCATTTTTCCCCATCACTTCTTCAGAGGCCAATATTAAAACCAGCAGATTGGCATTAGGGTATTTAAAATCTTCAGGCATCGCTTTTCTCCTTGTGCTGGATGTGAACCAAATTCCAGATGATGACTAAATTGATGGTACTATTATACCGCATTTTATCAAAATTCCCAACGATGGTTTTAATGTTGGGGAATAAAAAACAAGACTGCTCACTCAAATTTTGTCCACAGTTTGTCAATTTCAGCAATGGACACGGATAACTTTGTTTCTCCTCTGCTGGTGCTTTGCTTGTGAGGAAGTCCAGATTTTTGAAGCATACGCAAAACCTGGCGATTTTCAGCCATCACCCAGGCCATAATGTAACGAATTCCCATCGAGTGCGCTATGTGCATCAGTCTAAACATCAGACAGGTGCCCAATCCAGCGCGCTGAAAATCATCGCGAACAACAATAGCCGCTTCGGCTTCAATATCATCCGGCGCAGCGCGGCTAAAGCGGGCGACGCCAACCGCGTGGTCGCCATCGCCTGCGCGCCAAATAGCAACCAGCGCAACCTGTCGCCGGGGGTCCAGGGTAGACAAAGCCACAGCTTTGCGCCACACCTGCTCATCGGGTAATTTTTCTACATAGCTATGAAAGCGAAAGCGTTTTGTACGCGCTGAAAGATGGTGAAACATATCCACCAGCAGCGCTGCGTCATTATCCCGCATATAGCGAATGGTCAATTGGCGACCGTCGCGGGTTGTAAAGGTCTCTTTATTTTTCATTGTGGCTAACACGCTACAGGTGAATGATCCGCCCGCTGTTTCTTTTCAGAGGAATTTTCTTAAGTATACCACCGAAAGACCGAGATGACCACTCTAATAATTTAAGCGTCTTCAATCGAAAGGAAATAAGCCAAGACTATGCCCCCCGCCAAAAAGCCAAGGTAATTAGGCTGCATAAACCGCGAGAGGTAGAAAAAAACCAGTAAAAATACCACATAATTGTACAGCATCACGCCAATAGTATTATTACCTCGTTGGCGTTGTAACAAATACCACAACAGTGGCAAGCTAATAATGGCTTGGGGGATGATAAACGGCCAATAGGCAAAGCGATCTTTAATCAAGGCAAAACTCAACACGTAATTACTGGCTCCCCACCCCCAAATTTGATACCCGGTCTCTCCCTGTCCCGAAGACCAACGCCAGACATCATCGTACATTGCGTCCGGATTCCAGAAGAACCAGGGGAGAATGAGCAACAGAAATGTCACAAGTAAAGGCCAAGCGCGTTTCCAAAGGATAAGTAGTAAATTTTTCCACGCCTTGAAGGGGGGAAGCAGCCTGTCTCCCCATTCATCCCGAAGCAAATAGAGGAACCAAAAGGGCAGCAAGAACCAGGCCGTTGGTTTACTGGCGCACGCCAGTCCCAGAGACGCCGAAGCCAATGGCAAGTAAGTTGTCGCTCGCCTGCCGCCCGCCGCCGTTGAGCGCGCGGCTTTTTGCGCCAACCATATCGCCAGCGCTATCCAGAAGAATACAAAAGAGTCGTTTAAGCCAAAAATAACATCTTCCGCCATAATGGGATTCAACCCAACAAGCATTACTACCAACAGTTTATGACGACGCTTACGCGCCAAAGACTGCGCCAGTAGCAACGTAAGCGCAAAAAGAAGTAAATATACAAAACGCTGATCAAAAAAACCAAAGTTCATCTGACTGAGCAAGTAAAAAGGGGCGGAAAAAACAAATGTCCAGGGGAGGTAAGGGTAATGGTAGAGCGCCGTTCGATATTCGTTGATGCCCCACTGAGCCATTGCGGTATCCACGTAATCTTCAACGTAAGGATTGAGGCCGCGCAGGAAGTAATCAATGGTCACTTCCGTCTGGATCACGCCGCCGTCGTGGCTATAACTCCAGGGAACGCTCTGATGACGCAGGTTGATGAGCAAAATCGCCTTTCCAAAAACCAGCAGGCCAATGATGCCGTAGATCAATCCCAATTTCAACCGATACGTGGTTTTCCCGCCTGCCCACCCATTCGTCTCGCTTGCCGGAGATCGGCGGTCGGCAAAGAGGTCAACCAGCGCGTAAACGACCAGCAGTCCAAAAGCCGTCACGTAGAGCATCATCGTTACCGGGTCGGTTTGGGGATGAGCCAATCGTTCCAGGCTCCAGGCGGGCCACCAGCCCTCTACCAAACACTGCACGTCGGCCAAACGATCAGGCAACACGTTATCGGCCAGGGTGTCAATCTGTACCTTAGCAATGACCAGGATGAATAAGATCAGAACATCAAGAGATTTCTTTGGCATAGTCCCTTTATTATAGTGAGATTTCTACAGAATGGGAAAAAACCCTCTTGTCAGCTTTAGCAAGTTCCTAAATGTAACTACTCAGGCTCAGGTGCGACGCACTTAATAAATTGTTTTTTAGTGCAAATAACTACCCAATATCGTCAAAATTTGCACTTGYAGGGCGCTTCGTGAAGTGCGTTGCACCTATTTTCTCTATGGCTGAGTAGTTACCATTTGGCAAATTTAACAAACCCTTAACCTGTCACGAATGGTCTCCAGTTCTAATTGTGGCGCAATCGATTCATTCGACCCCAACGCATTTTGGTCATAGACGCTTGTCAACCAATCACCTGCTAACGCGGCTGGCGTTACGCCGCCGGTTACAAAGCCAAAATAGCGTGGTCCAGCCCCGCCGCTCAACCAGGATTCATACCTTTCTTTGAAGATAGCTAACGCTGTCTCAACGCCCATACCTTCATCTGTCAGGTTGACAGGCTTAAAATTGGCGGGAAGAGATGCACCAACCGCCCGATTATCGAGGTCTGATAAAAATCGCAATGCTTCTGCAACAATGCTGTCCAAAACCCGGTCAATTTTTTTATTATCCTTGTTAAGAAAACTTGGCATTATTTACCTCGAAAGGTGTTTCTGAATTTTTGTATCTTGGGATCAATGACCGCCCGGCAATAAGGTTGATTGGGATTCAGGCGATAGTAATTTTGGTGATAGGCTTCGGCGAGGTAAAAGGCATCAATGGGGGAAATTTCGGTCACAATGGGGTTGGCCCACAAGCCGGAAGCGTCGGCTTCTTGTTTGGATTTCTCTGCAATGGCCTTTTGTTCTTCGTTGTGATAAAAAATGACAGAGCGATACTGCGTTCCCACGTCGGCGTCTTGCCGATTGAGGGTTGTTGGGTCGTGAACGCGCCAGAAGATGGTCAGCAGCTCGGCAAAGGAAATTGACTGGGGATCAAAGGTGATCTGCGTTACTTCGGCGTGACCGGTGCTGCCGGTGCAAATCTGTTGGTAGGTGGGGTTAGGAACAGCGCCGCCGGCATAGCCGGAAACCACGCTATGTACGCCGATGACATCCTGAAAAATAGCCTCGACGCACCAAAAACAGCCCGCGCCCAGCGTTGCAGTTTTAAGTTGTTTCGACATTACAACCTCCAGATTGTTTTTTGCTTAAGCCTTTATTGGGGTATAGAATTGGCGGTCAACCTTATAAAAACAAAAGGAACAACATTATGTCGGAATTAGTTTTATTGAAATTAGGCGGCTCTTTGATTACCGATAAAACGCAACCGAATACGCCGCATCTGGAGGCGATCAAGCGTTTGGCCGCCGAAATTAAATCCGCGCTCGATGATCGCCGCGATGATTTGCGCCTGATCATTGGGCACGGCTCCGGTTCTTTTGGACACGCTGTGGCGTCAAAATATAAAACCACTCAGGGCGTTATTGGGCCGGAAAGCTGGTATGGATTGGCTCAGGTGAGCGCTGTTGCCGCCCGCCTGAACAGGATTGTGATGGATATTTTACTGGAAGCGGATATTCCGGCCATCGCTTTTCAACCCTCGGCCAGCGCCCGGATGAGACAGGGGCAGTTGATGTATTTTGAAACGCACTCGTTGAAGACGGCGCTGGAACACGGACTGGTTCCGGTGGTGTACGGCGATGTTTCGGTGGATGCGGTGCAGGGGGTGAACATTGTCTCTACTGAAAAATTATTCGATAGCCTTGCCCGCGAATTGAACCCGGAGCGGATTTTGCTGGCGGGCGATGTGGACGGCGTTTACACCACCGACCCCAAACTGGATTCCGCCGCCGAGCTGATTGAAGATATTGATTCTACCAACTGGATTGAGGTTGAAACCTCTTTAGGCGGCTCATTGGCTGCCGATGTGACCGGCGGGATGTACGCCAAAGTCAAAGATATGTACCACCTGACACTGGCTATGCCCCCTATGCAAGCGATGATCTTTTCCGGCGCGGATTCCGGCAATGTAGAAAGCGCCCTGTTGGGCAGAACCGCCGATTTTGGAACCCTGATCAATTAATTCGCTGACGAACCCCCTTTCAATTTGACGTTGATTTCGCTGGCAAAATTGCGTTCTGGCGATTTGACCGCAGACCGCAGACGGTAGACTGCTGTAAAAAATGGCTGATTTAGCGCGTTTTGGCGGTCAACGGTCAGCAGTCGGCGGTCACTTGGGGGCTAAATTCGCGTCAAATCGTGGGGGCGTCTCTTGGTGAAATCAATTAGAATGTAACGCGCGTAGAATCCCCCCTCTGCCAACCAATCCCACCAGCTTGCCCGTTTCATCCACAACCGGCAGGCGTTTGATTTTATGTTTCATCAGTAAATCCAGGGCGCTTGCCAGTGAATCTTGCGGGTGAGCGGTGATAACCGGCTGCGTCATCACATCTTTGGCCCTTAGCTGCGAATTGAAGCTGACGTTGCTCTGCTGAACAAAGAGAATTTCAAAGAGGCGCTTGCGATGAGGGATGTCTACTCTGGCAATCAAATCGCCATCGGTGATGATGCCGACTACTCGGCGAGAGGTATCTACTACAACCACTCGCCGGGAGCGTATTCCCAAGAGCAAGTCAACAATTTCAGTCAGGGGCGCATCCGCAGACACAATGGGAACATCTGTCAACATCACATCGTTCACCTTGCTCTGCGCTTTACCTGACGACGGCGGGATAGCCCGGTTGATGTCCGTCATTGAAAAGAGCCGCAAGATATCAGCCCTGCTGAGTAAACCGGTCAAGGTTTGATCTTCATCTAAAACGGGAATTCGTTTGATGTTGTGCGTCACCATCAGCTCGATGGCTTGAGCAACGGTGGCGCTATTGGAGATGGTAATAGCCGGAGCCGTCATCAAATTTGCGGCTGTGCGTGTGTCCAGCCACTGGTTAGTCCCTTCGCCTAAATCTACAAAGGGCAGGCCGCCTCGCAGCAGGTCTCCTTCTGAAATAATGCCCAATACGCGCCACTGCTTGTCAACTACCGGCAAAACGCGGTGGCCTTTGTCAACAAGCAGCGCCACTACCTGCCCAAGCGAAGCGTCGTTCATAATGCTGGTCACTTCATAATTCATCATTTCCTTGACCGGCGTGTTGGCCGAAAATGTTTTCAAGGCGCGATGACTGTATCGCACTACATCTATTGGCTGAAGGGTGATTAGCCCTTCGGAAACCATTGTCTTGATATGAGGCAGAATACGCTCAACCCGGCCGGGTTTGTCAACCCACTCGATGACCAGCGGTAGTTCGTCAGTTAGGCTGACGATATTTGCCGTGTGAATGCGGCTATGCGCGCCAAAACCGGCCACGCCTCGAATGACCGTTGCGCCGGCAGCCCCTTCTTCTTTGAGATGCTGCAAAATGGCCGTGTAAAGCGTCTGGTTTTTGTAGCGGTCGCGCTCGTTAATGTGAATACTCACTTTTTGAGCCGAACCAACAATGTTCATAGCGTTCCTCCTAACTGGGGTGTATTTCAACTTTTAGGCAGGATTTGAAAATTTACCACAGAGGCACGGAGTCACAGAGATTTTTTATGTTTTTCTCTGCGCCTCTGTGCCTTTGTGGTGAAAACTCGCCTGAAAACTGAAAGGCACCCTCCTAACTGTGAAGCGTCAACCATCTTGCCAACATAACGCCCAGAAAAACGCCTGTTGCGCCCAGGAAAATGTTGCCAAAGAAGTTGAACCCGGCCTGACGCCAACCGCTGCTTTCCAGTAGTCGCCAGGTTTCGTAGCCAAAAGAGGAAAAGGTAGTGTAGCCGCCTAAAAATCCCGTGGCTATCATCAACCTGCTTTGCGGCGATACAGTGAAGCGCTCCAGCGTCAGGGTCATAAAGAAAGCTAATAGAAAGCTGCCGCTGCCGTTGGCAATCATTGTTCCGTAAGGAAATTGTCCCCCCCATTTTACGGCAGCCCAACTTTGCGTCAAATAACGGGCATTTGCGCCCAAAAATCCCCCCAATCCAATCCATAAGTATTTTGTCATTGGTCACTTGTCATTTGCCAGGGTTATTTGCCCGGAGGTGATTTCGGCCAGATCAGCTGCAAAATCAGGTAAATTTGGCGTGGGGAAGGTTAAATTCAGGGTAACTTCTACCCCAAAGTCTTCGGAAGTGACCTGACCGTGATGTTGCTTGACCAGTCGAATGACCGCTTCGTACAGGTTGTAGGGGGTCGTAATGTCAATGGCGCGTTTTTCTACTTTTTCCACGCGGGGAGTTTCGGCCAGAACGATTTGAGCGGCTTCGGTGTAGGCTTTTACCAGACCGCCGGTTCCCAGTTTGATGCCGCCAAAGTAGCGCGTGGTCACAACCGTCACATCGCCCATTCCGCAGCCCTTTACCACGGCCAGCGTGGGTTTGCCCGCTGTGCCGGATGGCTCGCCGGCGTTGCTCATTCCGTAGGTCACGCTGGCGCCATAGCCCAGGGCAAAGGCGTACACGTGATGCGAGGCATCGGGGTAGGCGCGGCGTACTTTGGCAATAAAGGCTTTGGCGGCTTCTATCGTGGGGGTATAAGCAGCAGTAGAAATGAAGCGCGATCTGGAAATGACTAATTCTATTTGCGTTTCTTTGACAGGGATGATGTATCGGCTCATTGTTTTTGGAGAAGGGGTGAAGCCAGATTATCGGCAATGGTCAAAACCATTTGTTTGGCCTGCTCCGCATCGTTGGGGTCCTTATCTCGCCATACGCTGATGGGAATGTGTTTTTGTATCTCGTACATCAGATAGAAACGACGTCTGATCTGGCTGTCGGGGTCATCAGGGCGAGGGCGTCCGTATCCCTGCCAAAAAGCGGATGCGTAAATGCCGTAATAATCTGCAACTGCAAAATCCAGTTCGGGGTCGCCCCACAAGACTTGCGAGAAATTCAATATCGCTGTTAAATTTGCTTCTTGATCAATCAGAAAATGGTCTGTACACATATCCATCTGGAGCAAACCGGGCGGTATATTGCGGTCAAAATGCGCCTGGTGGGTTTCCCACAGGCGCGTCAAGCGGTCAGCGTCTGCCGAAGTGTATACGCCGGCGCGGACGATGTCGCTTATCAAGCGCTGCCACATCAGGCCAAAAGCCTGTTTCCACGTAGATTGCGCTTCCATTGGGTTATGCGGGCCGGCGTAGCCATAAGTCTGACCGCTTATAGCGTGAAGCTGTTGCAGCGATTCCCCCAATTGTTGTAATACCTTGTTGAATTGGCGATGCTCCATTTTCTTTATTTGTTTTAGAGTGATGCCATTTCTGGCCTTCAGAATTAAAAAATCGCGGTCAATCAGCGCGCGGCTGAAATCGTAAGCGATTATTTTAGATATGGGGACGGTTGTTTTGGTCTGGATGAGGGCGTACAAGACGGGTAGTTGTTGCAGCGAAGCTTTTTCAAAGAACAATTGCGGCGCGTCGTTGGCGGGCGCAATTTGCAAGATAAAATCACCTTGATTGCTTTGCGCCAAAAAAAACTCGTCCAGTCCGTTTGCTTCAATGGCAGAGATTGCCACCGTATCGGGGTCAATTGCCAGATGATGCGCCAATAGCCGGCTGAGTAATTCTGCTGAAAACTGTCTTGACATAAATGTACCCGCTGACGGTTATACTGCGTCTGTAAGCGGTTGTCAGTATACCAGAATTTTGAGTTGAGTTCAATAACACATTGTGAAAAGACTGCATATCTGCTATACTTTAGCGGTCAGCTAAAAGCTGAAATCCACAAGGAGACAGGCGTATGATTAAAATCACCTTTGTTTGTATGGGGAATATTTGTCGCTCGCCCATGGCCGAAGCCGTTTTTAGCGATATGGTCAAAAAAGCCGGGTTGAGCAAATACTTTGAGATTGATTCAGCAGGCACATCCGGCTATCACGTGGGGGACAGACCTTGCCGAGGCACGCGCGAGATATTAGCCAGGCGCAAGATTGAGTACAATGGACGCTCCCGGCGAGTTAGCGCGGGAGACCTGGATTATTTTGACTATATTGTGACGATGGACGCGGATAATCTGGCGGATATGGAATATCTGGACAAACGCGGCAAAAACCGGCATAAATTTCATAAGCTGCTTGATTTTTCTACCCAAAACAATGTTTCCGACGTACCCGATCCCTATTACGCCGGCCGATTTGAGTATGTCTACGATTTGATATTCGATGGCTGTCAAGGCTTGCTGGCGCATATTCGGCAAGAACACAATTTGTAAAATCTGACTCGCTAACATATCTTCCTGGGTACAAGGTTTGCGCCCCCCGTTTGACCGCCGACCGCCGACGGTTGACCGCCGAGAAGGTGGTTTTGCGGCGGTCTGCGGTCTGCCGTCAGCGGTCTTTTGGCAAACGACGGGACTCTGATGCGGAAACGCCTGTCAAATCCAGAGGATATATGATAGTGAGAAATCTAATGCGAGGTAACTACACAATGTCAAACAACCAGGCTTATGCTCAGGAAAAACAAACGGCTATTGAAGCTGTGACGCTGGCAGCAATGCTTTGCAGGCAAGTCAGAGCGGATATGGTCGGCCCGGAAGCTTTGCAGAAAGGGGATAAAAGCCCCGTCACTGTCGCCGATTTTGGCGCTCAGGCGCTGGTTTGCCACAAGTTGAAAACTGTATTCTCTAACGATGTAATTGTTGGCGAAGAGGACTCTGCCGACTTGAGAAAATCTGAAAACCTTGCTATACTGCGGCAAATTACGCAGTATGTTCGGCAGTTTCACCCCGCCGCTAACGCGGAAACGGTCTGTGAATGGATTGACGCGGGTAACGGCGCGGTAGCGCAGCGTTTCTGGACACTGGACCCCATTGATGGAACCAAAGGATTTTTGCGTAACAACCAATATGCAATCGCTCTGGCCTTAATAGAAGATGGAGAAGTGAGGGTAGGGGCGCTGGCCTGCCCGGCGTTGCCGCTGGATTTGAATCAAGCCGACAGCCCCGGTGGCGTGGTCTTTGTAGCCGCGCGTGGGCAGGGCGCGGCAATGGCTTCTCTGGGCGGGCCAAGTAACAATTTTCAGCCTATCCGCGTTGCCGCCGAAGCTGCACCGGACGCTTTGCGTTTTGTGGAAAGTGTAGAAGCGGGACACGGCAATCACGCGCTGCAAGAGGCGGCAGCCAGAGCCGCCGGCATCACGCAGCCTTCGTTGAGAATGGACAGTCAGGTGAAATATGGCGTCATTGCCCGAGGAGACGCGGCGCTTTATTTACGTCTGCCCTCGCCAAAGTCGCCTGATTACCGGGAAAATATTTGGGATCACGCGGCGGGGAGTTTGATTGTTGAAGAAGCGGGGGGCCGCGTAAGCGATATGCGCGCTAACCCCCTGGATTTTGCATCGAACTACAAAATGCGCCATAATCAGGGAGTGGTGGTCAGCAATGGCGCTTTACATACGGCTGTTATAAAAGCGTTGGCTCAGATGTAAGAATAGATAGTTCGTAGTGAGCCTCGCAGCGAAGTTCGTAGTGAGCCTCGCAGCGACAGCGAAGTGGCGTTTCACGGGCGGCCGAAGGCCCGCAAGCTACGTACCTCACTACAAACATTCTATTTTCAAGGGAGATGAACAATGGCAGATAGTGGCTATAAAAGTATTTCAAGAATTGATGTGCCCAAAAGAAAAACGCATGGCTTTCAGGTAAGGTTGTGGTTTCAGGAAAAAATGTATAACAAATTCTTTAATGACAACCATTATAACACCAGAGAAGATACTTTGCAGGCCGCCGTTGAATACCGCAATGAACTGGAAGTCGAATTGGGTAAACCCAGAAGCGAGCGTCCTGTTATTCTGCAACACGCGCGTAACAACACCGGCGTTGTTGGCGTTAATAGAATTTGGCGAAAATCAAAGACAATTTCGCCTTCCGGCGCGCCCTATTACTATGAACTGTATGAAGTTGTCTGGAATCCGCAACCCGGAAAGTTAAGCAAGAAGGTTTTCTCTATTGATAAACTGGGGGAAGAAGAGGCTTTTCGGCAGGCTGTTGCCTTCAGAAAAGAAATGGAGCGCAAGTATTATCACGAACATAGCGACGAATAGCGAATGGCGAATGGCGAATGGCGAATGGCGAATGGCGAATGGCGAATGAATACAGGCGAAAATTTCATAATTCGCAACTCGTCATTCGCCAGCCGGTATTTCGTTGACCAGAATTTTGTATTCAGTGGGGACAACTTGTATCCAGCTCGATCCGGCGCGCAGCGGGACAGGCTTGCCATCCTGATTGATAAATTCCGGAGTTTGTGAGCCATCGCTGCGCCAGCGGCCTTTTACTAAAACGCCATCGCGGAATATCCAGGCTTCCCCTTCGCCATTGACGTTGATCCCCACCGATGTTGCCCCGGTAGAATCTTCCACAATATCCGTTTCGTAATGTTCGGCAAAATAAATAATTACGTTGGGAACGGCGATGATCTGATTGTTTGCACCCTCCAGAAAGGCTTCTCCTGCCACGTAACGTTCGTATGCTTTGCTTTCGGCGTTGAAGCGCCACAGGACTTTGGCGGTTTTGGCCGGGTAATCAATGTAAATGGTCTCGGCGATGTCGCCCGCTGGCGGCGTATCATCAAAAGCAAATCCGCGCAACTCTACCGCTGATTGCATCTCTTCTTTTTCCATATAGGCGTGCGTTTCTACTAAATTGACGGCCAATCGGCGCTGCCAGCCTTCCCCTTCGCGGTAGAAGAAGGGATCGGGGTGAAAATACTCATCCAGATTGACAATGGGAAGTTGCGATAGCTGCCAGCGCACCGGATCGCTGCCGCCAGAGTTGATGAGGGCGGCATTGTACTGCCGGGTTAGTTGGGTGTTGATGAGCCGCGCGCTGCGAATGGGGGCCACCATTTCCGGTGACTTGGCGTAGTAAACGGCGGTCAGGCGCGTAATCCACCATTCGACGATCTCTTCGTAGACCACATCGGCCTGACTTAAGTTGATTTGAGGGCGGGCTGCCGGGTCGTTACCAATACGAATGTGCAGGGGGCGTCGTTGAAACACAATGGGATCAACCCTTAAGCCGGTCAGCGGATTTTCGTTTTCGGCGCGGGCAGTGTCTGGGGTGGGAGTAGGTTCAGGGGGTGGGCTTGCCGTTGGCGCGTCAGTGGGCGTGGGGGTGATGGGAATGGGCGCGGGCAGGGGGGTGTTGGTGGGCGCAATTGGCGCGGGGGTATTTGTGGGTTGGGCGGCAAAGGATACTACCTCTGGCGGCGGAACGGTTGGCGCTTCCAGAGCTTCTGTGTCCCTGGCGGGCTGTCGGCTGCCGCAAGCGCTGATAAACAGCAGCAATAGCAGGTTGATGAATGTTGCTAAAATTAGATATTTGGACTTCATAATCTTTTTGTCTGTCCCAGGCCTGTTGCAAAGTAGGTTTTAAGGTTTCCCCAATAGCATCATAGTCCGTTGACCGCCGACGGCAGACAGCAGACCGCCGTAAAAGGCTATTTGAAGCTCGTTTCTGCGGTCAATGGTCAGCGGTCGGCGGTCAAGCAAGTCGTGTCAAGCTGCTTTGTTTGTAGCAACCCTGTGTCTCACCCCAACTGGCGCAAATATGCGTAAGTGTAGATACCGCTGCGATGTCCGTCAGTCCAGAAAAATTGCAGGGCGTACTGGCCTACTTTTTCCGCCGGGCGGCTGGGGTCCAATTCACCGAGGGCGTTGGCTAAATCAGGCGACATCACGTACATAGGCGTTGCTTCGGCTTTTTTGCGCTCCTCTTCGCACAGGGCGCAGGGACAATTTTTGCGCAGAAAATCCAGCGCGTATACGCTGGTGTGTCCGTCTTGCCACTTTATGCGAACTTCGCTTTGTTTTAGATCAATGGCAATATCCAGTGGGGTTTGTTTTTGATCGGTGGTCATTTTTTTTACAATTAGCAATTAGCAATGACCAATTAGCAATTAATAATTGCATTGGTCATTGCTAATTGCCAGTTTCTCCCATTGAGTTGATTTTGCAGGTCAGACAGGCTGACTCGTGAGGTTAAATTAAGGCTGATAGGCGCTACAGAAACAATTTTGTCTACGTGAAGCGCCCATATATCTGAATCCGGTTCCAGTTTTGTTTTGTCAAAGTGGCTGGTGTAGGCCGTTTCCATCATTAAGCCCCGCGTTTCGGGAGGCGAGGGCAGACCGATATGAAAGGATTGCCGCGAAACAGAGGTGATGCGCCAGGGAGTGTCAGGCGTGGCTTCGGCGGGGACGTCAATTTTTAATACATCTACGTCAAAGGGCATTTGTACAGCGAGGCACTTTTGGGCAAAATAGCGCACAAAATATGTCGCTGCATTGAAGTCAACATCGTTTGAGTGGTTAAGATGATACTTTGGATCGGTTTCAAGGCTGGCGGCCAGGGCGGGGATGTCGTAAGTTGCCGCTTCTAATGCTGCGCCTACCGTGCCGGAGGCGGTGATGCCGGAGCCAATATTCTCGCCAAAATTGACGCCGCTGATAACCAGGTCTATGGGGCGAGTCGCCAGGTCCTTGACCGCTACCAATACCGCCTGGGCGGGCGAGGCCTTGACACTGAAAGCGGTGATTGGCTTTCCGGCGATGCTGAGGCTGCTGCGGTAGATTCTGCGATCGGCAACTCTGATAAAAGCGCGTCCAGCGCTTGTTTGCTGTTGATGCGGCGCTACAATGAGCAGTTCGCCTAGCGGAGCCGCCGCTTCCGCTGCCGCCAGCAAGCCCGGCGATTCGATGCCGTCATCGTTGGTGATTAAAATTAAGGGTCTGTTTGTCATCCTGGTTTTGAATCCTTTCGTACCATAATCGTTTGGACGTGTTTAAAGTGAGTTGAAGGAAGGGGAGAGATGGGGGATACCCCCAATCCTCCCTGCCTGCGGCGCTTTTTCTCAAACACGCCATAATCGTTCTGCCGGTTGACCTTCTCCCACTGCGCGGGCGTAAGCCGTAACTTGCTGCCTCATAGCCTCCTCGCCCCCAAAAAGAACTTGCAGTTGCGAAGCGTAAGCTGAAATTGCATTGATTTTAACGCTCAAATGGGTTTCAGACAAAAAACTTAACCCGGGCTGAAGCGGCGCAGACAGGGCTTGCGAGCAATTTTGAAGTACTCTGTTTACATCGTTCGGCTGGCGTTGGGCGTAGGGATAATCTTCGTAGAGGCTAAGGGGGTAGCCTTGCCCTGCAAGTTGTACCGCTGCCAAAAAACCAAGCTGATGGTCAACGTGATTGCCAACGCTCAACGGCGCGTAGATCTGCGTTTGCTCGGTGGGCGTCTCTATTCTTGACTGTAGGGCGCGAGCAATTTCCAGAGGCAGGCGGTCTTCGGCGGGATGGACGGGGCCGAAAATGTCTTCATCGGCGGTGTAGTACCAGATGCCGCGCTCCGCTTTGCCGCGATAGATGCAGTCCGGAAAATTCAAATAGCTTGCCCGCGCGTTGAAGTGAGACAGAGCGGCTTCGTCCTCTGCGCGACGAATCTGAACAAATGACGAACGACGAATGACGAAGGACGAATTTTCGTCCTTCGTCATTCGTCGTTCGTCATTTTTGCCACCAAACCGCTGGTAAAATTGAGACGCCAGCGTTTTTTGCCACTGCCGATGCTGATAGCGGGCAAACGTGGAGAGGGGGCGATGGGCTGGCGGTATACCGGCAAAAATATTGATCACCCGCACCGCCTGCCCCTGTTGGGTCAACTGAGCCAGCAGTCCGCCGCAAGAGAGTACCGCGTCATCCAGATGAGGCGATAGAAAGATATGTTGCGTCATAGCGCCAGCATCAGTTCGGCCAGCAGGGCGGCGCGTTGGGGAAAGGTGTCAACGACGGTGTGTTCGCTGAGGGCGTGGGAGCCGCTGCCAACGTTTCCCAGTCCGTCCAGCGTGGGGATGCCCAGCGCGGCGGAAAAGTTGCCGTCGCTGCCGCCGCCGGTGCCGATTTTGCCAATTTTAAAGCCCAATTCGGCGGCAATGCCTTGCGCCTTTTTGAACAGAAGCAAACCGGCGGGCGTTTCTTCAAAGGGCGGGCGACTTAATTTTCCGCTTATTTCAAGGTCTGCGCCGGGTAGTTTGGGCTGTAAATTCAAAATGGCCTTGACCATCCTTTCTCCGTCGGCCTGGGTTTTTACGCGCAGGTCTATTAGCGCTTTGGCCTTTGCGGCAACCACGTTACTGCGCGTGCCACCGTTGACAACGCCCACATTTACCGAGATGCCGCGTTGGGGGGCGCTCATTGCGTGCAGTTCAAGAATCTGACGAGCCAATTCTTCGATGGCGCTGATACCTTTTTCCGGCTCTACGCCGGCGTGAACCGCTTTGCCGGTGATAGTCATTTCAAAGCGCCCTATCCCTTTGCGCCAGGTGATTAGATTTCCTTCGCGGGCCGGTTCCAGTACCAGCGCGTAACGACTCCTTTCGGCTTCGGCTTCGATGATGGGGCGGCTGGTGGGGCTGCTGATCTCTTCTTCGCTGTTCAGGACCAGCGCGATGTTTTTGGCAGGCTTCAGGTTTAGCGCCTGGATGCTTCGCATAGCAAATAAGACCAAAACCAAACCAACTTTCATATCGTTGCTGCCGGGACCGGTGGCAATGCCGTTTTCAACGCGAAAGGGCCGGCGCACTGCTTCTCCATCGGGCCAAACGGTGTCAAAGTGACCTAGAAGGAGGATTTGCTCTGTTGCGCCCGGATAGCGCCAGATGAGGGTGTGGTGATTTCCGTATTTTTCCTGGGGATGCGTTTGCAGATGCGCGCCCGTCTCTTCAAAAGTGCGGGCAATGAGTTGCCCCATCGAGTCGGTGGCTTCTTTGTTGAATGTGGGTGAATCGTGATTGACCCAGCGACGCAGGGTTTCTACCATATCGTCTTGTTGAGCCTTCAGGTACGTCATGGTTTTTGACATGCGCTAATTTCGCTCCTGTTCATCTTCAAGGTCATCTTCCAGTCCGGTGGCCCAGGAAGAGAAGTCAACGGTGGAAGGAAAAGGTTTGTGTTCTAATTTATAGGTGTTGAAGGAATTTGATTTCTTTGCGCCGGCAAAGCCGGTGATGACGTAACCGCGTCTGAAATAGGCTTCAAAAATGCTGCGGGTGGTAATTCGCCAACCGCGAGCGATGGAGAGGTCCCTTTTTTTGATGGCTTGTAAATCAGGTGGAACCTGCACCAATAAAACCTTATCGTCCAATTCCAAATCAACGGCAATGGGACGCGGTAACTTGTCCTTCCAATTGGCAAAGTTGATTACCGGATATTTTTTCTCTTCCAGCCATTCCCGGAGCGATGGCTGCTCTACGTGACCGCCTACGCGCGTTCTAACGCGATCACTCATCAAGTGCCATTCAATCAGCAGGCGATCCATTGCCAGTCCGGCCTGAAGCGGATTTTCCATTATTCCGTAAATATCGCGTACGTAAGTGCGAACAATTCCCCCCAGTTTTTCGATGTTCAAGCGGGCGCTGGCTCCTGCCAACGGCTCATAAGTCCACACAACCAGGTCAATGCCTTGCCGCAGCATTTGCTCACGCTGGGCAAGTTTTAAGGCGGTTCCAATTCCCCGCCCCTGATATTCCGGCAATATTCCCATTCGCTGCGAAAAAAGGTACAGGCTGCCGCCGCCCATTCCCAGATAACCGTACAAAAAGCCAACCAGATTATCGTCTATGTATGCGCCCAGCAGCACGCCGCCGCTGTGTCGGGTAGAGGTCATAATGGTGTAGGGGAAGATCATTTCATCGCGGTAGCCCCAGGTGACGCGTTGAATATCGTGGGTTTTTTTTAAATCATATAGTGAGCTAATTGGGTTGATTTTCAGGTTCATTATGTACTCATCTCTACCCAAACCAGTCATCGGCAGCGCCCCCGCCGGGCGCATTATCGGCCAATCCGGGAACTGTCTGTTCAATTTCTTCCGGCGACTGGCCCGCCTCCAGACGATCAATGACTTCGTTGAACTCCGGACCCGGGTCTTCGCCCATTTCGCTGCTCATTTCTTTCATCCACCGGCCCAAGGATTTGGGGTCGTCCTCCGACAGTTTGGAGGGATCGGCCAGACTTTCCAGGCGGCTATCTTCTGAACGAAGAACCGACACTTTAGAAACCAGGCGCTTGAGATTTGTTCCGCCGCAGCGCGGGCATTTGGGCGTTTCGGTTTCCGCCTCAGAAAAAGCGCGCCAGAAAATATTCACTCGTTTTTTGCAATCATAGCAACCGTATTCGTAAATAGGCATTGGTCACGCTCTTGATTTTAGATTTTCAACATAGAATGTCACAAAGTATACCTCAACTAATCCGTTTTCGTAAAAATTGCTATTCTCTGTTAGTATAATTATACTTCAATGCGATTACAATAAGTTTAGAATTTAGTGAAGGGCAAATGACAAATGACAACTGAAGTGATTGACCCCTACAATGACCCAAAAAAGCCGCTGCTGGTGGTAATTTCCGGCCCCTCCGGGGTGGGCAAAGATGTCACCATCGAGCGGATGAAGGGTTTGGGCTACCCCTTCCATTTTGTCGTCACCGCCACCACCCGCCCCATTCGCCCCGGCGAAGTTCACGGCAAGGATTATTTTTTCATTTCGATGGGCGAATTTGCGGCGATGATTGAGCAAGACGAGCTATTGGAATACGCCGTTGTTTACGGAGACTACAAAGGTATTCCCAAGTCTCAGGTGCGGCAAGCCCTGGCCAGCGGCAAAGATGTGATTATGCGCATTGACGTGCAGGGCGCGGAGACTATTCGCGGCATAGCGCCGCACGCCGTGCTGATCTATATTTCGGCGGAATCAGAAGAGGCTTTGGTCCATCGCCTGCGCCAGCGAAAGACAGAAACAGAAGGGCAACTGGCAATGCGGATTGCCACCGCCAGACAGGAACAAAAAAAGGTGGGAGTATTCGATTACGTGGTGGTCAACAAAGAGGATGAGCTGGATGAAACCTGCCAGACCATTGCCGCCATCATCAATGCCGAAAAGTGTCGCGTCCATCGCCCGGAGGTCATTCTGTGAACAATTCTTCATATCCCGCTGAAACGTCATCGCCGCCGCCCGCGCCCCCCAGCCGTGGTCTGCCCCTGCCTCTGCATCAACCTTTTTGGACTTACGCCCTGCTGGTGGCTATTGGGCTGATGTTT
>DUEH01000189.1 GCA_011192195.1 Chloroflexota bacterium | reverse complement strand
GTCTGCCACGAAAATAGAAGAACTTCATTTGATTGGCCCGCATTTAGCGGAAGCTATTGTTAAACATCGAGAGACGAAGGGGTATTTCCGTACCTGGGAAGACTTAGCCAAAGTTAAGGGAATCGGCGAAGAAACTGCTTGCGCACTTGAGCCTCAGATTGATTGGCTGGCCCCGGGCGATGATACGCCTGCGAACAATAAAAAACCGGACGAATGGCAAACAGAATAACTCACGGTGGAAACAAATTGGGGCAGTTGTTGGGGGACTTGCTGGGGGGCTTGCTGTAATTGCTACGATTCTTGCTGTACCTTTCAGTATTCCAGCCAACTACCTTGCAGGCATGGAACTCTTTGCAACCGCCACCCCGCTTCCCCTTACTCCAGCAAGCGATAACGAACGCCTCATTCTCATTGCCAGTTTTCAGTACACCGAAGGAATAGCCAACACGGACGCTCATAACGAAATTCGCCGGACTATTCGAGATACTGTAACCGAACTTGATATTTCTAATCTCCGGATTGAAGTAGAGCCAAACACACGCCTGGCCGCAGAGGCTCAAGCTGAGGCAAAAGAACCGGGGGAGCAATATAACGCCAGTATGGTTGTCTGGGGAGAAGATACGGGCGTTCGTGTTACCGTCAATTTTCTAAATCTCACAGAGCCGGACTTTGACGCTGCCGCAGTCAAGATCACTGAAACCGAACTGGCGCAACTGGCCAATCCTTCCGCTTACGCCAGTTTTATCACCACAGACTTGCCGGCCCAACTTACGTTTCTGTCTCTGTTCGCCGTAGGGCAATCTTATTACGTTCAAGAAGAATACAGGGAGGCTGTTAGAATAATTGAAAAAGCGCTTGCTTCCTTGCCTTCAGATATGAGTCCCCTTGAAGGGGTTGATGACGCCTATTTTTAACTTGGCTGGCTCTATCAAATACCAATTGGCGACCTTGAGCAAGCCATTGCCGACTACAACAAAGCCATTGACCTGAACCCGGACTATGCAGCAGCCTACTCCAATCGGGGGGTTGCTTATTACTACTCCGGCGACCTTGAGCAAGCCATTGCCGACTTTGAACGGTATCTTGAACTTGCCCCCAATGCTCCAGACCGGGAAGCCGTATTAAATACGATTGAGCAACTCAAGGCAGAACGTTGAGGTATAAACAGCCGTTAGAGGCCTTGAGTTTAGGTTTGACATTGGAGATTCTTCCATTTATAATCCAAGCAGGTGAAAGATGAACGCTCAAAGATTGGCGTAATTTAGTTATAATGTCATTACAACCGAAGCGCGGCAATCTCTTGTTTGCAGAGTGGAGATTGCCCTTCGGCTCCTTTGGTCAGGACAGGCTTCGGCGCAAAAAACGCGCCTCGCAATGACAGCCTGAGTAGTTACGAAAGGAGGTAACATAATGAATCCGCAAATTGAAGATAAACTAAAAAATGTAACAGGCCGTATTGTTAAAACATTCGACCCGTATCGCATTATCGTTTTTGGTTCTCACGTCTATGGTCATCCCACGCCCGACAGTGATGTAGACCTGCTAATTGTGATGGACAGCGATGAGCGCCCGGCGATGCGGGCAACGCGAGTTTCCAGAATATTGCGTCCACGCCCGTTTCCAATGGACATTCTGGTACGCACGCCGGAGGAAATTCAACATCGCCTGAAAATTGGCGATTATTTCATTCGCGAAGTAATGGAACGAGGTAAGGTGCTATATGAACGAAGCGTATCTGAAAGAGTGGGTGCGTAAGGCTGAGGAGGATTATACGGTAGCAACCACATTGGTTCGCAAACGTAAAAATCCTACTCCAAACGCTGTAAGCTTTCACTGCCAACAATGCGCCGAGAAGTACTTGAAAGCGTATTTGGTTCAGCGCCAAGTTCCTTTTCCAAAAACCCACGACCTATTAGAATTACACAAGCTGTGCTTGGCAGTCAATCCTGCCTTTGAACTAATCGGCGATTTACTGGATCAGTTGCATCCCTATTCTGTCGCCTTCCGCTATCCGGGAGAAGACGCAACAGTTGAGGAAGCCAAAGCAACTGTAAAAGCGATGAAGGCAGTTCGTCGTTTTGTACGCGGATTCTTAATTTGAACAATTCGCAGGCTGTTTGAATTACCCTCTCACCAGTATACCCCCTCCCTGAATTTGACAGTTGTCTTGGCGTTAAAGCCTCGTCGTTTACCAAAAAGACCGCCGACAACAGACCGCTGACCGCCATAAACTCAATATTTCGGCGGTCAGTGGTCTGCTGTCAGCGGTCAAACCGGCGTGCAAAGCTAATCAACTTGCAGGGGGTATGTTTTTTAGCCCTTACTCAAAGCCTTGATCTGCTCTGCCTGATCGTGAGAGGTGAGGGCGTCAATGAACTCGTTCAGGTCGCCGTCCAACACCGGGGCTAAACGGTGGCTGGTGTAGCCAATACGGTGGTCGGTGATGCGGGTTTGGGGGAAGTTGTAGGTGCGAATTTTTTCGCTGCGGTCGCCGGTTCCTACCTGCGAACGCCGCGCCGCGCCCTGTTCTTCGCGGATGCGCCGCTGTTCGGCGTCGTAAAGTTTGGCGCGTAAAATAGACATTGCCTTGATACGATTTTGAAGCTGGCTCTTTTCGTCCTGCACGCTTACGGTCAGGCCGGTGGGCAGGTAGGTAAGACGCACAGCAGAGTCGGTGGTGTTGACGCTTTGGCCGCCCGGCCCGCTGGATCGGAAGATGTCAATGCGGATGTCGTTGGGGTCAACTTCAATTTCTACGTCTTCCACTTCCGGCAGCACGGCAACGGTGGCGGTAGAGGTGTGAATACGCCCGCTGCTTTCCGTGTTTGGCACGCGCTGCACGCGATGCACGCCGCTTTCGTACTTCAATTTTGAGTAAGCGCCCTTCCCCTTCACCTGAAAAATCACTTCCTTGAAGCCGCCTATGCCGGAAGCGTTGCTGCTGAGGATGCCGGTCTTCCAGCGATTGGCTTCTGCGTAGCGCGAGTACATACGGAAGAGGTCGGCGGCAAAAAGTCCGGCCTCGTCGCCGCCTGCCCCGGCGCGAATTTCGACGATTACGTTTTTATCGTCGTTGGGGTCTTTGGGCAGCAGCATCAGACGCAATTGTTCCCGCATCTCGGCTTCGCGGGCGCTCAGGTCTTCCGCTTCTTCTTTGAACATCGCCCGCTCATCCGGGTCATCCAGACCTTCGGACAGCATCGCTTTCACATCGCCCAGTTCGCTTTTGACCTGTTTGTATTCCTGATAAAACTGCACGGTCTCCGACAGGTCGGATTGTTCTTGTCCGTATTTGCGCAACAAGTCCGGGTTAATAGCTACTTCCGGCTGCGACATCAGGGTCATTAGTTCGTTGTATCTGGTTTCTATGGCTTCCAGTTGCTTTAGCATTATGTTTCCTCAAAATAGAACCCGCCACAACTTCGGCGGGTAAATGGTTGACTATGATACTTGAAGGCGGGGGTATCGTCAAACGGAACTACGGATGGCGAATTGGCGAATTGGCGAATTGGCGAATTGGCCTATTCGCCTATTCGCTTCCCCAGCAGGTCGTACTCCATTGCGCCGGTAATTTCTACCGAAACCATCTCGCCTACCGGCAGTTCTTCTTCGATAATGACGTAGCCGTCTACTTCCGGCGCGTCGCGGTATGAGCGGGTGATGCTCACGCCATCGCCGGCGCCATCTACCAACACATCCAGCATCTTGCCCACAAAACTTTGATTGCGTTCCAGCGAAATGCCCTGCTGCAAGGCCATCAGTCGTTCCCAGCGCTCTGATTTGGTGTCCTCATCAATTTGATCAGGCAGGTCAAAGGCGGGCGTGTCCGGTTCTGAAGAGAAGGGGAAAGCGCCCACGCGATCAAAGCGGGCATCGGCGAGGAAATTGAGCAAACCTTGAAATTCGGCTTCGGTTTCGCCGGGGTAGCCGACGATGAAGGTAGAGCGGAAGGCGGCGTGGGGCAATGCCCCACGATAGGCTTCAATCCAGCGCAGGATTTTATCCACGTTGCGCGGGCGCTTCATCCGTTTCAGGGTATCCGGGTGGCCGTGTTGCAGGGGCATATCAATGTAAGGCAAAATTTGCGGAGTTTCGGCCATTACCTCAATCAGGCGATTGCTGGCGTGACCGGGATAGGCGTACATCAATCTGATCCAGTTGACGGCGGGCGCGGCCTTTGCAATTTGGGTCAGCAAGGTGGGCAGACCGTCTTGTTCGCCCCAATCGCGTCCGTAGGCGGTGGTGTCCTGGGCAATGACAATGATCTCTTTTACGCCCTGTTCCGCCAGACGTTGGGCTTCCAGCAAAATATGTTCGCGGGGGCGGCTGCGATTAGCGCCCTTGAAGCCGGGGATGGTGCAGAAGGCGCAGGGGGCGGAACAACCGTCGCTGATTTTGAGGTAGGCGCTGGTCATTCCCGCCTGTCCGTAGCGACTCAAGGCCACTGTTTCGATGGGCGTATCGCCCGTTTCCGGCAGGTGGAAGATGGGATCCTGGCGAACGCGGCGGGCGGCTTTCAGTTTTTGGATGAAGGGGACAATATCGGGCCAGGCGCGGGTTCCAATAAGGCCGTCCAGCCCCTTGACTTCGCGGGTAATTTGTCCGCCAAAGCGTTGCGCCATACATCCGGCGGCAATGAGCAGTTGGTCTTTGCGCTTGCCAGCGGCTAATTCCTGCAAAATTCCCAGCGATTCATCTGTGGCGGCCTGCAAAAAGCCGCAGGTGTTCACAATCAGCACACCGGCCTCGTCGGGGAGGTCGGTGGGCTG
>DUEH01000188.1 GCA_011192195.1 Chloroflexota bacterium | reverse complement strand
GTCTGGCGACGGCCCTTTGTTGTTCACGCTCAACACCCTCAAATTGGCGCAGACTGGGCCAAAGAAGCGAGCTGCAATTCAATGACCGTTGCCCTGATAAAACATCATCAGGAAAAACCGGCTTTGCTTCCGGATAATTTATTTAACAAACTACACAAATTACTGTACACTGCCGACGGTGAGAACTAAACAATGACCATCACCCCTCTGAATCGTTTTCAAGGCAGCTTACTGGGACTGGCAGCCGCCGATGCCGTAGGCACAACCCTGGAATTTCAATCGCCGGGCAGTTTCGCGCCTATCAACGATATGATTGGCGGCGGCCCCTTCAATCTGGCTCCCGGACAATGGACAGACGATACCTCGATGGCGCTGTGTCTGGCTGAAAGTCTGATCGAGCGGCAAGGATTTGATCCTATTGACCAATTGCAACGCTACACACACTGGTACAGAGACGGTCATCTCAGCAGCACCGGACGCTGTTTTGATATTGGAAACACGGTTCGCGCGGCCTTGCATCTGTTTGAGCAAAGCAATCAGCCTTATTGCGGCTCTACCGACCCTTACAGCGCGGGGAACGGCTCCATTATGCGTCTGGCTCCGGCGTCTCTTTTTTACGCGCAACAGCCCGAACAAGCCATTGAAAAATCGGGCGAAAGTTCCCTAACCACGCACGGCGCAACTACCGCTGTGGATGCGTGCCGCTATTTTGGCGCGCTGCTGGCAGGAGCAGTCAGCGGCGAATCAAAAGAGAATCTACTCTCAACTCGCTACAGCCCCATCCCCGCTTATTGGGCGCGTCACCCTCTGGCAACAGAAATTGATCAAATAGCCGCCGGTTCTTTCAAACGCCGGCAGCCGCCGGAAATCAAAGGAAGCGGCTACGTGGTCAACTCATTAGAAGCGGCTTTGTGGGCCTTTTACCGCAGCAACTCCTTCAAAGAAGGCTGCCTGCTGGCCGCAAATCTGGGAGACGACGCCGATACAACCGCCGCTGTCTACGGTCAACTGGCGGGCGCATACTACGGACGACAAGGAATTCCCGCCGACTGGCTGGAGAAAGTAGCGCTGTATGACCTGATAGTCTCTTTTGCCACGCAGTTATTTGAGTTATCAAAACAGCGTAATTTTACGGTAGTGGTAAAAAGATAAGTGATGGAGTATCAAACTATAGTTTGACACTCCGCAATCATCACTTGCAACTTAACCACCACCAATTTTACAAGTGACAAATACAAAGGACAACCTTATGAGCAACGTAACTATCACCATTATTGGCGCAGGCGCAATTGGTACATCGCTAGGGCTGGCGCTGAAACGGCTAGACGATGCCCCTCACCTGATTGTTCACGACAAAGACCCCAAACACAGCGGTCTGGCAATGAAAAGAAAAGCATTTGACAAGAGCGAATGGAACCTGATCAACGCCTGCGAAAATGCCGATCTGATTATTCTGGCTATTCCATCCTCAGAAATCAACCCAACGCTGGAAGCCATTGCGCCTTACGTAAAAAACGACGTTATTATCAGCGACACAGCGCAGAGCAAGCAACAAATTGTTGAGATGGCCGCCGAAATTCTGCCCGATCACGCCCATTTTATCGGCGGCAACCCTATTGTGGCTGTCACCGGACGCGGGCCGCAAGCCGCGCGCGTCGATTTGTTCCAGGATACGCTCTACTGCCTCACGCCAGGCGCTTCAGTGGCGCCGGGGGGGGTAAAACTGCTGGAAGATATGGCCGCGCTGGTGGGAGCCACACCCTTCTTCCTTGACCCGGTGGAACACGATGGCTTGATGAGCGGCGTAGTGGGTCTGCCCACGCTGCTCAGCATCGCGCTGGTTCACAGCGTCAGCCAACCCACCGCCTGGAAAGAAACACGCAAACTGGCCGGAGGACTCTTTTCGCAGGTCACATCCGGCGCGCAGGGAGACGCTAATTCTTTGACAGAGGAGTTTTTTGCCGCTAAAGCAAATACGCTTCGGCGACTGGATGAGGTTATGGCCGCTTTGCAGACAATGAAAGAGATGGTCCAAGCGGAACAGGAAGATGACCTGAACAAATTAGTCGAAGAAGCTCTGGACACCCGCGACGAGTGGCAACGCGATTTTGAAAAAAAACGCTTGAATCAACTGGCCCCCGCCGATAAGTTTGAAGTGGAAAAACCGGGCTTTTTCAAGCAGCTTTTTGGCGTTCGCGGCCCAAAAATCGAGAAGAAGAAATAGCAATGTTCGTCTACATTCTGCAATGCAGCGACGACACACTTTACACAGGCTGGACAACCGACCTGAACAGGCGCGCAGCCGAACACAAGGCCGGGCGAGGCGCGCGCTACACCCGCAGTCGTCGTCCGGTGAAATTAGTCTACCACGAAACGCAGCCTGACCGCCGCCGCGCTATGCAGCGCGAAGCGGCCATCAAAAAACTTCCCCGCGCCAAAAAACTGGCGCTGATTTCCTCTTTTTCCGCTAACACATTGGGCAACAACATCAGCGCCAATAGCCCCCCGTTTGCCAAAAGACCGCCGACAGCAGACCGTTGACCGCCGCAAAATCAGCTTTCTGGCGATCAACGGTCTTCTGTCGGCGGTCTTTGCGTTAGCGCGTTTCGCTTTCCCGGCACACATCAACAAAAGCGGCAAAGAGTTTTCGCGCTGATCCTTGCGTAGAGACTAACTCTTCCGGATGCCACTGCACGCCGCAAAAACAGGGATGTCCGGGCAATTCCAGCGCTTCCGGGATATTGTCGCCGGCGTAGCCGGTAATTTGGTACGGCTCCGGGACGCGCTGAACGGCCTGATGGTGCAGGCTGTTGACCGAAAACTCTTCAGCTTGCAAAATTTGCGCCAGCCGAGAATCCGGGGTCAACTTTACCTGATGGGGCAAATAACTGCAGGGATGCCCGCCGTTACTCGAAAAATAATCGTGCCGCCCGGCTTGGGGAAGCAGGTCTTGAATGTCTTGATACAGCGCGCCCCCAACCGCCACCGCCATCACCTGTATGCCGCGACATATTCCCAACAGGGGTTTATTGTCTTCCGCCGCCCAGCGAGCAATGCTAATTTCCACTCGATCCCGATCTGCCTGAATGTCATTGGTGGCAGGATGAGACGCTTGCCGATAATACGCCGGATCAATATCGCCGCCGCCGGTAAGCAAAATCCCGTCGGCCAAATTATAAACGGCGCGCAAGGCATCCCCTTCCAGTTGCAAGGGGATGAGATAAGGCGCGCCGCCCGCCCGAACGATGGCTTCAATGTAGGCATTGTTTTGCGCGTTAATGAGGCGTCCGGGATGCTGACCGCTGGTATCGTAGCGACAGGGAAGACCGATGATGGGAGCGTTGTTCATAGTTGTTTTACCTCAAGATTTTGAATTTGGGGAGAGCAATTGAAAATTATCCGCTTCGACAGCATTGGCGTAGATGCCGCGCAGTTCAGGGTCAATGAGTCTGGCGATGGCAAGCATCACCTGATCTGCCAAGTCTTGAAATTGTTTGTTTTTGTCCGCTCCGCTAACCGGCGGTATATATATCAATGATTCTGTATAAGTACTATTTTTCACAGGGTAGTCAAGAAACAAGGATTTCGCCGAAGTTTACATAAAAAGGCGATAAACTCAAATAGCTGAATATGAAAAAGTGGTTCAATGTGGATTCGAGGGGTAAAGTCAGGTATCACCGAGTTCAGTCAAAACTTGCCAGCGAAAATTGGCGAAATCACGAAAGCCAAAAGCGCGATTGATAATCCCCCGAATGGCCCGATTTGT
>DUEH01000187.1 GCA_011192195.1 Chloroflexota bacterium | reverse complement strand
GGGCAGGCCATCATACAATATTTACAGCCGATACACTTCTTGTAATCAACCAGCACCAGACCGTCTTCCCGGCGATAGGTGGCCCCGGTGGGGCAGACGCGCTCGCAGGGCGGATTGCCGCAGTGATGGCAGTTTTCCGGCGTAAAGGTCATATTCAAGTCCGGGAACGCGCCGGTCTCTTTGTGTCCTATCCAATTCCGATGTTCGCCCAGAGGAACATTATTTTCTACGCTGCACGCAACCATACAAGCCTCGCAGTCAATACAGCGATCCGGTTCCATCACAAAACCCCAGCGTTTTTTATTTGTCATTTGTATTTGTCCCTCGTCATTCGTCATTCGTCACTCGTGTGATCTTCACGCAGGTCTGGCTCAAGGCTTGAGAGCCTGAGACCGGGTCGGTGAAAGTGAGGTGCAAGTCGCTGTCGCTGACGCCGGATGCGTAGGCGTTGGTGAGACCCTTGCTGACATTGCCGTAGCCGGGGGTCATATACACGCTGTCAGGCCGAATTTTTTCGGTGACGTGAACAGGCGTTTTGATCTTGCCGCCGTCGCTTTCTACCCAGGCCAGATCGCCGTTTTTCAGGTTCCGCTGCCGGGCCGGTTCGGGATTGAGCCAGATTGGATTGTCGGGCCGACGTTCGTGGAGGTACTGATTGTTCTGGGTGGCGAATTGGGTGTGCTGGGCCAGTTTCCCGGAAAGGAGATAGAACTGGTCGGCTTCATTCTGCGCGGGCGCTTCCCAGGTTGGCGCGGCGGCGAAACCGCTATTCCGCAGCGCCTCCGACGCCAGTTCGATCTTTCCGCTGGCGGTGTTGAAGGTGAATTCGTGCTGACCGCCGTCTGTCTGAGCTTCGGCGGGAGCGGTGTAGTGGCCTTTCTCCTTCAATTCTTCCAGCGTAATGCCCAGCGGCGCGATTTGCTGGCGAATATAATCTTCTTCGTCCTCGTACTGGAAATAATCGCCCAGACCAAGTCGCTGACCCAGTTCCTTGAATATCCACAAGCCCGGTTTGCTCTCGAACATCGGCTCGATGGCCGGCTGGCGGATGAAGACGGTATTGCCCATCACGCTCAAGGGGTCATAGCGTTCCAGGTAGGTGGCTTCCGGCAGCACCACATCAGAGAACCAGGCGGTGTCGTTCATACTGATGTCGGTGGTGACGATGAACTCCAGTTTGCTCATCGCTTCGATGGTTTTACGTCGTTCCGGCAAGGAGTTGACCGGATTTTGACGGAAGATGAACCAACCGTGAGCTTGATAGGGATTGCCGCTGAGGATGTTATCTCGAATTTCCTGAAAGACGCCCAACTTGAGGGGAACCAGAGGGTACTTCCAGGGAACGCCATCCAGCCGCAGCGCGCTGACGCGGGGATAAGGCGGTTGCGGGACGCTGCCCAGCGCTACGCCGCCGCCGTGTCCCGCCGCCGCGAAGAATCCGCCCGGCTGCTCCCAGTTGCCCACAATGGCGTTGAGAATCGCTACAGCGCGGGAAGTCTGGAAACTGTTAAGGAAATTGCTGGTTCGCCAGCCGGGGTGAATAAAGGCGTTGGGGGCGGCCATTGCAAAGTCGCGGGCTACCTGCCGAATGGTTTCCGCCGGGATTTCGCATTTGCCGGCGGCCCATTCGGGGGTGTAGGGCTTCACTTCGGCGGCTACTTCTTCAAAACCGACGGTGTTTTTCTCGACAAAGTGGGCGTCGTAGCGATCTTCGGTGATGATAACGTTGAGCATAGCCAGGTAGAAGGCCAGGTCCGTACCCGGTTTGATGGGCAGCCATAAATCGGCTTTGGCGGCGGTTTTGGTGAAGCGCGGGTCGAGTACGACCAGTTTTGTTCCTCGCGCCATGGCCGCCACCAGGTCTTGCGTTTCGGAATTGGAAATAGCTTCCAGCAAGTTTCGTCCGGTGAGGATGATATATTTGGCGCCGGTGTACTCGCGGCCTGGCTCCTCCATCCCGTAGGTGAGCAAGTTAGAGGTGATCATCGCGTTGAAGCAGAGGGAGCGCTGCGTGCCGTAGTTGGGCGAACCGTAGGCTTTGAGCAGGTTCTCAAACTGGGTCTGGATCAGGTTGTGAGTGGTGCTGAAGACCATCGCTTCCGGCCCGTAGCGATTTTTGATCTCTTGCATCCGGCCGGCCACGTAATCCAGGGCGTCGTTCCAACTGGCCCGCGCCCATTTTCCTTCGCCGCGCGCGCCCTTGCGGATGAGCGGGTATTTCAAGCGGTCAGGGTCGTAGAGGGCAGCGATGCCGGCCTGCCCGCGCGGGCATAACATTCCGCGAGAGTGGGGGTGGAAGGGGTTGCCGTCAAGTTTGTGGACTACGCCATCCTTCACTTTGGCCCGCACCCCGCAACGCCAGACGCACATTTCGCACATTGTGTAGACTTCGCGGTCAAAACTGGTTGGCGGATGGGGCGATTTTGGATTTATGATTGACGATTTACGATTGGGCTGTAGCAAATCGAATTTGTTCAGGAGTGTTGCCCCCGCCGCTGCGCCCGCCCCCAGGCTCAAAAATTTTCTACGTGATATGGCTGGGATGAGCGCTTCGCCGTCGGCGGTGGTAAGTTTTGAGAGTTCAGACATTTAATGTCTCCTTAAAATAAAGGATGAAGGCGGAAGGCAGAAGGATGAAGGCCGCCTTGAGCGTAGTCGAAGGGATGGAAAGGAACACCTGCCCACCCGCCCACCTGCTCACCTGCTCACTCGCTCACCTGCTTCAGTTTGTCCTTCCGCGGATTGCCTTTCTTCTCTAGCCAGTAGAACAGGAAGCCCGAGAAGAGGGCGAAGAAGGCGATGAGCAGCCAGTGATTGACATTGAACAGGTCGGGCATATAGGCGTTGCCCAGGTTGGCGATGCCGGAGATGACGGGGAAGACAGCCCCATAAGTCAGCCCGAAGATGATGGCGCCGACCAGAAAACCGAGGGTGCCGGAAACTAGATAATCAATGTGGCCCAGGCCGCCGCCGGCGGCGCAAGTGCCAGGTCAGAATCCGGCGCCGGCCATGCCGACGCCAAAAATAAGCCCGCCAATCAGGTTGCCGACGATGTACGTGGGCGTTGTGCCGGTTAGCGTCACCAAGCCCATATCTCTGAGCAGGTAGATGCCCCCAGCGCCAACCACAATGGCCGTCAGCATAAATTTCAAGACCGTCAAGTCCGTGAAGCGGAAGACATTGGCGATGGTGCTATACTGGGTGAGTTTGGCTTTGTGCAGAATGAAGCCAAAGATGAGGCCAACAATCAAGGCCGGTAGTAAAGTTCCCATAATTTAATACCTCTTTCCGTAAAGAATTATTGCTGTGGTAATGCCGGAAGCGAACATTCCGGCCATAAAGAGGAAGGCTGCCGGGGCCAATTGCACTCCCCCGGAAATAGCCAATCCACTGGTGCAGCCTCCGGCGATGCCGGCCCCGTATTCCAGAAAAATAGCGCCCAGAAAGAGCGCTCCCCACCGTTTCCAGACGCTGGGACCAAAAACGCGCGCCCACTGGTCGTCGGAGACGGCGCGCCATTTGAAGCTGCCGGAAATCAGCGCCGAGATGAGTGATCCCAGAAAAATGCCGATCAGCATTATCACCCCAAAGCTAACAAAAGCGGCGGGCATAACATAGTTCCAATACGTGTTGTCGGCCAGAGAGGGGGCGACAGCGTTCAGGATAGCCCCGCCAACGTTTTCAAAAGCGCCCGAGGCGCCAAATATCTGATCGGTGAAGAGGAGGGCGAAGATGCCCAGCAACCCCAGCCCTGCGCCCGCTGCGTAGGGGGACCATTCGGGGGATTTGAGCCAGTTGATGAGTTTACGCATAGTTTTCTCCCTTGAAAATAGACCGCCGACAGTTGACCTGCCTGTCCTGAGCTTGCCGAAGGGCCGACCGCCGAAATTGATTTTCATCTGCTGTGGTGAAACCGGTTTAATGATAACTTTGTAAATGGGTTTGTAGTGCAGGTACGCAACGTAGTGAACTTGGCCGCGTGAAACGCCACTCTACTATGTTACGTGGCTAACTACGAGAACATTTACCATTCACATTTTAATGTTGCGCCTGCTGCTTGAATTTCATATGAGTGACCAAATGAAGCAAATGCGCCCCTTCTTTTTCGTTGCTTAGAAGCTGGTTGAGGTCAGCCAGAAACTCCGGGCTGCTGTCGGCGAGTTGGGGCCAGAGGTCTTTCAACGCGGGTCTTTTCTCGAAGAGGGCGTTTATTTCGGCTTGAGTAGGTACATTTGCCTGATTTACGCTGGCATTGGCTTCAAGCGCCGCGTTGCGGACAACGGTGAGGTTCTCCTTAATCCACTTGGCAGCAACCGGTCCCCAGCCTTCCCAACTCCAGGCGACCAGGAAAAAGGCCCCGCCCAATCCGAAGAGCATCAGGATAAGGATAAGGTTGCCCCAATTGGCGATGAAGGGTTTGGGCGCCGTCTTTTCGACGTAGAGCAGGTTGAAATCAATCTCCTCGCCGCCAAGAGGAGCGGCCACATTGGAACCGCAGTCGTCAGTAGAAGATGCGTCTTCACCGGCGGTGGAGTTGCCGGGATTGCCGCCGGAACCGCCCGCGCTCAGGTCAACGCCCAGGGTAGAGGCGTAGATTTCGCTCCGTTCCATCAGGTCTTGGGGGTGGCAGCCCTGACAACTGGCGGCTACATCGTCCATTGGGACAGCCAAGCCCTCGTGGGCCGCGTCTTTGTCAGCGGCCTGGACATTTCCGGCGTGACAAAATTCGCAGAAGTCGCCAAAAGCGTGCTGGATGTGCCAGTCGCCCTCAGCGTTTACCGGGTCTGCGCCTTGAGTTTCGTGGCAGGATTTGCAGGACGAGGCCGATGAACCGCATTGCGCCTGGGCAGGCTGAGGAATAGTCAATACAATGCCCACCATAATCAGCGCAACAGCAAGCATAAATAGGGGGAAGGGTTTGAAGATAGTGGTTTTCATAAAGCATACCGCCTTTTGGATTGACGATTTATGATTTACGATTTACGATTTACGATTTACGATTAAACTATGCGCTAAGGCCAATCGTAAATCGTCAATCATAAATCGCCTGTTACTTCTGCCAGACTACGATGCCGGTTCAGGATGTCTGATTTTACGGCGCGCATCAGGTCTAAGGCATCCAGAATTCGTTGATCGGCCAGAGTGTAAAAAACGTAAGAACCTTCGCGCCGCGTATAGACCATGGAACGTTCGCGTAGCATCTTCAGATGTCGGGAAACAGTAGCTTGCGGAAGCTTCAGCGCTTCCACCAGTTGATTAACGTGTTTTGGATTTTCGCTGAGTTCGTATAGCAACGCAATGCGAGTGGGGTCGGCAATGGCTTTGCATAAAGTTGCGTGCATTATACGTAATTCTTGAGCTTGTGGCTTATCCATGGATATTCTCAATTTTTCATATTCGGATAACCGCATATCTAAAACTCTAAAAAGTATAACACACTCTATTGATAATGATAGTGTCATTTGTCATATAATTTAGTGTCATTTGTCACTTTGTTTAATATTAGATGACATAGTATGTATAGTATGCAGGATATGCAGGGCGCGTGATAGGCGGCAAGTCGCAAATCAGAAAAACAGGAAAAGATGATATGCCAAACAATCAAAAAAATGTTATCATATACTCAATCTCCAAGATTGCTTCAACCTTAAAGATTGAAGCAATCCAAGACTAAACGGATAAAAGATAATGACAGAAATGTTAACCGCCAAAGATATGCAAAACTTGCTTCAGGTTGACCGCTCTACAATTTACCGGATGGCCGAAGCGAAGAAGCTGCCCGTTGTAAAAATAGGGCGTCAATGGCGTTTTCCGGCTGACGAGGTGGAGAAATGGCTGCGCAACCAGAGTATTGCGCCATCGCCTGCGCCTGTTACCCCCTTTTCTGACGGCGAGAACAGCGCTGAACCTGATTTTGTCTCGACGCTGCCGCTAACGTGTATTCAACTTATTCAAGACGCCTTTGCCGAGGCGATGGACGTGATGATTTTGATAACTGATATGGATGGGAATTTGATCACCCAGGTCAGTAATCCCTGTGGTTTGTATCAGGCTATCAGGCAAGCGCCCCAGGCCATTGAAAAATGCGTGGAAGACTGGGCCTATCTGGGCGAGGTGTTGGAATTTGAGCCAAAATACGTGCGTAGTCATTTAGGGCTGTGGGGCGCGCGCGGGTTGATCAGAGTGGGCAAAGAATTAAAGGGAATGGTGATTGTTGGCGGCATTGCCGGGGATGATTGGCCTCCCTCTGAAGAGGGCGCGGCAGCCATTGCCGCCGAGTTT
The DNA here is from genome assembly GCA_011192195.1 of Chloroflexota bacterium. Taxonomy (GTDB): domain Bacteria; phylum Chloroflexota; class Anaerolineae; order 4572-78; family 4572-78; genus DUEH01. Next base: position 12,748 of record DUEH01000187.1, on the reverse strand, counting down.
GCTGCGCCGGTTGATTTGGTGATGTCTCATTTAAATGAGGCTTTCTATCTGGATGACGCGCAAAAGAAGAAGACGCTTTTGCTGGTGCAGCGGATGGCCGATATTGTGGCGCATATTGCCGCCGAGCGGATAGCCTTGGTGGGGAAATTACACTCAATTGCTGAGTTGGTGAGTGCGTAAATTCAGTCGAAAGGAGTTAATCAAAAATGGGAGCGCATATCGTTAGAATAGATAAACCAAAAAATTCTTCAAAAGGAACGCACGGTTGGCAGGTGCGGGCGGGCGGCAAACGCAAGTATCATTCAAAATTGTTTAGCGACAATGTTTACGGCAGCAAGGGAAAGGCGCTGGTAGCTGCCGAAGGGTACTTGGACCAATATGTAAAAAAGAATCCAGAACATACAGAGCCGCCATATCCGCATCATTTCAGAGAAGAAGGCTTGATGTCAAACAACAAAAGCGGCGTAAACGGCGTTTGCCGGTCTTGGGGGTACCCCGGCTGGGACAAGAAAAAAGAATACAGAATGGATTATTGGTCTGCCTTTTGCGGCGTAGGCCCTCAAGGGCAAAGGAATAGTTGGCACAAGCGTTATTATGTTAATACACATGGTGAATATGAGGCCAAACGCCTGGCGATTGAATTTCGTAAAGGGTGGGAAGAAGCGATCAAAGAAGGCGAAGATGCGCTGGAAGAATTTTTTCAACGGGAACATTTTGATAAAATAACCTACGATAACCGCTTTGGAAGAGGATAGCGGTTAATAGAAAGCAGTTAATGAAAGGAATTGCAAATGCAACCAGTAAGAGTAACCTTACAAGAAGGAATGCACTTTTTAGGAGAACTGGACGGCTTTGGTATTCACATTGACGCAGATGAGAGTGTAGGCGGAAAAAATAAAGGCCCCAGGCCAAAGGGGTTGAGCCTTATTTCGCTGGCGGGATGTACAGCAATGGACGTGATTAGCATTCTGCGAAAAATGAAGGTGGAACCGGAAGAATTTTATGTGGATGTAGCGGCAGTGGAATTGACCGACCAGCATCCCAAAGTTTTCAAGAAGATACTACTGAAGTATTATCTGAAGGGGACGGATGTTCCCCGGAAAAAGGTTGAGAAGGCGGTAGAGTTAAGTCAGACACGTTATTGCGGCGTTACCGCTATGCTGGAACATTCGGCTGAAATTGATTATGAGATTGTGATTGAGGAAGTTTAGTCAATAAAATAGCGCCCCATCTCGTCCCCGCGTATTGCGTGGAAACGAGATGGGGCGCTATTTTATTTCTGTTTTTTAGCCGCAGCCTGCGGCTTGGTTTTTAGCCTCACCCACCTCCGGAAGCTTGTTTGAGTTCAAGTTTTACTTTGGGCGTGTACTCAATCTCAAAGTCGTGTGGTTCCGGGGTAGCGGCGGGATAGAGCGCCCCCAGAGCGGCGGGGAAGGCGTAGCGTAGAATGTCGTCACCGGGCGCTGGGTTGGTCAGCGGTTTAGGGTGGGGGAGCGCTGCATCGGCGTTTTCTGTTTCTGCTCCTGCACCGCTGAAATTATCTAGCCAGTTGTTGATTCCCCCCTCTAAAATATAAACATTAGTCAGGCTCTCGGCGGTCAGGGCTTTCCAGGCTTCGGTGGCCGTGGCTTCATCATTGCTCATCACTACAAAAAGGGTATTCGCGGGCTTTTGCAGGAGCGTCTTGGTCAGTTCCGGCAGTTCATCCAGAGAAGTAAGCTGCGCATCTTGAATGTGGAAAAGGTTATAGTCGTTTTCGCTGCGTATGTCCAACAATACTACATCAACACGGTCATTGTAGATATATTCCAGCGCCTCGGCGGGATGGACTTGGACCTCTCGATTGTCCAGCATCGGTTGTTTTTCGGCGGCGATGGTGTCCCACTTGTCTGCCGTAGTCGGTTGACCGATGAAGACCAGGAGGACGGCGATGAGTACGGTTACGCCGGCTCCGGCGTAGCGAAGCTTGGGCGCTTTGGCCGGGTCTTCGCCGCCGAAGATTTTTTCGAGCTGCTCGCCGCCCCAGAACATGAACAGAGCCATCAAAACAACCCCCAGAACGGTCACGCCTGTTGGCAGGCCGAAGAGTTCCGGCAGAGTGAAACGGCCCATAAATGAGGAGTAGAAGAAGTCTTCAAAGTATTGCACCGTTTCGCCAAAGATAAAGATGCCGAAGGTTACACCCAGAACGAAGAAGATGCCGTCAATTTTGGCTGTAGCGGCCGCCACCAGCGATGTGCCGGGGCAAAATCCGCCAATGATGAAGCCGAAGCCCATAATCAACCCGCCAACGATGCCGGGCCACAGATAGGTCAGGTTCACCCAAACCCGGTTGTAATCCAGAAGACCCAGAGCGACTGCGCTGAAAACCAACAGCATAGCGACGATGATGCCCGTGAACATGACCTTCAACACGGTCATATCTTTGAAGTAAAATTGCGCCGCCAGCTTCTTGGAATTGGCAAAGCCGGAAATCTCCAGCACGAAGCCAAAGCCAAAGCCAATAGCCAGATAAATGGCGTACATACCAAACTTGCCGAATAATGCTTCCAAGGGAAAAGGAGCCATAGTCTCAAATCTCCGTATCTAGCGAATGGCGAATGGCGAATGGCGAATGGATGTCTATTCGCAGTTTCGCATATTCGCCATTCGTCTCAATTCCAAAGTCGTCTCACAAAATAAGCCAGGGCGTATCCGCCGCCGAAGACGGCGAACATAAACGCCCAACTTCCTACCGACAGCACCGCTCCGCCGGACAGCGCCTGCCCGGAGGTGCATCCGCGAGCCAGTCTGGCGCCAAAGCCCATCAAGCCGCCGCCCAGAAAGGCCATAGCCCAGCGGGTTTTCACGCTGATGTTGGGGCCTTTATTGGTGACAAACTTGACCCGCTTATTGAGCAGTCCCGCGACCAGACCGCCAAGAAAGACGCCGGTGGTAAGAATTACAATCCAGCTATCCAGCGGATTCTTGTCTCCACCGGCCATGTTCAGCAGGTAGGCCACCCGGTCAACGTGTTCGGGGGCAAAGAGGTCTTGAACAAAGACCAGATAACGGTTCAAACCGCCGGACGCTCCCAGCCCATTCCCGGTGATGAAGAAGGCCAGGAACAAAACAATGCCCAGCAATGTGCCGCCAAAATATGAGTTTACGTAAGTTTCTTTTTTGCTTGTTTCTTCCATTAGTTTCGTGTCCTCCTGTGATTAAGCGGCGCGATGCACTTGAAAAGTGCGTTGCACCTATCCTCACGTATAGCCGCACGTTGAAGTGCAACGCACCTGTTAGGTGCATCGCACTTTACGCAGCGTGATGTTCGTGAACTTCAACCTCATCCCAACCGTCAATCATAGACTGGATGCCGGCCAGCGGGGTGTGTCCGGTGGTGGTTAGATAGATGTGCAAGACGATGAAAGAGGCAAAAAGCCAGGCAATCAGTGAATGAATGGGGGCCAGAACGGGCAGTCCGCCCAGACCTTGAGCCAGATGGGACCACTTTTGCATGCCCCAGATGGTGATGCCGCTGACCACCTGCAAGGGGAGCAGCACGTTCAGAATACTAAAGTAGGTTAGCTGCTGCATCGGGTTCAGTTTGTGCTGCGGGGTCTTCTCAAAGGGGTGTTCCTCATCTGTGAAGATGCCTTTCACGTAGAAAGTGGCCTGCTCAATCATATTGTGGAAGAAGCCGCTGGGTTGGGGCAGATACTGTTTGATCTCACCGCTGGCCAGATGGTAGAAGGCAGAGAACAAGGCGTCTGCAAACAAAATGAAGCCCAAAACGTTGTGTACCTGCACCGAATATTTGAAATCGAAGATGCCAAACATATCCGGCTTGTGGATGATCAGGCCGGTAAAGATGAGCAGCAAGATGACAATGGCCTGTATCCAGTGCCACAAGCGTTCATAAATAGTGTACATATAGACCCGTTTGTATTTGTGTTCGTGATGTTGCGGCATTTTTATGGCCGTGTAAACGCGAATACCGCCATGGGCTATAACTCCCAACATCGTTCCCAAAAAGGCCAAAATGCCCAACCAGTCAATCCACCCAACGCTGCTGTAACCGAAGATGTAAAGCCCTTCTTTGGCTACATCGGGATGGTAGGACAAGCCGCCTGTTTCGTTTGTTTTGAATTCGCCGGCGTGGGCTATTTTCTCATCGCCGAAGAATTGAGGCGAAACGTCGCCCGGCAGGTAAGTAGCCAGCAGCATTGCCTCGGCGGCGCGAGATTGGCTGCTGTGGCACTCGGCGCATTCCCGCGTGGCCCACTCGCCGTTGGTAACGTTGTGATTGATGCTGTAGGGTTGAATTTCGGCCACTATGCGCGGATTTTCCAGCCCCAACGCTTCCAGATTGCCTTTGACCAAATTTTCTTTGGCCTGATCGTCAATCCGAAGTTCAGCGTCGTCCAGTTGGCCGTCGCCATTGCTGTCAAAGGCGGCCAGTATGTCGGCGCGATAATTGTCGCCATCCAGATAGGCCGCCTTCAGATCGAATTGTCTGACCGGGCGAGGCGGGTCGCCTTGGATCCAGTACCAGGATGAAACCAGATTGAAGGGGGCCAAGGGCGTATTTCCTTCCAGCCGGTTTTGGGGGAACAAGACAGGGTTATAACCGGTAATCAGAGTGGTAACCTCGCTGGGGTCTCCCTCAGCGCCCCGACATTCATTCTGGAAACTGCCATCCAGATTGACTACTGTCCAGTCAACTTGCCGAAAGGCGGGGCCGTACATTTTGGGAATATGACACGTTTCGCAGCTAACGGCATTGAAGTGGGCTTCTTTGTAGGGTAGCCAATCGTGGACGGCGTTGGGGTCGTGGCAGCCTTCGCAGCGGCGCATGGTGCCATTGTAATCCGGCGCAATGGTGCTTTGGGCGCTTTGACCTTTGGCAAAGTCGTGTGAGGGCTGGTGCAGGTAATCTACAATGTCTATGCGACGGGCGTCAAAGATTAAATGGCTCAAGCTCTGGTCTTTGGAACCCTCAAAGTAGACGGGGTTGTTGGTAGAGGGGTGACAGTCAACGCAGTCAACCACCCGCTCGGCGTGAATATCCCAGGCCCGCGACAGGCTTTCTTTGTCTTGCAAATTCATCCCCGTCCTGAAAAGACGCTGCGGAGAGATGATTTCACCGGTGGTAGCGGTGTTCCAGTCGCAACCGGCTCGTACAAAGGGCGTGTTGTTGGCAGTGTGAACCTCGCCGTGACATAAACCGCAGTTTTGATTATCCGGGTCTTGCAGGGTGATGTATGGGCGCGCCAGTTCCCCCTTATCGGTGAAGGCTTCGAGATTCCAGTCGTAACCGGGAAAGCTTTTGTTGACGATGCCTGTGCCAAACAGCGTGGCTGTATTGGCCCACTTGAAGTTGCCGGCTTCAAGTTCGTTTTTTCTGGCCTGGTTATTGGGGTTCGGGATGTGGCAGAGGAAGCAGTTCATCTCCACTACGCCCGATTTTTGCCAGTTCCAAAGGATTGCTTCGCCGGAAGCGGGAGACATATACAGGGTTGCCGGATCATCTTTTTGGGGCGTCACCGAGGGGAGATACTGCCCTTCGGGCGTTGTCATCGCCGGGCCGCCGCCTACGTGTCGAAAGCCGACCGACTGCACCCATCCGGGCGTTCCCAGGTCCAGCAGTTCATCCCCTTTGGGAGTCAGGTAGCGGTAGATGAGCGGATTCCACTTGCCAAAGGAACCGGGACTCTGTTCCCAGGCGCGCCCATTGGGGACATTTCCGGCTTCGGTGAACTGATCCATACCTAGAGAAGCGTGATAGCTGTGGCTTTCGATGTAGTCCGTGTCGTGGCATTTGCCGCAGGTTTTCATTGTTGAAACGGGATTGCCGCTGTCTAGCACATTGCTGCCGTATTCATCTAACAGGGGAAAAGTGGGGTGAAGCGATGGTTCCTGAGCAATGCTGATGCTGACTGTCCCCATTAGGGCGATGAGGAGGGCAAGGGCGACGATTCCCGTAGTGCGTAGTGCGTGGCGCGTGTATAAGCTCGCAGCGGTTCCGCGCCACGTCCGCCGGTTCACGGAACCGGCCAGAGCGATGATAAGTGCTTGCATTATTGATCTCCCTCTTGGCTCATAGCTTGCGATGTTGTATCTATTTTGCGGCCCCCCACTTTAACCGGATCTCCTTCATAACCCAGGGCTATCCAATCCATCCTGCCGCTTTCGCTGTGACAGTCTACGCATTGCAAGGTGTCGTTTTTGGGAGAGACCATATGGGCCAGGGGCCAGTACATTTCTGAATTGGCAAAACTGTAGCTGCCGCTATAGGGCAGCCCTGTGGCCTCAGACCCCAGACGGGCAGCCTGATCCCAGTCGAACTCGGTCCAGTAACCCCCTTCGCCAACAGTTTTAGGTTGGATGAAGTAATTGTACCCGGTATCGTAAATTTGGCTGGCGCGATGGACTTTGAAGGGCCATATTTTAGCCGTGGAGTCGTTGATGTCTCCTTTGGGCTTGTTCATAGGGGTGGATTCGCTGGGGTTGATCTCATCGCCCAGCATGTAGCGGTCTGCCGTGCGGTTGAACCAATAGTACTCCGGCTCCAGCTCTTTTTTGTAGGTAAAAGTGCCTTTGATCTTCAGATAAGAGTGGGCATTGTCTTCCAGGTCTTCGGCTCCAGCGGTTGACCAGTCCCAGTGGATTTTGGTAGCTGATTTTTTGGCCACGGTGGGGATATGGCAGGCTGTGCAGGCTACTGATGTGGTATGCCCATTGAGGCGTTCATCGTTGTGAGGCGTCTCGTTGTGACAATCGGTACAGTAGACCTGGTTTTTGTTATCCACGCTGACCGAAATGGCCCGCCCTTTGATATTGTGGTTTTCAGTTCTGTGGCAGGTAATGCACTGAAAGTCATACTCGCCCATGTGAACATCAATGCGCGCGGTGGGGAAGTAGAGGCTTTCATCCAGATCGCCGTGTTTTACGGCGTCACCGCCGCCGCCTCTGAAGTGGCAGCTACCGCAGTTCTCACGCGTGGGGCTGCCAACGCTCTGCGCTGCGGCGGCCAGGTCTACACCCTCGGCGGGCAGGCCGCCTTCTGATTTAACATACATCCCGGAAGTGTCGTGGCAGACCAGACAGTCAACGGTTTCTTCGTTGGAGAAATCAAAGTTTTCATCCATCCAACCATAGCCAACGTGGCAAGAGGTGCAGGCGGGCCAGTTTCCTTGAACGCCAATGCAGAAGTTGTTGATGCTGTTCTTTTTGCCGGTGGTGACGAATTCTTGTCGATCAGGATCGTAGATCGGTTCGCTCTCCCAAGTCCAGTGAGCGGTGTGGATAACCTGCTCCCCCGCCTCTGGATGACAATCCATACAGGCTTTGGTCACGTCGGCGCCTGTTTCGTAGGGGCCTGTCATCAACGCAGTGTGGTCGGTGTGGTTCATAGGCTGGGGAAGGTGGGCCTGGGGATTGTCACGTTTGGCCTCGGCCCGGGGGCCAAAGATAACGATGGGAACGATGACGATAGCCAGAGTCACCACCAGCCCAATGAGCCAGACGTATTTGGTGTTGTTCATAGAAACCTCTTTGGAATGACGAATGACGAGTTACGAACGACGAATCTATTGGCAAAATCAATTCGTAATTCGTAATTCGTAAATTATTTCATAACGGCTTCGGCCAGATTGCGCTGTCGAGCCAGAATATCGCTTTTTATGGCGCGCATAAGGTCTAAGGCATCAATTACGCGGGAGTCGGCCAGCTCATAGTGGATGTAAGAGCCGTCCCGCCGGGTATGCACCAGATAACGCTCACGCAGAGTTTTAAGATGGCGCGATACGGTGCCTTGGGGCAGGGAGAGCGCGTTTACCAATTGGGTGACATTTTTGGGGCCATCGTTTAGTTCGTATAGTAGGGCAATGCGCGTGGGATCAGCAATGGCTTGACATAGCATGGCGTGCATTGTACGTAATTCTTGCGTTTCTGGTTTTTTCATAGTTACGCCTAATCGCATATATGGGTAAACGAATATACGAATACAAAAACAAATTATAGCACAAGTTTTACTGGAAGCTAGTGACAGATGTCACGAGATAAAGTGACGTTTGTCATATTGCATCAGGCCAGGGAAAATGTTTGAGGTAAGGCGGGTGGCGCGCAATAAAAATCGCCCATCAAGTGAAGATGGACGATCATTGATAGTGATTGTAGGTTTTTGGGAAAAAGCTGAAAGTTTCTTAATACGTTCGCTGGAAGGTGATCTCATACGAGAAATGCACGCTATAGAATGGCGGTTCGCAGCGAATATCCGGCGTGGGGCATACGGAATATTCATTGTCTATTGAGCCAAGTTTGCCCACAATGTCAGGAATGTGCGGAAAGGCGGTGTTCATCTGGTTAGAAGTTTCGCTGGTGGCAGGGCCGTTGGGATCGGCGGCTACGTAAAGTTTATAGGGTTCCCATTCCATGGATATTTCTGCCTTGCCTGGCCCCTTGCTCCCGGTGACAACTTCAAAAGAACTGCCGTTGGCGTCTTTTACAAGGGCGCCATCTATTCCGACGCCATTTGCATCAACTACGCTTAAAAAGATGAAATGTTGTCCGCCCTTATTGAAAATGCCGCCGTTATTTTCGTTTTCGCCCAGCACCTTGTAATGCGAAATCCTGTAAGCCACTTCTGGCGTAGGCGTGGCGCTTGGTTCCGGCGTATTGGTGGGCGGCGCGGACGTTGCTGTGTTGGCGGGAACGGGGGTGTTAGTGGGGGCGGGCGTGTCTGCAGGCGGCAGGGGCGTTGCTGTGTCGGCAGGGATGGGCGTCTCGGTGGGCGACGGGGTGTTAGTGGGAAGGGGCGTGTCGGTGGGGATAGGCGTGTTGTCCGGCGCGGCAACTGTTTCGACAGGCGCTTGAGTGGGGGCAGCCTGAGCCGCCGATTGCGCTTTTGGCGTTTTGGTTGGGGTGGCGGTGGGTGTTGGCGGCGCAAAAAAGCCGGGGCTGCAAGCCAGCATAGCGCTTATGGCAAGCAGTAATACGCCAAACCAGAGGTGGAATTTAGGGTGATTTTTTCCAGGCATTTTTAGTACACCAATTCTGTAGATAAAAAAATAGCAAAGTTTGCCTTGTGACAAACTTTGCCGAAAATGCCCCCGACGGGACTCGAACCCGTGTCACAGCCTTGAAAGGGCTGTGTCCTGACCACTAGACGACGGGGACAGACTTGAACGGAGAAGATTTTACCATTTCGTCTGGATTTGGGCAAACTATTGTTCCTGTTTTACAAGGGTTACGGCCAATCTGGCAATGGCCAGACTTGTGGGTGATTTGGGATTATGAAGTACCAGCGTTTTGCCGCTGTTTATGGCGGCCATCATCCCCGCCTCAAAGGGAATTTCTGCCGCCAGGGGGAGGCGAATGGTTTTTTGGATAATTTCTTTTGATAGGCCGGACGCAGGAGAATTGTGGTTTAGAACCGGCGCAATTTGCTCCGCCGTTATGCCTGCTTGAGTTAGCAATTGCGCGCCGGCTACCGCAGATTGCAAAGAAGGCATATCGGGCGATAGCACCAGTACCAGTTTGGTGACTTTAGCTAAAATTTCAAGGGTGGCCGAATCTGGAATGTGGGGCAGATCAAGGATACTGAATTTAAATTCGGAGCGGAGAGCGGTGATGACCGCTTCTACTTGATTTTGCGCTGCTGATGTTGGGGAGGGCAGCAGGGGGGAAGCCAGCAACTGTACGCCGGATACGTGATCGCCCAGATGTTCTCTTAGCACTGGGCCAGAAACAGGCGATGGGCTGCTAAGGACTGTTTGCAGGTGGGTTTTAGGTTGCAAGCCCAGCATAAGGCCGGCGTGTCCGGCAAAGGGATTCAAATCAGTCAGGCAAACCGGCGTTTTCTGGCTATAGGCCAGCGCCACTGCAACGTTAACCGCTAAACTGCTAAGGCCAACGCCGCCGCGCAAACTAAAAAAGGCAAAGGTGGCTCCCAGTTGTTCCTGAGCCGCAGGAGTATCTTCGCCCAGAAGTTTTTTGACCTGCGAAACTATTTCGGTGGGGGTAAGGGTTTTGGGCATGTACTCGGTGGCGCCCGCGTCCAGAGCCGTCTGTTTATCAATGGGTTGAAAACGCGCAGAATAGATGATGAGGGGTAAGCTTTCCATTCCCGGCATTTCTCTCAGGCGACGGGTGAACTCATAGCCGGTCATTTCCGGCATCATAATATCGGCGATGATCAAATCAGGCGTGATGGTAGAGACTATTTCCAGGCCTTGCGGCCCATTAGAGGCAACTGTCACCTCATACCCGGCTCGCTTGAGCGAAAATTCCATCAATCGCAATATATCTCTGTCATCATCTACAATGAGAATATGAGCCATTGCTTTTTATCCGTGTTCAATCACACTGAATAGTTCCACAGCCACTTTATTGACCAATAGTACCGGCCCGGAAAAGGTGACGCTTGGATACAGGGCGTTGACAGCGTTTCCCTGAAAAATGGGCATAAATTTTGTAGTGCCAATGGTCAGGATAGCTTTTAGATCAAGTTTGCCAATAATTTCCAGCCGACCACTTATTTCAAAGGAAGGCAGCGTGATGAAAATTTCTTCTGTACTTTTGGAAAAGGTATTATATTTGTGTTCTTTTGACAGGCCGTCGGCTTCTGTGGGCAGGGCCACAAAGGTGATGTGCGGTTTGAGTAAGGTGGCTGTTTTATAAGTTCCCAGAATTTCGCCGGGATTGTTGATGCGTGATACGTATACGTCTTTGATATGCAAAAAATCAGTTAGCCGATCATTCAATATATCTGTCAAACGACGGTTTTGCAGGACAACACTGGCAGAAAAGCGATGGCTGCCGGTGAAAAAATCTGCGGTAAGGGTGGGTTGGCGTAATCTGCTTATACTCATTTTAGGCGGCCTGCATAAGATTTTGAATGTGGGTCAATAATACTGGAATGTTCACCGGTTTTAAGAGGCATTGCAACAGCGTCGTGTTCTGTAGCGCCTCTTGGTCTGATTGGCGGAGGTAAGCCGTTAAGACGATGATTGGCATCCGGGCGAATTTTTCTTGAGCGCGAATTTTTTGAGTTAGCGTGAGTCCATCCATACCAGGGAGCGATACGTCGGTTAGTATAAGGTCCGGAGGGTCTCTTTGCAAGATGTCCAGCGCTTGATAGCTGTCTTCGGCTTCAATGACTCGATAATTCTGAAAGCTCAATAAATCTTTGGTTAGTCGTCTGTTTTCCGAGTCATCTTCTACCAGAAGGATGACCTTTTGAGAAGCGTTCATAAAATATGACCCGTTTAGGTGTTACTAACGTGCGGCGCTTGAGGGGCTGCTTTTGCTATAGCAGGGGACCAGAGAAGACGTTGTAAAGTTTCCAGCGCGCGTGTATCATAAGATTTATCACCGCAAGCGTCGCAAATCAGCGCCGGAATGCGGTCTACAATAGTCGTTCCGGGGCCGTGTTGCTGAACAAACACTACTTTTTGTAATTCCAGTTTTCCGGTATGGCAATGCGGGCAAATTTGCATATCTAGCGCCTTAGAGCTTTTGTATCGACAAAAAATGTCGCTGTTGTTTGGAAACTTATTTGCAAACGATCTATTTACAATTTTGGATTGACGATGATTGTTTGCCTTACGTACTTCAATCGTAAATCGCAAATCAGAAATCGTAAATCAGGTGTCCTTCACCTTCCACTAAACAGGCTTTGTAAGCTTGCTGAATTGATAGACGCATCGCTGGGGATCAGTCCCCAACTTTTTGGCGGCCAGTAAGATAGCCACGCTTTGCCCACAACCTGATCTATATCTAGCGTTCCCCAATTTCGAGAGTCGTTTGAGTGGCTTCGATTGTCTCCCATTACGTACAGTTCTCCTTCTGGCACAGTGAGGGTTGCTTTAGATGAGTGATCAAGTCTGGCGTTGAAGGTATTGGGTAGCAATTCGCCGTTTACGTAGACGTCCCCATTTCTGATCTCTACTTTATCGCCCGGCAAAGCAATGATCCGTTTGACAAAATCCTTGTTGGGGTAATTGGGGGGAACAAAAACAATCACGTCGCCGCGCCGGGGAGGGCGGATGTCAAAAGGCAATTTATAAGAAATTTTGTCTACCACCAGATACTGTCCGTGTTGTAAGTTTGGTTCCATACTGCGCCCATCAACCCGAAAGTTTCTGATGACCAATTGCATCAGAAAAATCAAAATCACGGCCAGGACAATGGTTTCAATTGTCTCCCGGAGAATGGACCTGGTAATCTCCCACTTGCTTGGCGCTGCCGGCAATTTGTTCTGGGTGTCGCTCTCTGCCATCTGGCTTTGCTTGTTGTCTGTGATGGCGGCGGCAGACTGCTCCAGACTCTGTTCACCGGATGTTATGTTGGATGATGAAACGGGGGGATCGGAAATCGGTTCCCCCTCCAGGTTAATGCTCAACGGTTACTCCTGCTTCGGGGCGATGAATAGCTTGAATTATAGTAACAAGCGTTCATAGGCGCAATTTTAATGCCAGTCATCACCGGGCGTAGGGGAAATGACCGATTAGCGCAGGGACAAAGTTTGCGTTTCGACCAGTATAACGCAAGCGTTTGTGCTATCCTGTCAATGCGCGCGTAATTAACTTGAAAACAATATCTTGTAAGGGGGAATGCCTATCGAATAAAACCGGAGAATCAGCTAATACAGACCCAAAATTTCGGCAACTCAAGCGGGGCGTCTAACAGACGCCCCGCTTTTTTGCGCCTTTCGGAAATAAAAAACGTTCCCAAACCGAAGCCCGGGAACGGATAAAATTACTGT
>DUEH01000186.1 GCA_011192195.1 Chloroflexota bacterium | reverse complement strand
TTTTGCGCTAATCCATAAACGTATGCTTATATATTTAATAAAGGTAAATATCAAAATGACACAAAACAAAGAACACAAAACAGAAGGTGAGTACAATCACGGCAGCGCGCCCTCATTTCTGCCCCACTGGATACAAGAACGCCGGATGCTGATTTTGGTTATTTTGGCGGGGTTATTCTTTCTCATCGGCTGGGTGGGAGAAAGTTTTCCGGGGATGCCCGCTCAAGTTGCGCTGAGTTTCTTCATTTTGGCCTACCTTGCCGGAGGGTATGACATTAGCGTACACGCTGTCCCCGGACTTTTCAAAGGTCACTTTGATACCGATGTACTGATGCTGGCTGCCGCAGGCGGAGCAGCGCTTTTGGGCGAATGGGCAGAGGGCGCATTTTTGCTCTTTCTCTTCAGTCTGGGGCACGCCGGCGAACACTACGCCCTTGACCGCGCTCGCAATGCCGTCAACGCGCTGGGCAACCTAATGCCCAAAACAGCGCGCGTAAGACGCAAAGGGCAAATTGTTGAAGCCCCGGTAGAAAACCTGCAAATTGGAGATGTGGCCGTAGTACGTCCCGGCGACCGTCTGCCGGTAGATGGCAAAATCATCGCCGGACGCAGCGCCATTGACCAAAGCGCCATCACCGGCGAAAGCGCGCCGCTGGAAAAGAGCGCCGGGGATGAGGTCTTTGCCGGAAGCGTCAATCAGGACGCCGCGCTGGAAATTGAAGTGACCAAATTATCCAAAGACAACACCCTCAGCCGCGTGATGAAACTGGTCGCCGAAGCCCAGAGTCAGCAGAGCCACACGCAACGCTTCACCCAGCGTTTCACCGCCGTTTTTGTGCCCGTCATCCTTATTGGCGCGGCGCTGGTTATTGCCGTACCGCCGCTGATTGGCTGGATGCCGGTGCAGCAAAGTTTCTATCGCGCTATGTTGCTGCTGGTGGCGGCTTCGCCTTGCGCGCTGGCGCTGGGAACCCCGGCTGCGACGCTGGCGGGCATTGCGCAGGCGGCGCGAAACGGCGTTCTCATCAAAGGCGGCGTTCATCTTGAAAATCTGGGCGCGCTCAAGGTGATGGCCTTCGATAAGACGGGAACCCTCACCAAAGGCAAATTCAGCCTCACCGACGCCATTTCCCTGAACGGCCACGCCCGCGACGATTTGCTGCGAACAGCGGCGGCGGTAGAGCAGCAATCCAGTCACCCCCTGGCATTGGCGGTGACATCGGCGGCGCAAGGCGAGGGTCTCATTCTGCCGTTGGCGGATGGCCTGGAAAACATCGCCGGGCGAGGGGTGCGCAGTAAAGTTGACGGTCAATTAGTAGAAATTGGATCGCTAAAATTCTTTGACGACACAGTAAAAGCGAATAGCTTGTCTTCGATAAGCGAGCAGAGTGAACAATCTGACAGGTTACTCAACATTGTCAAAGGTCTGGAGGCAGACGACAAAACGACTATGATCGTTAAGCAAGGCGATCAGTTTATGGGGGTATTAGCCCTGGCAGATACGCCCAGAGCGGGCGTGCGGGGGGTATTGCAAAAATTGTATGCTTTGGGGATTCAAAAACTGGTGATGCTCACCGGGGATAACGATGACGCAGCGCAGAAGATTGGCGGCGCGGTGGGCGTAAGCGATGTGCGCTCAGAATTATTGCCGGAGCAAAAGCTGGACGCCGTACAGGACTTGCAAAAAACTTACGGCAACATTGCCATGATTGGCGACGGCGTTAATGACGCGCCCGCTCTGGCAACGGCCACTGTGGGCATTGCGATGGGCGGGGCGGGAACCGCCGTTGCGCTTGAAATCGCCAACGTTGCCCTGATGGCCGATGATTTGAGCAAACTCCCTTTTGCCGTCGGTCTTGGTCGCGCCGGCAGAGCCATTATCAAGCAAAATCTGGCTATTTCTCTGGGCGTCATCGGGCTGCTTATTGTCACTTCTGTGTTGGGGCTGGCGCAACTTAGCGCTACGGTCATTGTCCACGAGGGGAGTACGCTGGTGGTGGTGTTGAACGCCCTTCGTTTGCTGAGATACCGCGCTTGAGTAGCTTACTTCTCCATCCCGCCCAGCGCGTGGTAGGCGGGCGTGTTTAGGATGCCAAAGTCGGCCAGTTCAGTGCCGGAAGCGGTAACGCCGTAGTCCAAATTCCAGAGGAACATAGGGCCAACCCAGCCCCAATCTTTGGCAATTTGATAGGCTTCCACAATCCACCGGGCTTGCTCTTCAGGCGTGTTGTCGCGGGCGTATTCGTAGCCGGGGTGGGGATTGCCGGATACCGCCCAGCCAAATTCGGTGGGGATGATCGCTTTGTCGCCATCGCCATTGGCAAGCATCACCTCTCGATAGCTCTCCATTGTGCCTCGGAAACACCAGCTATGATGCCGATTTTCAAATGTACCTCGAAAATGGATAGCCGTGTTGTCATTAACCGTGCGCCAATCGCTCATAGCGGGGCAATTGTAGCCGCTGGGATGCGATCCCAGAGCATCGAAATAGCCTTTGGCGCCATTCTCATACATCTGCTGCAAATACTGAACATCGTCCATCGCCAGATCGCCCACGTTGCCCGCCGGCGTCAATGCGCCGCTGACTACAATCATATCCGGGTTGATGGCTTTGACGGCTCGGTAGGATTGCTGCAATAATTCAACATAATTGGCCGGATTGATGCGTCCCGCGCCGCCCGCTTCGTACCACAAATTCTGTTCGTTCCAGATTTCAATAGCCTGCACCCTGCCCCGATAGCGATCGGCGACTTTGGCTACAAAATCGGCGTAGAGAGCCGGGTCTTCCGGCGGGCCTTCCGCGTCCTTGTCGTCATCGAAGGGCCGCGCCCAATCAGGCGCTTTGGGGATGCTCAACAATATCTGGATGCCGTTGGCGCTGCAGGCGTTCACCAGTTGATCCCACATTCCCCAGGAGTAATCGCCGGGCGCCGATTCAACATCCTCCCAGGCCATTTGAAATTTCACCCAATTAAACCCGATAGCCTTGATATGCCCCACGTTGGCGGGAGTGTCGCCGCGCGGGTCGGCCTGAATACCGTAGCCAAAGGGAACGTTGACCGGCGCAACATCCGGCGGTGGCGGCGCGGCGGGCTGCCGAGATTGCGCGGCGACGACTTGCGCCGGCGTAGCGCTTGGCTCCGGCGTGGGCGAAGGCGTTTGAGTCGGCAAAGGCGTTGGACTGGGAGTGGGCGTAGGGGTGAATGTAGGCGTTGGGGTGGGAGTGGGAGTTGCCGTCGGGGTAGCGGTTGGCGTGGCAACCCGAACAAAGATATTCCCGCCGGAAACTACCGCGTCGCCCTGATTGGAAGAAATATCGGCAGAGACCACAAAAGAGCCGCCCGCGTCCGGCGCCGTCCATTGATAATTGGGGGCGCTCAAGTCGCGGACTTCTTCTGTAATCAGGCTGCCGCCCTGAGACTGCACGCGCCAGGCAACGGCGTATTCGCCCCCAGGCGACGCAGCGCGCTGATCGAGAGCGCTGTCAATGCTCGCCCAAACATCGGCGGCGGGATTGTCTTCCGGCAAGGTCTGCACCGCCAACCCTTGCAAGTTATAATCCCCTGCCAATTGCAAAACCGGCGCAACGTTGGCGGCATTGCTCAAATAAACGCTATGATGCCGGTTGGCTTCGTCCAGAAAGGCGAACCAGTAGGTTCCGCTGGCTTCATCAACCTGCGCGCCGGTAGAACCTGGCAAGCCGGTCAGGGCAAAAGCGACTTTCTGCTCAGGATCAAGGATATCCAAGCCGCCCACCATCGAAACGCCGCCGAGTTGTTCAAGCGCTTGCGCATAACTCAGGTCGCGGGCAACGTCGTCAACCACCTCGACGCTGTTGGCGCGGAAGACCAGTTGCAATTTGTAGCGATTGACCTGCTCCACCGCCCAATCAAGCATCGCCTCCATTTTTCCACCCGGCGCGTAAGTTTGGGGATTGGGGTGAGCGGGAACTTTGACTGTATCGGCGACGCGGCCAATGGCTTGCCAATCGTAAAGACCGCTATCCCACGCGCCGCCCGACATCTGTTGAGGAAATTCGACCCGCGCGATGAGTTGTGTATCATCGGGCAGAGCGCGTCGAAGGGCCGCCAGAAAATCGCTGAATTCCTGACGCAGTTCAGGATTGACGCCTCGATAATCAATCTCAACGCCCTGATAATCTCCGCTTTGAAGCGCTTCGACAATTGCGCGGATATGCCGGTCGCGGGCGTCAGGGTTGCTCAAGATGGCTTCGATTATCCCGGCGTTGATGTCGCCGGCGTTGTCCACGTTGCGGATGGCGGGCATCAGGGGCAAATCGCTCTTGATTCGAGCGGGCGGCCCGGCGATTTTCCCATCCGCCTCCACGCGAAAACCTTGCAGCGTGAGGCGATTGACAAGGCCCTCGGCCTCGGCGGGCATTGACGCGCCTGAAAAATAGTCGCCGCTGAGGTGAAGACCAAGCGGGTGGGTCTTCATCAACGCCGCTAATTGAGTTTGATGGGGCAAAAAATCCAGCTCGGCCCGAACAATATTTTTGGCCGAAATGCGGTGGCTGGGCAGCCATTTCCACGACTCACCGGCCCAAACGTACAAGTCCGGCGCGTACTCAGATTCCAGATCATCGGGCAAGGGGATGCTCAATTTGAAGGATTGAGACACATTTCCGCGATGTTGGATGTGGTAGACGCGGCTCTTTAACGTCAGATGGTGCGGGAGTTCGTTGGCGGCGGCGGAGAGTTCGTCATTCGCGGCGCCGTTCAAGAAGGAGTCAGCCGGTATCGCGTTAAATTTGAGCCGCGTTTCCCCACTTGCTCCGCCCGGCAACAGGCTTATCCGCGCGCCGTCATCGCTCTCTAGCGTCCCGCCGTCGGCGCCGATGCTCTCGTAGCCCACGCTCGATAATCGCTCGACCAGGGAAATCGGCGGCAGAAAGAGCGCAAGCAAAATCAGCAGCGCAAGCAACACATAATTCAGGATTACGCTGATTGAGCGGGTGGGTTTGACGATTTCAATTTTGGTTGAATCTTGAGGTTTTGATTGAGGCATATTTATTTTTCACCGCTCTTCCCCAGTTCACGTTGTATTATTCGTATACACAACGCGATATGCAACTATTGCCAAAAACGATGAGATAGAACACGGATGACACGGATTTTACAGATTTTCGCAGATAAAAATTAAAGAAATCAGTGAAAATCTGTTTAATCTGTACAATCCGTGTTCTATTCAAGTACTCTTATGGAAAGTTATATATGGCGTACACAATATCATAATCGTGGCAAGCGTAACCTACTCTACCGTCACGCTTTTAGCCAGATTTCTTGGTTGATCTACGTCTGCGCCACGGCGAACGGCGAGATGATAGGCCAACTGCTGCAAAGGCAACACGGCCAATACCGGCGAGAGGAGCGGATGCGTCTTGGGTATGGTCAACACGTGATCAGCCAAATTGGCAATGCGCCGGTCGCCTTCGTTAGCCAGGGCGATGACGATGCCGTTGCGGGCTTTGACTTGCTCTATTTGACTGATCATCTTTTCATACACGCGGTCTTGCAGAGCAATAGCCACAACCGGCATATCCTCGTCAATCAAGGCGATGGGGCCGTGCTTCATTTCGCCGGCGGGATAACCTTCGGCGTGGATGTAGCTGATTTCTTTGAGCTTCAGCGCGCCTTCCAGAGCGATGGGGTAGTTGATGCCTCGCCCCAGATACAAAAAATGTTCCCGCTCATGGAAGATGTTGGCAATGGTCTCAAAGTCGTTGCCGTTGCTCAGAACGTGACCGGCCTGATCCGGCAAGGCCATAATTGCCTGCGCCAGTTCATAGCTTTTTTCCGGCGAAAGCGTTCCCCGCGCCTGCCCCAGAGCCATTGCCAGCAACAGTTGATCTATCAGCGATGCTGTAAAAGCTTTGGTAGAAGCCACGCCTATTTCCGGCCCGGTGCGCATCAAGATAATGCCATCGCTGATGCGCTGCGCCATACTGCCCACTACATTGACAATGCTCACCAGACGCGCGCCGCGTTTTTTGGCTTCGTCCATTGCAGCCAGCGTATCGGCGGTTTCTCCACTTTGGCTGATGGCTAAAAAGAGGGTATTGTGGTCAATCACCGGATTGCGATAGCGAAATTCGCTGGCGTAGTCTACTTCTACAGGGATGCGGGCCAGTTCTTCGATCATAAATTTGCCCACCAAGCAGGCGTAGGCGCTGGTTCCGCAAGCAACGCTGGCGATACGCTTGATATTTTTGGCTGCCTCCACCGATAAATTCAGTTCCGCCAGATGCGCTTCGCCCGTTTCAAAGTCTATCCGCTCGCCGATGGTGTCGGTCAGGCTGCGAGCTTGCTCGGCAATCTCTTTCTGCATAAAGTGCCGATATTCGCCCTTTTCGGCGCTGACTGGGTCCCAGGCGATTTCGGTGATGCTTTTTTTCACCTTTGCGCCGTCAAGCGTCGTGAAGGTCGCGCCCTCGGCAGCGATAACGGCCATTTCGCCGTCTTCCAAAAAGATCATCCGGCGAGTATGTTCCAAAATGGCCGGCATATCAGAGGCCAGGAACATTTCGCCATCGCCCACGCCAATGGTTACGCCGCCTGCATTACCCAATCGCGCAGCAATCATTTTATCCGGTTTATGCTTGTTAAGAACAACAATAGCATGCGAACCTTTGAGCCGGTTGAAAGCCAGACGACAAGCGCTGATAAAATCAAACCCGGCTCGCAAATTCTCATCAATCAAATGAACAATGACCTCTGTATCAGTCTCTGATTGAAAATGATGGTCATTTTCTTCCAACTCTTTTTTGAGAGAGCGGTAATTCTCAACTATTCCGTTTTGAATTAGGGCAATCGTGTTGCTTTCGTCGGTGTGAGGGTGAGCGTTGCGTTGACTGGGTTCGCCGTGCGTGGCCCAGCGAGTGTGCCCAATGGCAATATGGCCGTTGATGGGCGATTGCTGCAAAAGCGTTTGCAGGTTGATCAGTTTACCTTCATCGCGGCGCACGGCAATTTCGCCATCGCCTTGAACGGCGGCAATACCGGCGGAGTCATATCCCCGATATTCTAATCTTTTCAAGCCGTTGAATACAATAGTAGTGGCCGGTTGTGGTCCAACGTAGCCGACGATACCGCACATAAGTTCCTCCTGCAATTTTGGATTTCAGATTTTGGATTTACGATTAGCGCTTCCTCTCAATTCGCTTTGAGAAACTTTTGTTTTCCGTCCGGGTCGACTTCAGCCAGCTTTTCCTGAGTGATGGCTCCTAATTGGGGGAAATTGCGGCGGGCTTCTTCCAGGCTGATGCCGTTGCTGCCGATGGCTTCGGTGGGAATGGCTTCTTGTATAGGGTCACTGTTCCAGCCGCAGACAGGGCAAAGTTTCCAGGTTCCCAGTTCAGTGAAAGTTTTGTAGTTGCAAACCGGGCAGGGAAGCAATTTAGCGGGTTGACCTTCTACGCGGTCTACGTTTATCCCCATCTTGCTGCGCAGGTAATGCGCCAGATATTCATTGGAAGCGCCTTTGAAGCGCTCGCGCATCCGATCAACTAATATCGGCCGGTAGATGGGGTTGCCGGGATGCAGCTTTGGCGGCGGAGTGTGCGTTTCCCATTGCATAATAGCGGTCAGGTTAAGTTTTTCTCGCAGGCTTGGTTTGAGCGGCTCCTTGAAGAAAGCTTTGATACTTGCCGTAGCTTCTTCCAGACTAAGTTGTTTTACCTGATGCCAGGCTATGCGAGTTAAGGCTTCTTTTCGTTGCATATATCATTCGTCCTTTGAAGATTCTTTCAATTGGACGAAGGACAAAAGACGAAGGACGAATATTCACTTTAAAACCATTCGTCATTCGTCATTCGTCATTCGTCATTTCATATCTGCTACGCGATTCCAGACTTTGTCTGACAAGGCTTTTGCTTTGGCGGCTATGGCTTCTTCGTCCATTGTCAACAGGTGGCGGTCTTTCATCAACATCTTCCCGGCGGCGATGGTGTGAGTGACGCGGCTGCCGTCTACGCCAAAGATAATATGCCAGGGATAGTTGCCATCGGTTAAATAAGTGAAGGGGTGGTAGTCCAGCAGGATGATGTCGGCGTAAGCGCCGGGTTGCAGCGCGGCAACGGGTTTGGGGAAGAAGATGTTGGCAATTTTGGCGTTGTTATCGTAAGCCAGTTCCATCACGGTATCGGCGGGCATAGCGCGAGGGTCGTCCTGATGGCTTTTATGCAGCAAATAGGCCACGGCCATTTCGGTGAACATATTGTTGCTGAAGCCATCGTTGCCCAGACCAACGGTAATCCCTTTTTTGAGCATTGTTTCGATGGGCGCTACGCCTGCGGCGTTGTTCATATTGCTACGGGGCTGGTGACTGAGCTTGGTTTTGGTGACATAGAGGGAGTTCATTTCGTAAGCGTCAAGATGAATACCGTGCGCTACCAGCGTTTTTGGCCCTAAAATACCCCGGTCTTCCAATCGCTCGGCAACGCGCATATTGTAGCGCTGCAAGCTATGCTGCTCGTCGGCTTTGTCTTCTGCCAGATGAATGTGGAAGCCGGTGTCAAGACCAGAGGCGGCAGAGAGGCATTGCTCAAGCGTATGGTCAGAGACGGTGAAGGCGGCGTGCAGACCAAAGGATGCGCCCAGACGTTCCGCGTCGGGGTGATTTTGGACGCGCATATCGCGCACTTTTTTGAGCCAGCGCACATTTTCGGCAATACCGGCTTTGGCGCCTGCGGTGCCGTTGCGGTCGGTCACTTCGTAGCACAGGCTGGCGCGCAGACCAGATTGCAAAACCGCCCCGCCAATAACGTCCAGCGAACCGTCAATGGCGTTGGGGCTGGCGTGGTGGTCAATCAAGGTAGTGGTTCCGTGCCGAATGGCATCTACCAGGCAGACTTCGGCGCTGACCTGACTGTCTTCCAGAGTCAAGGCAAGATCAATTTTCCACCACAATTGCTCCAGAATTTGCATGAAATTGGTGGGGGCAGAACCGGGGATAGCCATTCCGCGCGCAAAGGCGCCATAAAAATGGGTGTGGGCGCATACGCTGCCGGGCATAATCAGCTTGCCTTCAGCGTCTAGTTTTTCCGCCTGAGGATATTTGGCTTGTAGTTCGCTGGTAGTACCAACCGCTACAATGGCGTCGTCTTCATAGTACACTGCGCCGCCGGGGATAATTCTTTTCTCTGCGCCAAAAGTCAAAATGGTTCCGTTGGTAATTAGCATTGTTCCGCCCTCCTGTTTCTGGTTTCAAGTTTCTGGTTTGTAATCATTCGCCCCCTCCCTAGAGGATACATAACAATTTGAAGTTGTCAAGGCGTCAAGGTTGTGAATGTGTCTGGATATGGTATAATCAAACAGGTCTGTCAAAAAATGTCAGAATGCGTTTTAGTGCGCTTAATAAATTAGCGGAGTAAGCTTATGAGTTTTGCGGGTATGTTTTTGGGCATTGTAGCCCTGTTAGCATTTCTAATTATCATTGCCACAATCATTGCCATCATTGTCATTATGCGCCGACCAGACGCTTCCTCTAACCAGCCATCAAATGTAGAGACGCTTCTGGACGCAGACACTTCCACGCCGGATACATTGTCAAGCGACCTCCTTCAAACAGCCACCCCTTCGCCAACGCCGCAAGAAGATATAAAAACGTATCTGGCCAGAAAAAAGCAAGAGCTGGTTGAGTTTGAGCTTGAAGACCTCTCTAACAGCTTTCAAGGCACAACCAGCGGTACAGAAAGGTACGGCGTAATTTTACACCTTAGCCAAGAGGATACGCCACTGGTAACGTTTCGCAGCCACGTCCCCGGCCCGCAAAACGGCGCTATCATCGCCGAAACCGTTTATGGAGAGATGAAGATAGTTATTGGACAAGGTAAAGCCGGTATTCAGTGGGATGGCGAACTGATAGGCGTACTGGATTTCAGCAAACAGCGTATTCTCGGGACAGAAGGTCAAATACTGGGCAGCATGGAACGCCCCCTCCCTGATAGTGTGGGGCTTGGTGAGGTAAATTCCTATCCTGTCAGTTTTTTTGGTGAAAAAGCAGCCGATGTGACAATGATTATAAACGCTCTCAGCGCGCTGCGCTGGTTTGGCAATGAAGACACCGACCGCCTGCCTGCTTTTGAAAACTTATCCCCTATTGAAGACGACAATCAAACGTTACTCCTTGTAGGAGCGCTGCTGCTGGAAATTGCTTTCTTCAGTATGCTATAATAAAAAATGTCTCAACTAAGTCAAACGCGCATCCTTATTGTAGATGACGAGCCAGACATGGTGCAATTAATTGCGCTCATGCTGGAAAAAAATAACGTAAGCGTTTTAACCGCCTTCAATGGAGCAGAAGCTATAGAAAAAGCGCTGCATGAGAATCCAGACATCATTATTACGGATTTAATGATGCCCCAGGTAGACGGCTTCTCGGTGATGCAAGAAGTATTTGCAAAAAACCCTCACATCCCTGTAATTGTCACTACAGCTCACGGGTCTACAAAGGCGGCCATTCAAGCCTTAAGATTGGGCGCATTTGATTTTTTAATAAAACCCCTAAAACCGGCAAACGTCAGGCAAGCGGTTAGCAAAGCCAGCCGGCAGCAGTTCAATCAAAAATTAGACCTGTGGCAACAGCAAATCACCAACGCCATCAGCGTATCCCGTGACCTGACCCAGATAGCCGGAGAACTACTCACCCTTACAGCTACGGCGCTGGGAGCAGAGCATGGTCTTATCTGGTGGCCGGACGGTTCGCTTCCTGCCATCGCCTTAACCCCCGCCGATGCCGCTCTGGAAAGCCTTTTTGTCCGCTGGGCCAAAAGCGCCGGGCTAACAACACCCTCGCCAGAAAAATCTATTGGGAAAATTCTTCAGGCAGGCGAGCTTGAGCCAGAAGATTTCTTTCCCGCTTCACTAATTGCCATCCCCTTGACGGCTCATAAACTCACGCATTGCGTCTTGTTCCTTAGCCACAATCAACCTGACTACTTTGATCATCATGACCTGTCATTTCTGGAAACTTTAACGCCTTTTGCCGCGCTGGCTATTGACAACGCCAGAATTTACACTTACCTTAAAAAAAGCAATCAGCGGCTGCAAACCTTGCAAAATATCAATGCCCTCACCTACAATGCCAAACTGCCGCAACATCGAATACTTCGCTTGGCAGTTGAAGGCATTCGTCAAAACCTAAACTATTCAGGCGTAATGGTCTGCCTGCCAGACCGCGACACCAATAGTTTGACCATTCAAGCCGCTGCCGGCCATCTGGATAAATTTTTACGCCGCAAAGGCGACACGCCCACGCACCGAATTGCCTTTTCTCTGGACGAAACAGAAAATCCATTTGTGAGCGCATTTAACACCCATACGGCCCAAGATACGCCCGTAAATGTATGGGTAGAAGCCTTGGAGCAGGCAGGCGCAGCGGATATGGCTCAAACGCTGGCAACGCAAAATATCTCGCGCTGTCGGGCCACTCCCCTTTGGCAAAGCGACGAAGTCATTGGCGTGTTGGTAACAGGACACCCACGTCAAGGACTGTCGCCGGAAGAACGCGCCACGCTAAGCACTTTGGCTAACCAAATAGCCCTGATTATCACCAACGCCGCCCTCTACCAGGCCGAACAACAAGGACGCCGGGAAATGGCGGCGCTTTATCAGGCCGGGCTGGTGATCACCTCTACCCTGTCTCACACCGAAGTGCTGAAAGCCATCAGTCAACAAATACTTGACCTGACAAAAGTAGAAGGCTGCATCATTGGCCGCTGGGATGCCGCAAAAAACCTTGAAGTCATTGAACTATTCCTGCAAAAAACGCCCGTCGGCTGGCTGGAAAAAGCCCCGCCCGGCACAAGCTACTCGCTCAAGCATCGCCCTTTGGTCAAAGCGGCATTGGAACAACAACACCTGAAAATTATTCATCGCGACGACCCTGACATCCCCCCCCCTGAACAAATCTGGATGGCGCAAAATGGCGCAAAGATGCGGTTAATCATCCCCCTGACTATCCGCAGCGAAAGCATTGGCGTTGTAGAACTTCTCACCACTCAATCCGGACAAAAATTCACTAATAAGATTATTCGGATCACACAAGGACTTGCCGCCCAGGCCGCCATTGCTCTGGAAAACGCCCGACTCCACGAATCCGAGATAAAACGGATGGAAGAAGAAATGGAGCTGGCCAGACGCATCCAAATCAGCTTGCTCCCGCATGACCCGCCAAAAATTCCCGGCCTGTCTATTGCCGCCCGCAGCGTATCCGCTCGGCTGGTAGGCGGCGATTTCTATCGCTACCTCTCTTTGCCTGATGGGCAATTTGGCATAGCTATTGGCGATGTCAGCGGAAAAGGCGTTCCCAGCGCGCTTTTTATGGCCGTTGCCATCACCGCCATAGATGCCCAAATCAGACAATTTGCCTCACCCGGCGATATGCTGTCTCAACTTAACCATGACCTTCATCCGCGTATGCGAAGCAGCCGAATGAATACCGGCCTGCTGGTAGCCGCCTTTGATCTGAAAGAAAAAAAACTGCAAGTTGCCAACGCCGGTATGATTTCACCCCTACTTAAACAGCAAGAAACCTTTCAGTGGATTGATAGTTACGGCTTGCCCATCGGCGCAATTGCCAGAACTACTTACTACAATACAACCGTAATCCTTAACCCAAACACAACGATCATTTTAGCCAGTGACGGCATGATTGAAGCGATGAGCAAAAGCGAGCAAATGTTTGGATTTCCGCGCTTCCAACAATCCATCCGCAACATTCCCCCCCGCGCCAGCAGCCAACAAATCCTTGAGCGCATCTGGCAAGACGTATCCAGCTTCATTCAGGATGCAGAACCTCACGACGACATGACCCTAATGGTCGTACAAACCGGAGCGTAAAAAGCTTTTAGCGGTCAGCTATCAACCATCAGCTTTCAGCTTTTGGTCTTTGCTAACCGCTGAAAGTTGACCGCTGAAAGCTAAAAACAAAACTCGCCGATGCCGAAGCGCTCCCCTTTGATGATGAATCCTTTGACCTGCTCACCTGCCGGCTGGCCTTTCACCACTTTCCTCACACGCGGCAGGCGCTTAGTGAATTCAAGCGAGTCCTCAAACCGGACGGCGTTTCAGGCTTCACCGACAACGTGACAGCGCCAAACAAAGAAGCTGCCGCCTACTACAACGCCTACGAAAAACTCCGCGACCCCTCGCATCGGTGGGTGTACCCGCAAACTCGCCTGGAAAACCTGTTTCGTCAGGCCGGGTTTAACATTCAAGCCGCGCGGCTGCTGAGTAAAGAATTCGAGTTCCACCAGTGGGCAGATCGCCAAAGCGTCTCCTCCGCCAACAAAGAGAAATTACTGGAAATGATGCGTAAGATACCAAAGGAGCTTGAGCCGCTCTTTGCGCCTCGGTGGGCCAATGACGCAATGTACTTCAGTCTACACGAAGTAGCGCTGATTGCGCGCTTATAGCCAGATACAGTATATCATATCCAAAATTTTAGACTTTGGAAGCTTTGGAAGACACATTCGTTAGCAAAACCCCTTGCCCCTGGCCCTCTTGTCCCCTTGTCTTATTCGCCGATTCCAAGTATTATTAGATTGTGAAAAAACAGATTGTTGCCGCCTTGATCAAGCAGACTAAACAATCCTTCCGGCATTGCACATTGAACCTGAACGCAAGACGCAAGACGCAAAACAAAACGGCTGCCAGCGGTGGCCCTTCGCCCTTCATCCGGCGCCCTTTGTTGCTATTTGCGCAACCTCTTGCCAAACAGCATTTTGCATTGACCGTCTTGCTAACGCTACTGATGCTAAGTTTGCTCACCGGCTGCCGACGCAGCGCCATCCCGGCAGCCGTTGAAGTAGACGGTCAGAGCATTCAGCTTAACACCAACGCCGCCACCGTGCGTGACCTGCTCAAAGAAGCCAAAGTTACGCTGGGCGATCTGGATCGTGTTGACCCGGACTTGTACAAAAGTATCACCCCCGGTATGACTGTCCGCGTCATCCGCGTCACAGAAAAAACCGAAACCGACACCCTGACCATTCCCTTTGAACGCAAAATCGTCATCAACGAAGCGCTGCCGGAAGGCGAACAGCGTCTGGCGCAATTGGGCGTGAACGGGGAAGAAGAGATCATCACCCAAATCACCTACGAAAACGGTCTGGAAGTTAGCCGGACACAGGTTTCCAGAGCCGTCACGCGTGAAGCAATTGACGAAATTCTGGTGGTCGGCGGCGAAGGAAGCCTTCCGCCGGCGCATTTTGATGGCTCAATTGCCTATCTATCCGGCGGCAACGTCTGGATAATGAAGGAAACCAGCGAAGTGCGCCGCCCCTTGACCACCGGCGGCGATTTGGATGCTCGCGTCTTCAGCGTATCGCGTGATGGAAATACGCTTTTATACAGTCGCAGCGTTACTAACATCACTGGCTCGCCGCTGAACGAACTGTGGACCGTAAACACGCGCATCGTTGGCGAAGACCCCATCTCCTTGCCGGTAAAAGGCGTTTTATATGCCGAATTTTCGCCCATCTCCACCACGCTCATCGCATACAGCACCGCCAGGCGCGTCACCAGCCAGCCCGGCTGGAAAGCCAATAACGATTTGTGGCTGTGGGACACCAGCGCGCCGCAAACCGAAGCATCGGCGGTCATCTCCGCCAACACGCGCGGCTTGTACCCCTGGTGGGGAACAAGCTTCAAATGGTCGCCGGATGGGAAAAAATTCGCCTTTGCCAACGCCAGCCAGGTGGGCGTAATTGATGTCATCAGCAAAACCGTCACCACGTTGAAGGAATTTGCGCCCTACAACACCGCCAGCGAATGGGTGTGGGTTCCCACCGTTTCGTGGTCGCCGGACAGCAACTTCATTGCCACCGTCATTCACGGCGCCCCAATTCAAGACGAGCGCCCCGAAGCGAGTCAAATTTTTGACGTATGGCTGCTGGCCGCCGACGGTAGTATTCAGGCCAAAATCCGGGAGCGGGCGGGTATGTGGAGCAACCCCGTCTGGCACGCCGGCGGCATCACCTTTGCTCGCGCTGCCGACGCGCTGCACTCGGTGAAAAGTTGGTACAAGTTGATCACCGTTGATTGGGACGGCAGTAATCCGCGTCTGATCTTCCCGTTGGATAACGGCGTTGGTCTGGAGTTTCCGGAAATGATCTGGCTGCCGAATGAGCCGACGACGTCGGTACTGGTGCATCGCAATAACTTATATTTACTCAAAGAAGAAGGAAACTTTTTACAGCAGCTCACCTCAGATAATCAAAGCCACAAGCCGCTGTGGATCATTCCATCAAATTCAATCATCGTTACCGCGCCAAAAATTCTATCTGGCACACCTGCTATCACGCCAAGCGCATTGTTGACCACAAGTAAACCCATCACTTCAATGAAGCCTGTCAAATTTGGAAGGGATAAACGTCGTGAACACAATCTTATTGATTGACCAAGATACCAATATTCTGGAAATGCTGCAAACCAGTTTAGCCAGAGCCGGTTATACCGTAAGAATTGCCGTTGACGGTAACGCCGGGCTTAGACTGGCGCACACTGAAAAGCCGGACTTGATTGTACTTGATATGTTACTGCCGGGATTGAGTGGCGTAGAGCTTTGTCAGGAATTGCAAAAAGATCGGGACACAAAAGATATTCCCGTCTTCCTGATCTCTGCCCTAACCGTGCCGCCCGCCAATACGCCATGGCGCCCCGCGCCAGACGCCGAAGTGCACACATTGCGCTATCAGGCTTACTTACCCAAGCCGCTGAGTTTGAAGCAATTTTTGAGCAAAGTAGAATCCATCATCCACCCTCAAGCAAAATTTCAACAGGCCACCGGCCAAATTGTTTTACTGATAAGCGCCGACAACACGCGGCGAGAAAGCATTCATCATATCTTGAAGGAGCATGATTTCAATGTTCGCGCTTATGACAGGATCATCAAGCCGCTGGGGGCCTTTCGCGCCGCTCCGCCTGCCGCATGGATTATTGATCAAGCCTTGCTAAATGCCGGTGTATGGCAAGCGCTAAAGCAAGTCAAGAAACGCCATCCGGCTCTGGGATTGATTGTCTTGCAAGATGAGAAGTCGCTGGCGCACCCTCCCAAGCATTTGGATGAAATTGACGCGCTAATTCCGCCGCAGGCGCAGCCCTGGCAGGTTGCAGTAAGCATCCAGCAGGTACTGGAACACCGAAATATCAGGGAACGTGTAGACATTCTTTCTCGGCAATTGCTGGAATTCAACAATGAGGTAGTTGACACTAAAAACACGCTTCTGGCTCAAAATAGAGAGCTAGACTTCATGAATCGACGTCTACGTAAATTGAGTGAGCTAAAAGAATTATTGACCGGAATGTTGGTTCATGATCTCAAGGCTCCGCTGACCGCTATGATGGGCGCTATGCAATTCCTGACAATGGATCCGGACAACACCATCGCAGAAGGAAGTCGAAAAATATTGAGCGAGGGGTTAGCAGCCGGTAAACAGATGCAGCGGCTAACCGAAACCCTGTTAGATGAACAAAAACTGGAGAACAATAAGTTGGTTTTTGACATTGAGCCAGTCAATTTTGAAGAAGTTTTGGGTACCAGCATAGAAATGATGTCGTCGTTGTTCAATATGTATAAAGTCACTGTGAGCGCTCAAATACCGCCAGACCTCCCCCTTCTGCAAGCCGACCCAATGATTTTGCAGCGCATCATCGAGAATCTGCTGGATAACGCCGTCAAATACTCTCCAATCAATGA
>DUEH01000185.1 GCA_011192195.1 Chloroflexota bacterium | reverse complement strand
CCCGTTGAACTGGCGACCGCTTATCTGCGCCACGGCGCGGCGGCCATCAGCGTTTTGACCGACGCCAACTACTTTCAGGGGCAGCTTGACTTCATCCCCCAAATTCAGGACGCGCTGGAAACGGAACGCAGAAAGCAAAATCACCCTGGCCCTGTTTTGCGTAAAGATTTCATCATTGACCCCTATCAGGTTTACCAGAGCAAAATCACCGGCGCCGACGCCTTGCTGTTGATTGCCGCCTGCCTGAAGGATGATACTCTGGCTAAATTATTAGACCTTAGCCGCAAATTGGGGATGACCGCCTTGGTAGAAGTTCATAACCGCGAGGAACTGGAGCGCGTGTTGCCCTTGAAGCCGCGCCTCATCGGCGCGAACAACCGCGACTTGCGCGATTTCAGCGTAGACTTGAACACCTGCATCGAACTGCGCCAATACGTCCCCGCCGAGGTCTGTTTCGTGGCCGAAAGCGGCATCTACACCCGCGCCGACGTGCAGCGATTAGCCAAAGAAGGCGTTGACGCCATTCTTGTTGGTGAAGCTATTGTGCGCCAAAAGAATGTTGCCCGCAAGGTGCGGGAGTTGAGCGGTGTTACGTTGGCGGAGGTGGGCCGGTGAGCAGGGGAGCGGGGGAGCGGGGGAGACAAGGTGAAACTTACGCATTACGCACGAATAGCAAATGACAAATGACCAGTGACAAATGACTATCATCAAAATTTGCGGATTGACAAACTATGAAGACGCCCGTTTTGCCCTTCAAGCCGGGGCGGATATGCTGGGATTCATCTTCTATGAGCCAAGCCCGCGCTACGTTTCGCCGGAACGGGTTCGAGAGATTGTTTCGATGTTGCGTACCATGGAAATTAGAGTTCAAAATTCAAAATTCAAAATTCAGAACTTAAAACCAGAAACCAGAAACCAGAAACTCGAAACTCTCTTTGTTGGCGTCTTCGTCAATCATTCTCCGAAAGTAGTGCAGCAAACCCTGGACTTCTGCGGCCTCGACCTGGCGCAACTGCACGGCGATGAGTCGCCCCTGTTCTTGGAAGAACTCAATGGTCGCGCTTACAAAGCCATCAACCCGCGTTCATTTGAGAGGGCAGAAGCAATTATTCAGTCATTTGCCGTTCACCGTTCACCATTCACCATTCACCATTTACCATTCATCCTTTTAGACGCCTTTCACCCCATCCTGCGCGGCGGAACCGGGCGCGTCGCCGACTGGTCAATGGCGGCGGAAATCGCTTGCCAACACAATGTGCTGCTGGCGGGCGGCCTGTCGCCGGAGAACGTGGCGTCGGCAATCAGACAGGTCAAGCCCTGGGGCGTGGATGTGAGCAGCGGCGTTGAAGCGAAAAAGGGGAAGAAAGACCCCGCCAAAGTCAAAGCGTTTATCAAGGCGGCAAAAGCTGAAAGCGGCGAATGACGAATGACGAATGACGGAAAAATGCGCGCTGGAAATATTCGTCCTTTGTCTTTCGTCCTTCGTCAGCCTGTTTCAGACAATGCTTGCTAAACTATAAATATTCACACATAAAAAGGAGAAAAAATGAGCCAGTACAAGTATTTACTCACAGAAGAAGACATTCCCAAGACCTGGTACAACATCAACCCGGATATGCCTGTATCTCCTGGCCCGGTGTTGCATCCTGTCACCAAAGAGCCGGTTACTCCCGATTTTCTGACCGCCCTCTTTCCCGGACGCTTTGTGCAAGAAGCGGTCAGCATGGAGCGCTGGATAGAAATCCCCGAACCGGTACGCGAAATTTACAAACTGTGGCGGCCTACGCCCCTCATGCGCGCTCGGAGGCTGGAATTGGCGCTGGATACCCCGGCCCACATCTACTACAAATACGAAGGGACGTCGCCGGTGGGGTCTCATAAGGCCAATACCGCCGTGGCCCAAGCCTTTTACGCCAAAGAAGAAGGCACTGTCGGCTTCACCACCGAAACGGGCGCCGGACAGTGGGGCAGCGCGCTGGCAATGGCGGGCAACTTCTTTGATCTGGAAGTACACGTTTATATGGTCAGGGTTTCTTATGACATGAAGCCGCATCGCCGGGTGGTAATGCGCAGCTACGGGGCAACGGTCGCACCCAGCCCATCGGATAAAACTGAGTATGGCCGTAAGCTGCTGGCTGAAAACCCGGATAGCCCCGGCTCTCTGGGCATCGCTATTTCAGAGGCGGTGGAAGCCGCAATAGCCTCTGAAGGCAAATACAAATATTCGCTTGGTTCAGTGTTGGGGCCGGTGTTAACGCACCAGTCTGTTATTGGACAAGAGGCGCTTAAGCAGATGGAAATGGCCGGCGAGTACCCGGATGTGGTGATTGGCTGCGTAGGCGGCGGCAGTAATTTTGCTGGTTTTGCCTTCCCCTTTGTTCACCAAAATCTTACCAACGGCAAAAATGCGCGCATTCTGGCGGTGGAACCGGCGGCTTGCCCCACCCTGACCAAAGGCTTGTACACCTTCGACTACGGCGACACGGCGCAAATGGCGCCCATTGTGAAGATGCACACCCTGGGCCACACCTTTATGCCGCCCGGAATTCACGCCGGCGGCCTGCGCTATCACGGAATGGCGCCGCACATCTGCGCCCTGTACGAACATGGCGACATCGAGGCCGTCTCGGTGCATCAATTGGGAACCTTTGAGGCCGCGCTTCAGTTTGCGCAGGCAGAAGGCATCATTCCCGCGCCGGAATCGGCCCACGCAATTAGGGTTGCTATTGACGAAGCGCTGCAAGCCAGAGAAGAAGGCCGCCAGAAAGTCATCGCCTTCAACCTGTCCGGGCATGGTCACTTTGACTTGTCTTCCTATCAAGCCTACCTGCAAGACGATTTGAGCGATTACGCTTACCCTGAAGATATGGTCAAAGAAGCAATGACCCATCTGCCGGAAGTGAATTTATAAAAGGTAAGCATTCAGTCCCCTCCCCTTGCCAGGGGGAGGGCGTTAAGTTAAGGAGTTAGCATCCTGAGTAGCCTTGAAAAGGCGTATCGAAGGGTGCGGCTCTAACGCCGAATCTGCACCGACCCGCACCCTTCGATACGGCTACGCTTTGCTTTGGCCTACTCAGGATGCTAACTCCTTAACGCCATTGTCCCTCAGAGAGCATCTTCTGGATTTGTCAAATTCAGGAATTGAAGGCAGGCGGGTGAACGATTACCATTTCGGTCGATCAAAGAGGCGCGTGGCCGATCAAATCTATCAAAAGGGGCAGAAATGTATCGCATAATGGAACCCGAAACACCGATGCAAACAATACATCGAAGTAGTTTTCCAAACGTTCTGGTAGCCGACGCTATTGCCCCGGCGGGCGTAGAGCGACTTGAACAATCAGCCAGAGTAGCGTATCAGCCGGACATCTCCCCTGAAACGCTTAAAAAGACAATTGCCCGCTACGACGCGCTGATTGTTCGCTCTCGAACGCGGGTGACGGCTGATTTGATTTTTGCCGCCCCCAAACTGCGGGTAATCGGGCGGGTGGGGGTTGGTCTGGACACCATTGCCACCGACGCCGCCTGGTCGCGCGGGATACCCATTGTCAACTCTCCATCGGCCTCAACGGTAGCGGTGGCGGAATTGACTCTGGGGCTAATGCTTTCTCTGGCCCGCCGTATTCCTGAAGCCGACGCCGGAATGAAGCGCGGCGAGTGGCTTAAGCGTTCTCTGATGGGCAGCGAACTTTCCGGCAAAACGATGGGAATCATCGGTCTGGGGCGCATTGGAATGGCCGTTGCGCAGCGCGCCGCCGCTTTTGGGATGCGACTTATCGCTTTTGATCCCTATCTTTCGTCCGGTCAAATCAACGAGCGCGGCGCAGAAGCGGCGAATTTGGCGCGTTTACTGCAAGAGTCTGATTACCTCAGCCTGCACGTTCCGCTGACCGACGACACTTACGGCTTGCTGGGCGCGCGCGAACTGGCGCAAATGAAAAACGGAGCCAATCTTATCTGCTGCGCGCGCGGCAAAATCATTGATGAAAACGCGCTGGCCGATGCGCTGGATGCCGGTAAATTGGCCGGAGCCGCTCTGGATGTTTTTGCGGTGGAGCCGCCGGGCTATAGTCGCTTGGTGCAGCACCCCAAAGTCATCGCTACGCCGCACATTGGCGCAATGACCCGCGAAGCGCAGGAAAAAGCCGCCCTGGAAATTGTCGAGCAAGTTCTGGCTGTTTTGAAAAGAGCCAATAACTAAAGGTAGCATTATGAACAACGGTAAATTTGGACCATACGGCGGGCAATTCGTCCCCGAAACCTTGATGCCCGCTCTGCTGGAATTGGAAGACGCCTACGCGCAGGCGCAGGCCGACCCCACCTTTCAAGCCGAACTGGATCATCTGTTGAAAACCTACGTGGGCCGCCAAACGCCGCTGACCTACGCCCAACGCCTCACCGAATATCTGGACGGCGCAAAAATTTACCTCAAGCGTGAAGACCTGAACCACTCCGGCGCGCACAAGATTAACAACGCTCTGGGGCAGGCTTTGCTGGCGCGTAGAATGGGCAAGCAACGCATTGTGGCCGAAACCGGCGCCGGACAACACGGCGTAGGAACGGCTACGGCCTGCGCCCTGCTGGGGCTGGATGCCGTAGTTTATATGGGAACGGTGGACATTGCCCGTCAGCAGCCCAACGTTTTCAGGATGCAATTACTGGGGGCGGAAGTGCGTCCGGTAGAATCGGGCAGCCGAACCTTGAAAGACGCCATCAACGAAGCCATCCGCGACTGGGTGACAAACGTGGCCGACACCTACTACCTGCTCGGTTCGGCGTTGGGTCCGCATCCCTACCCCACAATGGTGCGTAATTTTCAAAGCGTCATTGGTCGGGAGGCGCGGCGGCAAATCCTGGCAATTGAAAATCGCCTGCCGGATGCGCTCATTGCCTGCGTGGGCGGCGGGTCCAACGCCATCGGCCTGTTTTACCCTTTTTTGCAGGATGAAAGCGTGCAGATGATCGGCGTAGAAGCGGGAGGCAAGGGCATTAGCAGCGGACAGCACGCCGCCCGTTTTGCCGATTCGGAGCGAGCCAGAGTGGGCGTTCTGCACGGTACGCGCTCTTACGTTCTGCAGAACGCCGACGGTCAAATTATGGAAACCCACTCTATCAGCGCCGGTCTGGATTACCCCTCGGTGGGGCCGGAACACGCCCTGCTGCGCGACCAAAAGCGTATTGAGTACACCATTGCCACCGATGACGAGGCGCTGGCAGCCTTTCACCTGCTTTCCCGGCTGGAAGGAATCATCCCCGCGCTGGAATCGGCGCACGCAGTAGCCGAGGCCGTCAAACGCGCTCCCACAATGCCCAAAGAAGCCGTCATCATCGTCAACCTGTCGGGACGAGGCGACAAAGACCTGGATACCGTAATGCGCCATTCAGGTTGATTTTTAACCCTTGATAGGGTATAGTTAAGCAGATAGAGGAGGTGTAAAATGCCGGTGATGCTTGACAAGAGAGTCTACAATCTGGAACAAATTTTTAGCAAGTTTGTTCTTGAAATGAGCGACTTCAAAGACGAGATGCGCGACTTCAAAGACGAGATGCGCGACTTCAAAGACGAGATGCGCGACTTCAAAGACGAGATGCGCGACTTCAAAACTGAAACGCGCCGTCAGTGGGGCGAACTTTCCCAAAAAATGGGCACAATGGCCGAAGATTTAGTGGCTCCCAGTGTGCCGCGTATTTTGGCTGAAACCGTCGCTTGCGCGGGGGAAATTGATAGCGCCGTGCGCGTTAAACGACACCATCCCCTGACTAATCAGCAGCATGAATTTGATGTAATTGCCGCCTGCGGAAACTATCTGTTGATTAACGAAACCAAGAGCTGGCTGCGCGTAGATGATATTACCAGATTTGTGAAAAAGACACTACCTGAAGTGCGAAATTTCTTCCCTGAGTATCAGGACAAAAAAATCATCGGCGCTATTGCTTCCTTGTACGTGGATAAAACGCTGGTGCGTTATGGCGAAAAACAAGGCGTAATTGTGTTAGGCTTTGGCGAAGACGTGATGGATGTGTTGAACTCGCCTGATTTCAAACCAAAAACCTGGTGAGACAAGAAGCATTATGAGCGGCTTACAATCAATCTCTGACGTTTTCGCGCGCAAGAACACTGCATTTATGCCTTATGTTCCTCTGGGCTACCCTACCGTTGAAGACTCTTTGGCGGTGGT
>DUEH01000184.1 GCA_011192195.1 Chloroflexota bacterium | reverse complement strand
TATTGGGAAAGGTATATTCAGTTTTAATCAGGGCGTTGCTCAAATCAAGGAGCGATATTTCAACCGGCGTCAAAATGGACTTATACCCAACATCTGCCCGAAGCGATTGTACTAAAAATTCCTTCAAAAATAAATCGCCAAAAGTATGGTTAGCGCGGGGATTAAGCAACCACGCCAAAAAACGACTAATTCTGGTTTCACGATTTGCAACACCCAAAATACGCCACAAATTCGGTTTCTTTATCGTCAAAGCTTTTTGTAGCGCATCATATTCGGAAGAAAAAAGAAGTTTTTCGGCTTTTCTGGTAAATTCTTGATACTCCATACGCAGTTTTCCTTTCCGTAAATTTTCTAGTACAGCCCGGCGTAAACCTTTCAGTAGCTACGCTCTCGTAACCGCAACTTACGCGCAACAGGCCCGCCGGTTCACGGAACCGGCCAGAGCGCCAATCGGCGGTCGACGGTCAATGGTCGGCGGTCATTTCTTCTCTGCCAGCTGCGCCTTGAGCCACTTCTTATCAGCGGGAAGGTTGTAACAGCGAACGCCGACAGCGTTGTAAATGCCGTTGATGATGGCCGGCGTGGTGGGAATGGAGGGCAGTTCGCCGACGCCTTTAGCGCCGTAGGGACCATCTTTGGTCGCTTCTTCCACAAAGAAAGAGATGACTTCGGGGGTTTGGTCAATGGTGGGCAAGTTGCATTTTTTGAGGGTGTTAGTCTTGACGTAGCCATCTTGCATAATGAAGTTCTCTTGCAAGGCCATGCCCAGCCCCATCGAAATGCTCCCCTCGACCTGCCCCTGCAAGGCCAGCGGATTGAGCGCCCGCCCCACATCGTTGGCGACGATGGCTTTGAGGACTTTGGTCTGGCCGGTCTTCACGTCTACTTCCACCAGCATCGCCTGGGCAGAGAAGCCAAAGGCAAAGTGTTGGTACTGCTCAGTGTGGGGGGCCACGTATTGGTAGCTGATCTTGGGTACGCGACCCTCTCGGCGAGCCGCTTTGACCACATCGCTGAGGGAAACGCTGCTGCCGTTACCGTTCGTCCCGCTCACGACGGGGCTGCTGACCTGCCCATCGGCGAAGGTCAGACTGTCGGGCGGCGCATCGAGCATTTCAGCGGCGGTTTGGCTGAGAAGGAGGCGTACTTCCCGGCCTGCGTGACGGGCGGCGTTGCCGGTGACGTAGGTCTGGCGGGAGGCGGTGGTGGCCATACCGTCGGGAGTCCAATCGGTGTCGGAGACCAACACGTCCACCTGATCGCAGGGGACGCCCAATTCCTCGCTGACGGATTGGGCCAGGATGCCGACCAAGCCCTGCCCGATTTCGGCGGCGCCGGCGCGCACAACGGCGCTGCCGTCGCTGAAGACTTCCACTTCTGCCCCGGCGGCGTCATACGCGCCGCTGCCAAAGCCCACGTTTTTGTAGGCGCAGGCCATCCCCCAGGCGCGACGTCTGTCCCCTTCCTCGGCGACAAAATCGTGTTTCTCCATTTCAGCGGCCACCAATTCCAGAGTTTGAGGCAAGCCGCAACTTTCGGTGAGGGTCTGCCCGGCCAGAGTCTTTTTGCCCACAGCCAAAATATTCTTGCGCCGAATTTCCAGCGGCGAGATGCCCAAAGCTTCGGCCAGTTGATCCATTTGGCTTTCCATTGCAAAGGCGCTTTGGGTTACGCCAAAGCCGCGGAAAGCGCCGGAGGGGACGTTGTTGGTGTACATAGCGTAGGTGTCAACGACCACGTTGGGGATTTCGTAAGCGCCGGCGGCGTGGGTGGTGGTGCGCAACATCACGTGGCCGCTGAGGCTGGCGTAAGCGCCAGCGTCACCGTAAACTTCGGCGTGATGGGCAACCAGCGAGCCATCTTTTTTGGCCCCGGTCTTCATTTTGATGATGGTGGCGTGTCGCTTGGGATGCACCCGCAGCGACTCTTTACGGCTGAAAGTCATCTTCGCCGGGCGTCCGGTGGCCTGGGCGAGCAAGGCCACAAAAATTTGCACCGTTACATCCTCTTTGCCGCCGAATCCGCCGCCAATGAGCATATTGACTACGCGAATTTTCTCTTCCGGCACATCCAGAGTGGCGGCGATTTGCTCCCGGTCGCTGAAGGGGATTTGCCCGCCGCAGTAGACGGTGATGCGACCATCGGCGCCGGGTACGGCCAAACCGGCCTCCGGTTCGATGAAGCCGTGTTCGACGGTCTGGGTGGTGTACTCTCGCTCCACAATCACGTCGGCCTCGGCAAAACCCGCTTCCAGGCCGCCCTGGTCCAGATGGTAATGCTCAAACAAGTTGCCGGTCTCGTGTTCCGGGTGAACGATGGGCGCGCCCTCGGCGGCGGCTTCTTTGGGGCCGGCGACAACGGGCAGCGGCTCGTATTCAACCTCGATCAGCTTCAAGGCTTCGGCGGCGATTTCTTCGCTTTCGGCGGCGACCAGAGCGAGAGCGTCGCCCACGTAGCGCACTTTATCGAAGCACAACACGGGCCAATCCAGTTCGTGGACGCCGGAAATTTTGCGCCCCGGAATATCATCGCTGGTGAGGACGGCGACCACGCCAGGGAGTTCTCTGGCTCGGCTCACATCCACGTTCAGCAGACGCGCGTGGGGATAGTCGCTGCGCAAGGCGCGGGCGTAGAGCATCCCTTCCACGTAGAGGTCGTCGGCGTATTTGCCCGCGCCCGTCACTTTGGCTGCCGCGTCGGGGCGAGGGAGGGGGCGGCTAATGGCTTTCAGCGTTGATTTCACCGCAGGGAGCGGCGGCGTGTCTTGCCCGGCGGCCTGCTGCACGGCGCGAATGATGGCATTGTGGCCGGTGCAGCGGCAGATATTCCAGCGATGACCGTCGTAAATTTCTTGCAGGCTTGGGTTGGGATTTTTATCAAGGAGCGCCTTGGTGGCCATGATGAAGCCAGGAGTGCAGAAACCGCACTGGGTAGCGCCCTGATCAATGTAAGCTTGCTGAATCGGGTGCAGGGGAATTTGCGAATTTGCGGATGGGCGAATGGGCGAATAGGCGGAGGAGGAAATTTGCGAATTTGCGGTCTCTGCGGCGGCTTCTGCGGTTAAACCTTCAATGGTGGTGATGTTGGCGCCATCGCTCCGTTTCATCTGCGTGATGCAGGAACGCACCGCTTCGCCATCTTTGATGACGGTGCAGCTTCCGCAGTGGCCGGTGGAACAGCCGTCTTTCACGCCGGTCAGCCGCAAATCGTCGCGGAGGACATCCATCAAAAAGGTGTTGGGCTTGGCGCTCACTGTTCGTTCTTGGCCATTGACGATTAGGGTGTAGGTCTGTTTTTCTGTCATTTGCTTGTCTCCTCTGAGATTAGGAGATTGGAGATTGGAGATTGGAGATAATCTCTAATCTCAAAGATTATGCGTATCTTATCGCGCCAGTCGCCGAATTAAACGCAGCCGCAGCAAATCGTGTCGAAAATGGGAACACGCCCGCACAATGGGCTGATTATCCTGGTTGTAGCCTGTCTCCTCAAAAGTGAGGAGCGCGCCGCCTTCTTCCGGCAGATCAAGGCGCTCAGCCAGCCAGGAAGTAGCGATTAGCGGTACAATCTCGCTCAAGTAGTAGGCAAATTCCTGCCGGCAGAATTGAGGGATGAATTCATATACCGGCAGCCGGCAATCATCCTGCGTGTATGGCTGTTTGATGATGTCAGGGGGGATATAGGTGAGCGTGAGAATAACCGGTTTGTCGTCGGCCAGGAAGAGCTTTTGCACTATCAGTAATTCCTCGTCAGGGGATAGATGCAAATGGGTGGTCACTTCAGCAGGAACCTGTTTCTGCTGCGCGCTGAGCAAACGTACGGTTGGAACGTAGCCGCTCTCCCGGATCAATGCCTCGTAAGGAATGATCTCCTCAAGACGGTTCTTGACCAACTGCCCGACCTGATTGATAAAAGTCCCTGCCCCCTGACGACGCAAAATGACGCCTTCCGTTTCCAGGCGACCAAGCGCGTCGCGTACTGTGTTGCGACTGACCTTCAATTCGCGGGCCAGTTCCATCTCCGGGGGCATACGGCCGCCATCAAACTCAGCATTGATGATGCGCTGCTTGAGATGAGACTTGACCTGCTCCGTTAGAGATGGACTGCGCTTGAACATGAGCAAAGTACCAATATCAACGACGAATAGGTAGGATGGTTAGATTGTAGGACAAATTTATGATATGTTGTGAATTAAATCACGCTAATTGGATTTTGTCAAATTTTGACTGTCAGTAGTCTGCTCATTCTTTATTAAGCAACAAGTCTAATGTCTGCGCCAAAACCATTGCCCCTTTTTGAATAGCCTCTGGTGAGGCATATTCCTTTGGGTTGTGGCTAAGGCCATTTTTGCAGGGAATAAAAAGCAGTCCCCCGGAAATAGATGAGCCATTGCTGCGTTTCTGGGCAGCCACCACGGCTACGTCATGAATTGCCCCACTGGGCATCATCTCGTAGTCATACTTTAAGCTTCGGCATGCATCTACCGCTGCTTTCTGCAAGGTTTTGTCCATCTCCTCTATGGGCAGCAAGAAGCCGGTCTGCTGAATTTTTACAAATACATTGAAACGCCGGGCCACGGCCTGGATGGTCTCCTGAGCCTGGGCCGCGTAATTTTCCAGAAACGATAGCTTATTACTTCGAATATCAAGGGTGAAGTAGCCATAAGGGCTAACTTTGGTCAGCGCATTTTCATAAACATGTAGATTGTGTACGTTGAAGTCCCGGTCGGTGTTGACGACCCCCACCGTTTGAACCAAATCTTCTCTTTTGGTCAGGGCTTGACCGGCCAGTTTATCAAGCTCAACTTGCATGTAGGCCATTGCTAAATTCGCGTCTTTTCGATACTGTACCCCCATCGGCGTACCCCCGGAATGGGCCGCTTCTCCCACCACAACAATACGAAAACGAATCGTTCCGCGCACGCTGGTCACAATGCCAATCTCTTTTTGGTCGAGTTCTAATTTTCGGGCCTGCTCGATGTGCAGTTCCAGATGAGCCGTAATTGAGTCAATATGGGATTGGGGCAGAGCCGCTTCACTCCGCTCGATGAAACCAGGGTCGAACCCTTGCCCTCGAATCGCCTCTTCCAATGTTTGACCATTGAATTTCTTGAGGAGAATATTGGGGTCATTTTGTCCAAACGCCGCCTGACT
Source organism: Chloroflexota bacterium (assembly GCA_011192195.1). GTDB lineage: Bacteria > Chloroflexota > Anaerolineae > 4572-78 > 4572-78 > DUEH01. The sequence goes on along the minus strand of DUEH01000184.1, from coordinate 8,562 downwards.
ACCTTTACAAACCGCCCCAAAGGTGGCCGACTCCTCTCCACGCCAGACTACCAGCTCCAGCCTGCGCCTCAATGCGGGCCACTGTTCTTTGAGAGCAAGAATAGCTTCCAGTCCGGCCACAATGCCGGCTGCGCCATCGTAGTTGCCGCCATAAGGCGCGGTATCGAGATGGGAGCCAATCTGGATGATGCCTTGTTGGCTGCCGGGAGTGGTCAACAACAAGTTCCCAACGCCATCATAAGCGGTTCTTAAGCCGTGGTCACGTCCAACCGCTTTGATATACTCCATCGCCGCCGTTTCTTCATCTGACCACGAAGCTCGCAAAAAACCGGCCTCCCGGAACGTACCCAGGTTGCCAATTTTTTCCAATATCGAAAAATGATGTTTGATATTTTCGATTGAGATGCTGAACATAACGCTTTTGCGAATTAGAAAATAGAAAATAGAAATTAGAAGGGTTTCTTTGAATGTGACTAAGATTCAAAGGTTCCAATTACTTCATTAATATCATTTATTTTATTTTCTTTCATATAAGATTTTAAGCCCTCGAGTATTTCTATTGTTGCTCTTGGATTATAGAAATTGGCTGTTCCAACCTGTATAGCGCTTGCGCCTACAATAAGAAATTCAAGAGCATCTTCTGCTGTAGAAATACCTCCAATGCCAACAACTGGTATTTTAACTGTATTTACAACTTCCCATATTAATTTTACAGCTACTGGTTTTACTGCAGGTCCTGATAACCCTGAAATCACATTAGCAATTTTTGATTTTCTTGTTTTTATGTCAACAGCCATACCGACTAGCGTATTGATCAGCGAAATCGAATCTGCTCCCGCTTCTTCCACTGCTTTGGCAATTACTTTAATATCAGTAACATTCGGTGTGAGTTTCACCATTACATGATGGCTGGTATTCTTTTTAACTTCCCTTACAACAGATGCCGCCATCTTAGAGTCTGTTCCCATATTGATGCCGCCGGCTTTTATGTTGGGACAGGAGATATTTACTTCAACGCCGCCAATTTGGTCCAGTTCGTCAATCTTTTTTGCCAAAACGCCAAACTCTTCCACTGTGTTGGCAGTCATATTGACAAATGTTTTAGCTTTTAATTTCTTTAAGTATGGATACTTTTCTTTAATAAATCTATCAATACCAACATTCTGAAACCCGATGGCATTTAACATTCCCCCGGAGGTTTCAATGATTCGCGGCATTGGATTTCCTTGCCTCTCCTCAAGCGTTGTACCTTTTATACTAATCCCGCCTAGCGCGTTTAAGTCTATTAATTTTTCAAACTCATCTCCATAACCAAACGTACCTGAAGCAGTCATTACAGGATTCTGTAATTCAATATTACCTAAATTTACTTTTAAATTTAGTCCCATATTATTTCATCTCCTCTAAAAACCGGCCCATCTTTACATACTTTCTTGAATTCCCATCCATCTGGCTTGTCTGGATTTTTTATTTTCGCTACGCAGCCAGCGCATACGCCAATGCCACAGCCCATATATTCCTCTAAAGATAAATAAGAAACGACATTATATTGATTAGCAATTTCTGCCACTTTCTTCATCATTATATTGGGTCCGCATGAAAAAATGATTTTATTTTGGCTGTTTTCTCTTAAATACTCCTCTAGTTTGTCTGTGACAAATCCTTTTGTACCCATCGAACCGTTATCTGTAGTAATGAAAATTTGTTCATTTTCATAATGAATATCTGATGTAGCGCCTTCAAGTAAAAATTCTGAAGCATCTCTAAACCCATAAAATAGTTTCCAGTTTTTTACTTCTCGCATGATTAGTGAAAAAGGAGCAAAGCCAATTCCCCCGGCTACAAGTAAAATCTCTTTATCATCAGCGATGTTTGGAAAGCCATTCCCAAGCGGCCCAAGAATACTTAATTCTTCACCTTTTTTATATTTTGATAATGCTTTAGTGCCTTTTCCAATTACTTTATACAGTAAACTAACTTTATTTTCATAAACATCATGAATGCTAATTGGTTTCCTTAACAAGTTACCAAGGCCATCATTAATTTTTAATTCAACAAACTGCCCTTTTCTGACATCCTCAGCGATTTCTTTGTCCTTGAAACTCATAATAAAGTGATCACTTTTTACTTCTTTATTTTTTTCAACGACTATGTTCTTTAAAAACATTAATTCACCTCAACTTCATATTCCTGCCAATGTTTCGGGGTTAAACGTTTGAACGCTTTAACGCGCGAACGTTTTTACCATAGCCAGGTTTTGCAAGGATTTTTCCGTCTCGATAGACTTCCTGCCCGCGCAGCATGACCCTACGAACGCGGCCGCGCACTTTCCATCCTTCGAAGGGCGTCCAAGCGCAGCGGGTGTGGGATTCGTCCCCGCGAATTTCATATTCCGATTGGGGGTCAATTTCAACCCAGGTTTCGAGTTGCTCGGGAAGGTTGAAGATGCGTCGGGGATTGGTATGCATACGGGCAATGATATCGTCGAGCGTCAAACGGCCATCGCTAACGGCTGTCAATAGCAGCGGTAAAGCTGTTTCTAGGCCGGGATAGCCTGGGGGTGGATTGTCGCTATCCTTTTCTTCAAGGGTGTGCGGAGCGTGGTCGGTGGCGAAGCAATCGATCACGTCCAGATTGTCCCAGAGCGCTTGTTGATCTTCAGGCGTTGCCAATCGGGGACGCACCTCTGCGCGCCCTGCGCCGATGCTGGGGATATCATTTACGGACAAGAACAAATGATGAGGCGCTACTTCACAAGTGACCGGAAACCCTTTTTCTTTGGCAGCTTTGATCAATAAGATTTCTTCTTTGCGCGAAACATGGCAAATATGCACCGGGCGTTCATACAGACCGGCGATGAAGAGCAGGGCGGCCAGTGTCTGCCGCTCGGCATGGGCAGCAATGGGCATATAAGGCGGCCAGCGCTCAAAATGCTCTCGCCAGGCGATAGTGTTGTCGAGCAACAGGGGGCCAAAAGTAGAATCGAGATAAAATTTCAATCCCGCGGCCCGTGGAGCCAATGGAGCCAGATCGGGCGCGTTGGTCAGGTTGGCGCCCAGGAAGATGCCATAGTCACAAAGCGCCTTTTCTTCGGCAGCGGACGAGGCTAAATTAAAGGCCTCGGCATCGACCAAAGGAGGCTGTGTATTAGGCATAGCCAGCGCGGTTGTAATACCGCCAGCCAAAGCCGCAGCAGAGCCGGTGGCGAAATCTTCTTTATGGATCGCGCCGGGTTCGCGCAAGTGGACGTGAACATCAATCAGGCCAGGAAGTTTCATACTTTATCCTATGGGGGGTGAGATGTAAAATAAGCGTATCTACTCAGGCTCAGGTGCGACGCACTTAACAAATTGCTTTTTCTAGCAAATAACTGTCCAATACGGTCAAAATTTGCACTTGAAAACCATTTCGTGAAGTGCGTTGCACCTGTTTCCGCTTGTGGCTGAGTAGTTACAAATAAGCCTTATTTTTTCCGACCGCACTGTCCGGTTCCAGTTCTCCGGCGTCGAGCGCCTGATTGATTCTGTCCAGATGTTTCAGCATCATCTGGCGGCTTTTCCCGGGATTTCGCTCGGCCAGAGCGTCAACAATAGCCTGGTGGTCTTTGGGTGAATGTAACCTCACTCCCGGCAGATTGACGGTGCGCTGGCGACTGGCCCAGGTGAGGTCTGAAACGCCCATCATCATTCGTTCCAGCATCGGGTTACGAGCCGCAGCCATAATCGAGTTGTGGAGGTCCAGGTCTGCTTGCGCGAAACTTGTGGAATCGTCGGGACTTTGCTCCGCGCGGCGGACACATTCTTGGAGATGCGCCAACTCATCTTGGCTAATCCGCTGGGCGGCCAGAGCGGCAAGTTCTCCCTCGAGTATCTTGCGAGCCTCGAAAAGATGCTCGAAGTTGGCCTCGTTCAAGGCCAAAAAAAAATCAAGCGGTTCCAACAGTAGCCTGGGTTCAAGGGAAGTGACAAAAACGCCTGCCCCATGTCGAATCTCGATGATGTTGCGCGCGGCCAGGACTTTGAGCGCCTCGCGTAATGAAGGGCGGCTTACTCCTAACATAGCGGCCATTTTACGCTCAGCGGGTAGTTTGTCCAAAGGTTTCAGTTCACCGTGCAAGATGAACTCTATGATTTTATTGGCGATTTCGTCGGTGACTTTGCGCTTTTCAATTGAAGGGAATTCCATCGTTGCCACAACATTGTCTCCGGCTCTGCTGGCATAGTGACCAAGTGGCTTGGTGGTCAGACCACTTGGCAGGCTATTATAGATAATTTAATTCGATTGTCAAGCTTGCTCAGTCATTGTAATTTCCTTATACTAAAATTTGAAGGGTTATATGGTTGTATGATGAATTTTTAACCAAAAAAAGGCAACATGGCATGTAACTACTTAGCCATAGAGAAAATAGGTGCAACGCACTTCACGAAGCGCCCTACAAGTGCAAATTTTGACGATATTAGGTAGTTATTTGCACCAAAAAACAATTTACTAAGTGCGTCGCACCTGAGCCTGAGTAGTTACCATGGCATTTGTGTGGTGTCAAATAGAGACCCTCTATTTTCCGCGGCATATTGTCAAATGAGGAGTATCCGACAAATTTGCCCGATCAAAGCCAAATCAGTATACTTCTTCTGCTTATTAGATTGTGTGAATTTTAATGAAGGAGAAGCATACCGATGGCTAAGAAAAAAGGCGCGCGAGTTTTAGTGAAAATGCGAAGTACGGAAAGCGCTCATATGTACTGGACAGAAAAGAATCGGCGCAACGACCCCGGTCGCCTGGAATTGCGGAAGTTTGATCCCGTTCTGCGTAAACATGTCCTCTTTCGCGAAGCAAAATAGATAAATTTGACAATTGCCCACAAAAAAGCAGGCGCTCAATGCACTGAGCGCCTGCTTTTTTTATTTCATTACCGTATATCCCCTCAATTTGACAAGATTGTTGCCCCTGAAAGGCTATTTGCACCCGATATGACCACCGACGGCAGACCGCAGATAGTACGCCCCTCTTTTTGGGTACCGCCGTAAAATCAGCCTTTCGGCGGTCAACTGTCGGCGGTCAGCGGTCAAACGGGGGCGCAAATCTTGTCAAACTGAGGGGGTATATGTTAGTGAGATTTTATTTCCGCTTCACAATGAGAAAAATTGCCACTACAAACACCAGTATCAGTCCCATCACCGCCAAGCCGATAGCCAGAGCCATTGCGCCTGTTTGCGTTTGCCTGACAGGGACTTCGGGCGTAGCGTCTGCCGAAACAGGGGCAGACGCGGGAGGAGATACGGTTTCAGCGCTAGAGCGCTTTTCCTGCGCCACCAGCGGTACGAACAGAGTTGCTGTTTGCGGCGTGGTCAACAAGGCGGCGTCCGCTTCGATGGCTTCCGCAATCTGAGTAGCGGCGGGCGGCGGGGCAGGTTCTTCTGCCGCATCGCCAGCCGCATCCGAGGCCGCTGTCATTTCAGCAGCGCGTTTTACCGCGCCAGAGACGGCGTCCAATGCCATTGGCGCTTCTTCCATTGCGATTTCTGCAATATCAGCCGCTTCCGCTTTGGGCGCAGTTTCTTTCATCGCTGCGCCAGCCTCGATCATCTTCTCCGCCGCAGGGGGAACAACTTCCGCCGCCGATTCCTGCGCCGCTTCGGGGGGCGAAGCCATCTCTGCAAAGGACAAAGCCGCCTCGCCCTCCGCTTCCATCTCTTCTACTACCGCCTTTTCAATGCCCGCGCTGTTTACTGCTTCCGCTGCGGGCTGTTCCATTGGCGCTTCCGCAGCCTCTTCCGGCGCGGCTCTTTGCATTTCAAGTGTTGGGGCGGGGGATTCCATTTTGGCTTCCTGCGCCATCTGAGGAGCCGCCGGCGCCAGCGCAATCTGCGACGCTTCTTTTGTTGATCCGAAATTTAGGAGTACCAGAATCCCCACCACAAACAAGGCCGCCAAAGCTGCCGCCGCGCCCATAAACGGCTTGAGCCAAACAGAAAACCCCGTTTTCTTTGGCGCAGCAGACAAGCCAACATCGGCTTCGGTCAGGGTGAAGGGACGCGGCGCAGACGCGCGAGGCATTTCGCCAAGCAGCGCAACCGTTTGTTGCAGACTCTTCAGATCAGCTTGCAACTCCGGCGATTGCGCCAGCGCCGTCTCAAGCTGTTCCCGCTCCACAGCAGTCACTTCACCATCCAAATACGGCGACAGTAGCGCTTTCGCCCGCTCTATTCGATTCAAAAGAGGCTGGTCATTCGTCATTCGTCATTCGTCATTTGTTTTTTCATTCTTCATTCTTCATTCTTCACTGTATTATTGACGGTACTGCTGCGGTAAAAGTTCCTGTTTCAATAAAATATCTCTTAGTTTGCGTCGCGCGCGGTTCAATCGAGATTTCACCGTTCCCAACGCTAAATCAGTAGTCTGGACAATTTCCTGATAGCTAAAGCCTTCAACGTCGCTGAGGATGAGTACCAAACGCTGGTCTGGCGAAAGTTGGGAAATAGCCTGCTGAAGCATATCGCCCAATTCCTGCCGCAGCAGGCCTTCTTCCGGGCGCTCGGCGTGGTCAATCAAATGCGGCGCGTAATCGCTATCAAAATTATCATCCTCCAGCGCTTCGGTGGGGCGACGTTTATTGTAGCGAAGTTGATCGTAGCAGGTATTGGAGACAATGCGCAGCAGCCAGCTCTTGAAGGAGCCACCCCGATACTGTTTGATGGATTTAAAGGCTTTGATGAACGCTTCCTGCGTGGAATCCGCAGCAGCATCGGCGCTGCCCATCAAACGCCAGGCCACGTTATAGGCCAGCCCTTGATGCGCCATCACCAATCGGTTAAAGGCCGCTAAATCTCCCTTTTGAGCTGCTTGAATGTTTTGGGATTCGTTCATAGATATAGCATAACATGCTTCTATCTTTTTTGGAAAAGCAGTTTGCGCGTGGGGATTACGCTTGCTCGCCGAACAAGAACTTTCGCCAGACGAGTACCACCGCCAGACCCAATGTCACGCCCAGCCACATTGTGCAAAATCGAATGAGCAAGGTAGCTGTGGCGGCCAAATCGGCGGGCAGCGCGGCCAGCAGGATTAGCATGCCGGTCAAGCCGCCTTCTGTTACGCCCAGCCCGCCCGGCACGCCGGACGCTCCACCGGCAACGGTTGAAAAAGCCAGAATAAAAATCGCCAAAATCAGCATATCCGGCGAGGGAGAAACACCCAGCCCCAACAGCACCAGGTAAAAAGCCACGCCTTGACTGAGCCAGGCGGTGGTTCCCAGCCCCACGGCTACCAGTAAATTTCGCCAGCCCAGTAATTCATAAGCGCTTTCATATAATGTATGCAAATGATGGATAATTTTTGAGACCAGCAGGATTTTTTCGCCCAAATTCAACATCCACAGCGCCAGCGAGCGGAACTGAATGACAATGACGGCGCCGAGCAAAATCACGCCGATTGACAGCAAGACAGGCCAGTACTGCGGATAGATAAAACCGCTCAACAAGGCGATCAAAACCATTGCCATCCCATCGGTGAGACGTTCTGCCACGGCAACGGGGGCGGTTTTGGCAGGGTGAACATCGGCCAGGTTTTTTAACCACGACAGGCGAACCAACTCGCCCACCTTGCCGGGGGTCAATGAAAAGGCAAAGCCGCCAACGTACACTCGCAAATCTGCCCACCACGATAAATTTTTAACGCCAATTTGCCGCAAATAGTAGTGCCACTTGCTGAAGCGCAGGGCGTAATTGAAGATAGTCAGGCTAAGGATCACCGGCAGCAGCATCCATCGAAAGCCTTGCAACAGGCGCAGCATCACCCGAAAATCGGCGTAAATACCCAGACCAATAAAGACGGCAAAAGCCAAAATAAAGCCAAAGATCAGCTTGCCTTGTAAGCCTTTCACGCAGACTGTTCCTCCAGATAAACGCGAAACTCATCGGCGTTGGCCCGCATTGTCCACAAAACAGGTTTCCAGGGGATGAGTTTAGGCACGGTTTTTTGATAGGCGCGATAGATGTCGCCAAAATCGTGGACCAGTTTATTTTCCTCAAAGGTCGCGCCGATATAAAAATAGACCGAAAAAACAATGTACAGCGTCAGTTGATTCACGGTCATCATCGGACTGAGCCACAAAATGGTCAGGCTGAAGAGGTAAAGCGGGTGTCTGCTCCACTGATACGCCCCCACAACCTGCAAGGTTTCCGCTTCTAATGGGCCTGAACGCAGCGCCTGCGACAACCCCAAAAAACGCCAGACATCGGTTTGCAGCAAAGTCAGTCCCGCCGCCACCAGCGCCAAAAACTGAATAGCCACCATCGCCCAACGCCAGGGAGAGGGAACAAGGTACAATGTTTTATCCGGCAGCAAGGCGGTTCCCCCCATCAGCAGCGCAAAGGTGATTCCGGCAACCGCGTTGAAAAACAGGCGATACCAGCGCCCCATCCATTTCTCTAAAATCGCTTTAAGCGTATGCGAAGCCAAAATGCTGTGCAGCGCGCCAAAGAGCGCGGCGGCAATGATAATTATAATTACGCTGATGAACAAGACAGACTCCTTTGCGAATGGCGAATGGCGAATGGCGAATGG
>DUEH01000183.1 GCA_011192195.1 Chloroflexota bacterium | reverse complement strand
GCGAATAAGCGAATGGCGAATAAGCGAATGGCGACGGGCAGAAAACACCTTTTGTCCCTTCGGTCAGGCTCAGGACAAGCCTTCGTCTTTCGTCCTTCGTCAATTTTTACAAGCGCTCGATCAACCAGCTTGGAGCAAAACTACTGAAGGTAGAGTTAAAGAGGGCGGTGAACTGGTCTGTGACAAGAAGAAAGCCAATGGCAATCAGGAAGACCGCGCTCACCAGTTCGATGATGTGAGCGTGTTGGTTGAGTTTTCGCAAGAATCCGGTGGCAGTAGTGAGTAAAAGGGCGGTGAGTAAGAAGGGAACGGCCAAACCCATCGAGTAGACAAAGAGGAGTGAAATTGTATAGCCAAAACTTTGCCCGCTGGCGCCCAAAGTCAAGATAGCGCCCAGCAGCGGTCCAATACAAGGCGTCCAGCCGGCGGCAAAGGTCATCCCCACAAAAAATGAACGGATGTAGCTGGGAGATTGGTCTTGCCCGGTCTGCATTCTGCGCTCCGGCATGATGAGCATATCCAGTTTGTAGCTAAACGTTTCCAGAGCGCCGCCAAACTTGGCTCCCAAAAACCTGAAGAAACCGCCCAGATGCAGGCCAAAGAAAATCAGAAAAATGCCGCCCACTTTGACCAGAACGTTAGAAAACGTTCCGCGCAGGAATGTCCCCAACAGGCCAAAGGGCGCGCCAAAAATCACCACAAAGATGAGCGTGAAGCCGCTGACAAAAAATAGCGCGTGCAAAAAAATCACCGCCCGACTTGGCGATTGATCGCTGCCGATGGCGGAGCCGGTGAGGTACCCCAGGTACACCGGAACCAACGGCAAGACGCAGGGGGAAACAAAGGACAAGAAACCGGCTACAAAAGCCAATGTAAAGGTGATATTTTCAGGACTCATTTACATAACTCCAGATTTTGTAATTTAAGGGATTAGAGATTATATCAATTTACGATTTACGATTTTAGATTTACGATTGGTTTTGGCGAGCAACTTTAATCGTCAATCGTAAATCTGAAATCGTAAATTGACCGGATGCAAACAAATTTTGTAAGATCGACAATTTTTTGTCGATAGAAATGCCTTAAGACGCTATCGTTCGCTAGATTGAACATCCATTAATTGTTTTATGGATGCCAATTCTTCGTCCAGTTTTTTCTGGCGATTGTAGATGCTAAAAACAAGAATGAAGCTAAGCAGCCAAAAAAAAGCGTAAGCGAGCATCAGGTAAAATAGGTCTTCCATTTGAGTAACTCCGTTTCGGGTTTCTAGTTTCGGGTTTCTAGTTTCGGGTTTCTAGTTTTGGGTTTCGGGTTGAAAAAACTCGAAACTTGAAACAAGAAACCCGAAACCTAGTTGTAAAGGACTTGCTGTTTGAGCGTTTCTACTTCGTGAGCAGTTTTGCCCAAACGCATACGATGATAAAGTAAAGTCGCATAAAAGACGGTGAAGGCAGCGATGGAGAAAAGAAGGGTGGTACGCATATCCGAACTCATATCAAAGCCGCCCGAAGCTTCGGAGCTGGTTGAGCCAATCACCGTCGGGTGAATGTCGCGCCACCAGCGGATAGCCAGAAAGTTGATAGGCACAGAGAGAAAAGCCACCATTCCGTATACTGCCGCAAATCTGGCTCGGCGAGCGGGATTGTCAATAGCTCCACGCAGCATCAGGTAGCCAATGTACATCAACCAGCCAACGGCGCTGATGGTCAAACGCGGACTCCAGGTCCACCAGGTGTTCCAGGTAGGTCTGGCCCAGATAGAGCCGGTAATCAAGACCATCGTCATAAAGGTCAGGCCAATTTCCACGCTGCTGTGTCCCAGATTATCCCAAAAAAAGGTGCGCTTGATCAGATACATCACCCCGGCCACAAAGGTGACAAAAAAGGCAAAAAATCCTATCCAGGCCACGCCAACGTGGAAATACATAATACGTTGGGCGTAACGCTCCACTTGCGTGCCCAGATTGCTTGCTTCAGCGGCGTACATAAAAGCCAGATACAGGGCGCCAAGAATCATCACGGCGCTCAATGTCGTTAGCGCGTATCCCCAAGCGTCGCCTGTTTTTGTTGAAGTTGTTGGTGCAGTCATAGTTTCTTGCTCCTCAAGACGTGAAAGGAGAGTGGGGGAGCAGGGGAGTGGGGGTGAAAGGGAGAGAATTAACGAGCAATCTTCTCTACACCCCCACTCCCCTGCACCTCTGCCCCTACTCCTCAACTACGTGTTCAAACAGAATAAAGGCAATAGCCATAAAGATCAAATCGAAGGCGATTAGCAGGGTCAGCCAGTTTTGCACATCTGCAAGAGGAAGGCCATCAATGATACCGGCGGTCAAACGAACGGCGGAAAGCAGCACCGGCACAATCACCGGAAAGAGCAGAATAGGCAATAAAACGTCTCTGGCGCGAGTATGAATGACCATTGCCGAGAAGAGTGTGCCCACCCCGGCAAAGCCGATAGTTCCCAAAATCACTACCCCCACCAGAGCGGGAATAATGACGATGGAGAGGTTGAAGAAGACGATGAAAAGGGGCAGGATTACAATCTCTACTGTCGCAATAAAAAGCACATTGCCAATGAACTTGCCAAAATAGATAGCGCTGCGATCAACCGGCGCCAGCAACAGCCCTTCCAGGGATCCCCGATCTCGCTCGATGATGAAGCTGCGTCCCAAGCCCAACATTCCGGCAAAGGCGATGGCTACCCACAACACCCCCGGCGCCAGCGTCGAGGCGTTTTCGGCGCGCAGGTCAAAGGCAAAGTTAAAAATAAAGATGACCAGCAATGAAAAGACAAACATCGCGCTCATCATCTCTTTGGTGCGTAATTCTGCGGTGATGTCTTTGGAGACTATGGCTAAAACTTTATAAAAATAGCCAAAGCGGGTTTCAAGTTTTGGGTTTCGGGTTTCGGGTTTCAAGTTTTGGGTTTCGGGTTTCAAATTTTGGGTTTCGGGTTTCAAGTTTCGGGTTTCGGGTTTCGGGTTGAGAAGAACTCGAAACCAGAAACCCGAAACTTGAAACTATCTTTTCAACTGTTCAAAATAAACTTGCCGCACTTCTTCGATGCTGACGTCTTCGCGGCGAACATCATACCCGATTTTGCCATTCATCAAAATCAACACGCGATTACCCAGCGAAAGGCCGCGCTCCAGATTATGCGAGGTCATCAACACGGTACGTTTTCCGGTGTCTACAGCGGCAAGCAGGTCGCCCAGCATATCGGCGGCGTATTGATCGAGACCGGTATCCGGCTCATCCAGCAACAGGATGGGTGGGTTGTGCAGAATGGCGCGGGCAATGGCTAATCGTTGCTGCATCCCCCGCGAGTAGGTGCGCACCGGGTCTTTTTGTCGCCCCCACAGCCCAACTTGCTGCACCACCGTTTCGATGCGGGCTTGCGGCTGGGGTACGTCATACATTTTGGCGTAAAAACGGAGATTTTGCTCGGCGCTCAGGTCGTCGTAAAGCAGAGTTTTGTGGGAAACCAGACCAATGTAGCGTCTAATGTGGGCGGCGCTCTCGCTTAGGTCAATCCCACTGATCATCACCTGCCCCGCCGTCGCTTTGCCGAGGGTGGAGATAATGTTCATCAGGGTAGTTTTGCCTGCGCCGTTGGCTCCCATCAGGGTGATAAATTCGCCGGGGGCGATATCCAAATTCAGGCCGCGCAAGACAATTCTGCTGCCAAATGCTTTGACTAATTTTCGGACTTTGATCATAATGAAAACGGTAGAAGGTAGACGGTAGACAGGGGGGGAGATTTTCCCCTTCTACTGTCTACTGTTCTAATTGGGCTAATACTCGCTTTAGCAAGATGCGGCTTTTGCTTTTTAGGCGCTGATACGCCTGATTATCAATTTCGCCGGCTTGATGCAGCGATTCCAGTTCGCTCAGATGGGCCAGCAGGCGGTTCTGCTCCTGCTCTAAAACAGCCTGCGATGCCGCTGTCGCGGCAGGCTGCTGTCGGCTAACATAGACAAGGGCAAAGATTATTGCCAGGATACCCAATCCCAGGATGCCCCACATAAGCGTATTCTGGTCAGGGCCTTCGGGGACGTTACGCGCGTTGATGCCTGTTGCAGAAGAGGGCATTTCTCCGTGCGGCGAATCGCCAGTGGGCGCGGGTATTTCAATTTTGTTCAGGTTGGAAAATTCCATCACCAAAGGCTCACCGGCCTTCAAGTCGTTTCCTGCCAACATCAGGAATGTTTCGCCCTGCATAGTGGTGGGTTCTTCGGCCGTTAGCTGTTCGCTCTTGATCACTTCGCCCCGGTCTGTCGCCAAAATATTGATTGTCTCCATATCGTAAAAATGGGGCGTTTCCAGCGTGAATGTCTTTTTTTCCAGCGGGATCTCATAGGTGATAACCAGTTCCAGGCTGCCTTCGCCGGGCGTAATGGCTGCGCTGTCTACATAGATGCCGTCTTCCACCATTCGCAAGGTTTGGCTCTGGTAAGTTACATTGATTGCTTCTTTGGGCAGGGCGATTTTCACGGTTACCGGCTGACCGTCCGCGCCTGCCTGCCCGATGTAAGTGGCGCTGCCGCTGTTGCTGAAGACGTACACGTCAACCACGCGCATCAGGCCGGGAATGAGGTCAATTATGCGGTGCATATTGCTTTGCGATATTACGTCTGGGTCTGCGGTGGTGCCAAAGACGTTGAGGATTACCTCCGCTGCGGTGGTATCGGGAAGAAAGACAATTGGCTCGTCTGAGAAATAGCTAATGTGGTTGTAGATGCCTTCCAGCCCGTATTGAATGACGTGTTCCGTGCTGAGGTTTTCAAAGGTAAACTTGCCTTCTTCGTCGCTGACGCCGGGGATGGTTTGTATAACGCCGCTCTGTGAAAGGACGTAGAGGAGCAAGTCAACATTGGCTGCCGCTTCGCCGGTGGCGCCGTTGATAACTTGTCCGCGTAAAACGCCTTCAAAGGAAGGCGTATTCTGGCTCAAATTGCGAACTACCGCCAAGGATTGCCACAGTTCATCATCAGACAGATTGGCCAGCGCAGCGTGATTGTCCTGATCGGCGCGCAGATCATCAAAGAGCGTCTGATCGCTTTTGCCCACCAGCAACGCAGGGTCAGACAGGTCAATCTCGTCGCTTAGGCCGTCTTCGCCGTGACACTCGGCGCAGTTGGCGGCGTAAACGCTTTTGCCCGCGCCCAGGTCGCCGGGCGAAAGGGAGAAGTTGCGGGCGTAGTACAGCACGTCCCAAATCTGCTCATCGCTGAGGCGTTGGCTCCAAGGGGGCATCATTTTTTCCATCCGGCCTTCTTTGATATCAATGAACATCTGAGCCGGTTCTCGTTCTCTGGCCGCTACGGGATCGCTGAAGTTGATGGGGGCAAATTCCATTGCGGCGGCGGTGGGGCCATCACCCTTGCCGGTAGCTCCATGACAAGTCGCGCAGTTCTCTGCCCACAGCGACGACCCGTTCCCCGGAGAGGGGTTTCCCGTTGGTTCCTGCGCCGCAGCGGGGTACGCAAATAACAAAGCTGTCAATACAAACAGAAGCATTACACTAACAGCAGGTGAGCGGGTGAGCGGGTGAGCAGGCGCGCTTTTTTTGCCCACCTGCTCACCTGCATACCTGCTCACCTGCATACCCGCATACTTGTTCATCTGCTTCTCCATCAGGCCACCTCCTCTTCCAGTAATCGAACGCCGCAATGGGTGCAAAAAACATCATCAGGGGCGATTACGTTTTGACAATGGGGACACAAGTTGGTCAAGGGAGTGCCGCATTGGGTGCAAAAGGTGTCTTCAGGCGCGACCGGATGAGAACAGTTGGGGCAAAGGGTTTTGGGAGACGCTTTTGTTTCCCGAAGAATTTCGGCGCGGGCGCTTTGGACAAGAGCGGCATCGACGGTGTTGCCGTTGGCCTGAAAGTCGGTTAAGAGCGCGTCAATTCTGGCGTTCAGCCGAAGGTCTGCATCGCCGGTGAGTTGGTCAATTTGGCGCAGAATGATGGCGGCTTGCTGCATCAATTCGGCGCGCAATTGCTGAAAGTCGGCTTCGGTAATTTTTTTATCTTCCAGATTTTGCTTTAGGTCTTTGATGGTGACGTAAAGGGTATCTCTACGCTCTTCCAGTTCCAATAACCTTTGGTCTTCCGGGGAAAAAATTTCCACTTCTTCTTCGCTCTCGGCAAAAAGTGGCTTAAAAATCCACCACAAGGCAACAAGAGCCATCAGTACAATGACGACTACGACGACAATATCCATCTTAAGAACCGCCTCCGGTCACTAATTTATCCAGCAATTGATAAAGCTGGGGTTTTTCAATGGGGCCAATCTGCACGTGAGCAATGTTGCCCGCTTTGTCAACGAAAAAGGTTTCCGGCACGCCGGTAATTCGATAATCTTTGGAGATCTCTGATCCCATATCATAGCCGGAAGGGTAGGTCACGCCATATTTTTGCATATAGGCCATAGCGTCTTTTTCCGTGTCTAAATAGGCCACGCCAATAAACCGAACCCCCTTATTGGCGTAATCGTGCGAAGCGCGTTCCAGCAGGGCGGCTTCTTTATAACATTCCACGCACCAACTGGCCCAGAAGTTGATCACCACTACCTCGCCGCGCAGGTCTTCCAGAACAATCTCATCGCCCTCAAAGGTAGTCAAGGTGAACAGGGGCGCCGGCGCGCCGCCCAGCTGGGTAGACTCGCGCGTTTGCAATCCCCAGGCAAATACGCCAAAAAGCGCCAGCAGGATGACAAGCCCGACTACCAGCAGGATAGTTTTGGTGTTTTTTGATGTTTTGACTGTGACGTGAATATTGGTATTTTGTGATGTTACGGGGGGTGTTGATTCGGTCATTTTTTCAAACTCCACTTTACAGGTCTTGCAAATCCTGCTCCACTTGCCTTAAATAATCATCCGACTCATCTATCGCCCCTGTTGAGGCGTCAATTTCAACAACGGCGGCTTCCGGTTGGTTGCCTGACCATTTTTTGAGGATATAGGCCAGCCAGCCGGCTCCCACTAAAAATCCGATGATGGGAAGTATCCACACGTACAGCCCTACGCCGCGCTTGGGCGGTTCTTGCAGCACCTCTGTGCCGTAACGGGTCACGTACCAATCCAGTACATCTTCCTCGCTCATCCCGGAAGCCAGCAGGTCGCCAATCTGTTCTTTCCACTGGTTGCAGGTTTGGGTGCGACAATCGGCCAGATTAAGGGATTGGCAGGTAGGGCAGTTCATTTGTCGCGCTACGACGTTTACTGCATCTAAATCTACATCCGGTTGGGGGTCCTGAGCCAATGCGGGAACGGCAAAGAGGGTGAAGGCTAAAAAAATTGTGAATAGTAAATTGTAAATTGTAAATTGTAAATTAGACTTTTCCATATTGGCAACCTTCAACTTCATTTAATTTTATTGACAATTGTCAATTAGATATTGCCAATTGTCAATTCTTTTTTGGGTTTGGATTTCACTTTGCGGTTGCGTCGAATTGGTTCCGGGCTGGGCCAGGCAGCTACCAGGGTGCCAAAGACCAGCACCAATCCGCCCAGCCAAAGCCAGTTGATGAAGGGGTTGATGTAGGCTTTGAAAGTGGCAGAAGAGCCGTCCGCTTCCCAGCCGGCAACAATTACGTACAACTCAGACATAAAATCGCGGTGAATATCGGCGATGGTCATTGGCTGCTGCTGGCGAACGAAGAATTCCTGATACGGCTTGAGTTCGCCAATTACCTGACCATTCTGACTGACTGTCAATGTTGCCTGCGTGATTTCAATGCCGGGCTGGCTGGGGGCCATTTCCATTCCTTGATAGGTTAATTCATAAGTGCCCACTATTGACGATGAGATAATCATTGTTTCGCCCCGGTCAATATTCTGCTGGGTTTCAACCTGATAAAATTCCATACCCACAATGCCAATAGACAGCAACACTACGCCAATATGAACCAGATAGCCGCCATAGCGCCGGCGATTACGCGCGGTCAGGCGCAACATTGCCACTGCAAAATTTTCGCCGCGCGCCCGGTGACGCGCGTTAATACCGCGTCCGTATTCCATTAAGGTTGTGGTCATTGTGAAAGCCAAAAAGGCAAAGGTCATCAACGCGCCGGGCAGTTTGACCCAGGTGAAGAAGTAGAGTCCCAACGCAACCAAAGCGCCAACCAGAGCAGGCCAGCGCAGCGTATAAAGCAACTTGCGCGAGGTGATGCGTCGCCAGGGCATTAGCGGCGCAATGCCCATCAGCAATACCAGGGCGGCAAAAAGCGGGCCAACGGTCTTCTCGAAAAAGGGCGGCCCAACCACAATTTTTTCGCCGGTTACGGCTTCTGAGATGATGGGGAAATGCGTGCCCCACCAAACGGTAAATGCCAAAGCAATGAACAGGAGATTAGCCAGCAAAAAGGCCGATTCTCTGGATAACAGCGAATCCAGTTCATTATCGCTGCTCAAATCATCCCAGCGAAGCACAAAGAGCGCCAGCGACGGGATGAACATAAGGCCAATAAAGCCCAGGAAAAGCGGGCCAATGGCGCTTTGCGCAAAGGTGTGTACGGAGCCTATCACGCCGGAGCGCGTAAGGAAAGTCCCTTCGATGACCAGGCTGAAGGTGAGGATCATCAAGGCTACGTTCCAGCGTTTCATCATCCCCCGGCTTTCCTGCATCATCACCGAGTGGATGAAGGGTGTAGCCACCAACCAGGGGATGAGCGCCGCGTTTTCCACCGCATCCCAGCCCCAGTAGCCGCCCCAGCCCAGCACGTCGTAAGCCCAGCGCCCACCCAGCAGCAGACCCATCCCCAGGAAGATCCAGGCCACCAAAGTCCAGCGCCGGCTGGTGCGCATCCACAAATCGCCGCGTTGGCGGGTAATGAGCGCCGCCATCGAGAAGGCGTAGGGAACGATAAATCCGGCAAAGCCAACGTATAAAATCGGTGGATGGATGATCATTCCCCAGTGGTAGAGCATTGGGTTCATCCCCTGCCCGTCAGGGGGAAAAAAGGGGAGCTGAGAAAAGGGATTAGCCACAGTAACAACCAGCCCAATGAAAAAGATCAGCACCGCGTTCAAGACCGCCATCGTATAAGGGATCAGGTTTTGCACTGCGCCCCATTTCCACAAAAGAACGCCCCCCGTGAAGATAGACATTATGAAGGCAAAAAAGAGCAGCGAGCCATCTTGCGACGCCCACAGCCCCGTCATCCTGTAAAAGAGAACGGTGTCATTGTTGGTGACATCGGCAACGTATTCCGTTTGATAGTGTCCCACAATGAGCAAATATTCCATCGCTAACACTGCAATTGCCAGGAAAATAGTCGCTCCTAGCGAAGCGTTTCTGGCGCTCATCACTAAATCCTGCCGATTCTTTCTTGCTCCCACCACCGACACGACAATGGCGTACAAGCTTAAGATCAAGGCTAAAACCTGCGCGGTATATCCAATTGCTGGCATAAAACACCTCTAAAATCAATGAAGAATGAAAAATGAATAGTGAATAATTTAACT
>DUEH01000182.1 GCA_011192195.1 Chloroflexota bacterium | reverse complement strand
GCGCGGAAATCGAGGCGGCTTTGCGGGCCAACATTGCCTTCTTCAACGTGGAATCCGCGCCGGAACTGGCCCGCATTACCGAAATAGCCGCTGCGCTAAAAATACCCGCCCGCGCTCTCTTGCGCTTAAATCCCAACGTTGACGCCCACACCCACAAGTACATCACCACCGGACAGGCCGCTAACAAATTTGGTCTTGATTTTGCCGCCGCCGCGCAGTTAAGCGACGCCTTTGCCAATCACTTCTGGGTTGACATAGTTGGCTATCATCTGCACATTGGCTCTCAAATTCAGCAAGTTGCCCCCTATCTTGAGGCCGCTGAAAAAACGCTAGATTTCATCGCCGCTCGACGCGCTGCCGGGCAGCCGGTAGAATACTTGAGTTTGGGCGGCGGATTTGGTGTGCCTTACGAGGGGAAAGAAGAGTTTTCGCTGGATGAGTTGGCGCAAAAATTACATCCCCTGCTGACCGGACAGGATTTGCAACTCGTTTTGGAACCAGGACGCTGGTTGCTTGCCCGCGCCGGAACTTTGTTGATGACGGTGCAGTATGTTAAACAGAACAGCAACAAGACCTTCATCATTGTCGATGCCGGAATGCACACCATCATTCGCCCCGCGCTTTACGGCGGCTGGCACAAAATTTGGCCGGTCAACCAGCCGAATGACGCGCCAGACCTGATCAAATGCGATGTTGTCGGCCCTGTCTGCGAATCTACCGATTTTCTAGCCAAGAACCGTTTGCTTCCCCCCGTGCAGGCGGGCGATATTCTGGCCCTGTCCCACGCCGGCGCTTATGGGATGGTCATGGCTTCAAACTACAACAGCCAACCCCGCCCCGCCGAAGTGTTGGTGGACGGCAATGACTATCGCTTGATCCGACGCCGGGAAACATATCAGGATTTGATGATGTTGGAGACAGAGGTGTAAATTACGTTGCGGGCAACCTGAGTTGCCGGGGCGGGCGATGTCCGTCCAATAGAATGAAGGAACTGGCGCGGTTGATGACCGCGCCAGTTTTTTTTAGCTGAGACAAATCTTTCAGCCGCTCCTGCCGACGCGCTTGCAAGATGGCGTCGGCGCTTTTGGGTCCAATGCCGGGAACGCGCAGTAACTCGCTGCGGGGGGCCAGGTTGATTTCCACCGGGCGCTCACTCAAATGTTTAGCGGCCCAAAGCAGTTTGGGGTCTGCGTTGGCGGGCAGCGCGCCGTTTGGGTCAAAAGGAAGTTCGCTCAACTTGAAGCCGTAGAAGCGCAGCAGCCAATCGGCTTGATAAAGACGGCGTTCTCTAATTGGCGGCGTGGGAGCAATATTTTCCAGCGGCGTATCGGTGATGGGGTTGAAGCGCGAGTAATAAGCGCGGCTCAACGTCCGGCGACGATAGAGCCAGTCAACGCCGGTCAGGATTTCCTGGTCGCTTTCGCCGGCGGGGCCAACCACAAATTGCGTGACTAAACTGGGGATTTTTACCTGCCAGGGCATTTCGCGGGCAATTTGGCGCATCCAGTGGATGACGGGCAGCAGTTCGCCGCGCATATCTTTTTGCGGCGCCAAAACGGCCAAACGTTTTGCGTTGGCGCCTTCCAGATTGATGGAAATTCTATCGGCCAGACGAATGGCCTGCTCAAGTTGAGCGCGTTCGCTGCCGGGCATAATTTTTAGATGCACGTAGCCGCGATAGTCGTATTTGCGGCGGAGAATTTCGGCGGTGGCCAGCATTTTATCCATTGCTTTGACACCACCGCCAACGATGCCGCTGCTCAAAAACAATCCTTTGACTACGCCGCCTGCCTGCATTGCGTCAAACTCGCTCGCCAACTCGTCAGGTGAAAAGCTGACGCGCTGCGTGCGACTTCGCCCGGCGCGGAAGGGGCAGTAGTGGCAATCCTTTTCGCAGACGCTGCTTTGCAACGTGCGCAGCACGGTCATTGGCCCATCAGGTCGCTGAACTTGAACGATGGAATCGCTTAGAAACCCGCGCTTCTGTCGCTGCTGATTGCTCAACACCGGTTCGCCATCGCAGTCAAGTTGCGCCAATTCACCCAAAAGTTCTATTTTTTGTTGGGCGTCAGGTTTGATGATAGCGCGCATACTGATATTATGGGAACATTCGTTCTTTTGTCAAATAAAATGGCCCGATTTGAGTTAGGAGAAAAGGGGGAAGTTGGGGGGTGTCCCCCCCAGGCCCCCCTGCCTGCGGCGCTAAAATACACTCAAATAAAAAGACCGCCGACGACAGACCGCTGACCGCTGAAAAATATTTGCTTCAGCGGTCAACGGTCAGCCGTCGGCGGTCAATGGTCGGCGGTCAATGGTCGGCGGGTTAATTTATCAACCGCCCAACAACATTCCAATAAGCCCGCCGGAGCCAACTTGAGCAACTAACCCGGCGAAGACCACCGAAACCATAGACATCAGTTTGATGAGAATATTGAGCGAGGGGCCGGTGGTGTCCTTGAAAGGATCGCCCACCGTGTCGCCGACGACGGTGGCTTTGTGGGCGTCGGAGCCTTTGCCGCCCAGATTGCCCTTCTCGACGTATTTTTTGGCGTTGTCCCACGCGCCGCCGGAGTTGGCCATCATAATCGCCATCGTGAAGCCGGTTGACAGACCGCCCGCCAGCAGTCCCAACACGCCGGCCACGCCAAAGAGAACCCCGATGACCACCGGCACGGTAATCGCCAGAATGGAAGGCAAAACCATTTCTTTTTGCGCTCTGGCGGTGCTGATCTCAACGCACTTGGCGTATTCCGGCGTACCGGTTCCTTCCATAATGCCGGGGATTTCCCGGAACTGGCGGCGAACTTCTTCCACCATCTCGCCGGCAGCCCGGCCCACCGCTTTCATAGTCATTGCCGAGAAGTAGAAAACAGTAGCCGCGCCCGCAAAAAGCCCCACCAGCACAGCCGGGTTGAGCAGGGTGACGTTGTAGTAGGCGGCAAAATCGTTCAGGGTCATTGTGGCTACTTGAACCGGGCCGTCATAGCCTTTGATCATCACTTCTTCGATGCCGGCCAGATGGATCAGGCCGAAGCGAATTTCTTCCAGATAAGCGGCCAAAAGCGCCAGAGCGGTGAGCGCCGCCGAGCCAATGGCAAAGCCTTTGCCGGTAGCGGCGGTGGTGTTGCCCACCGAGTCGAGCTGATCGGTGCGGCGGCGAACTTTCGGCGGCAGACCGGCCATTTCGGCGTTACCGCCGGCGTTATCGGCGATGGGTCCGTAGGCGTCGGTGGCCAGGGTTAGTCCCAGAGTGGAGAGCATACTCACGGCTGCCAGCCCTACGCCGTAGAGGCCCATCAAGGTGTTTTCCGCGCCGCCGGGCAAGTAGAAGCTGACGATGATGCCGATAGCCACGGCCAACACCGGGATGCCGGTTGATTCCATCCCCACGGCCAGGCCGCTGATGATGACTGTTGCCGGGCCGGTATTGCTCTGTTCGGCAATCTCCTGGGTGGGTTTATGTTCATCGGAGGTGTAGAACTCTGTTGCCCGGCCAATGACCACGCCAACGACCAGACCGGTGACAATAGCGGCCCAGAGCATCAAGGGCTTGTCGAGTTGGAGGGCGTACAAAATAGGCAGGGACAGGATGGCAATCCCGATGGAACTGTATGTGATGCTGTTGTTGATGGCGTTCATCAGGTCTTTCATGGTGGCGTCTTCTTTGGCGCGAACCAGATAGATGCCCAGGATGGACAGGATAACGCCCACCGCCGCCAGAGCCAGAGGCGCGGCGATGTAACGGAGTTGAATGGCGATTTCGTTTGGTCCGAATTGCTGGGCCACAGCCGCTACGCCCAGCGCAGAGGTGGCCAGGATAGAACCGGCGTAAGATTCGTAGAGGTCGGCGCCCATACCGGCTACGTCGCCCACATTGTCGCCTACATTGTCGGCGATGGTAGCCGGGTTGCGGGGGTCGTCTTCCGGGATGCCGGCTTCGACTTTGCCGACCAGATCGGCTCCCACATCGGCGGCTTTGGTGTAGATGCCGCCGCCCACGCGAGCAAAGAGCGCCTGCGTTGACGCGCCCATCCCAAAGCTGAGCATAATGACCGTGATCTGCGGCAGAGGATTGACCCCGCCGAAAAAGTCGGGTGGAAAGAGATAGTAAAGGGCCAGGAACCAGATGCTAATATCCAGCAGCGCAAAGCCAACCACCACCATACCCATTACCGCGCCGGCCCGAAAAGCGACCTGCAAGCCGGCGTTCAGGCTTTTGCGGGCGGCGTTGGTGGTGCGGGCCGAGGCATTGGTAGCCGTTTTCATTCCGAAGAAACCGCATAAACCGGAGAAGAAACCGCCGGTCAGGAAGGCGAAGGGAACGACCTTGTTTTGCAGGTCAAAGAAAGACATCACCAGAAAGATGACGAACAAGACGGCAAAGATGATAGCCACCACCTTGTATTGCCGTTTGAGATAGGCCATTGCGCCATCACGGACGTGCTGGGCGATTTCGGCCATGCGGGGCGTGCCTTCATCAACCGCCATCACTGAGCGATAGAACATATACGCCCAAACCAGGGCGATAATGGAGCCAATTGGCGCCA
Organism: Chloroflexota bacterium; assembly: GCA_011192195.1. Taxonomy (GTDB): domain Bacteria; phylum Chloroflexota; class Anaerolineae; order 4572-78; family 4572-78; genus DUEH01. The sequence continues at coordinate 3,195 of DUEH01000182.1, read as the reverse complement.
GCCACCACGCCCAGGGGAGGGGCGGTCTGGCATTCCCTCCCTGAGCCAAAACGGCCGGGGCAATCAGCAACAGCAATGCAATTACTGCCAGTAGTACGCGAATGGGTCGTTTGAACATAGAAAACTCTCCTTTTGGTATAGTTTTATTGTTAACGAAGTTAAAATACAATGCGCAACGCGCAGTTTTTATACGCGCCACAACAAAAAAGCCTGTCAACGTTGCCAGGCAATTAGCATACATTTGTGAAGAAATAAACGCGCTTCTTTTAATGGAGCGTATTTTAGGGGAGGGGGGAGAAATTGTCAAAAATCAATTGTAACTACCAGGCGATACCGTGTAAAAGATCAGGGAGGCAAACGCTCAAATAGCTAGACTTTCGACTCACGGACGAAAAAACACTGACCAAAAGGTTAAAAACTCAGTAGCGTATACCCTTCAAATTTGACAAGGGTTTTACCTCTGGAAGTTATCCGCTTCCGACCTGACCGCAGACGGCAGACCGTCATAAAAACAGGTTTTTCGCGCATTTTCGGCGGTCAACGGTCAACGGTCGGCGGTCTTGGGGTCTAAAACCTCTGTCAAATCCAGGGGGTATACGCTATTGAGGGTTAAAAATAACAAAAGCCCGCATTTCTTTCTGGCCGCGAGTTGAAATTCTGGCTGGCGCGAGAGTATTGCAGGGTATTCCATGAAAATTCACCTCAAATTTCAAACACAAAAACGTTTAGCTCGATGGTCCCCCTTGCCTTTTTTCCCGGAATTGTTATACTGCTTCACTATTGGACATTTGTTATGTCATTTTTCCGACAAGTGTCCGATAGTGAATATTGTCAAAATTGCTTCAATTCAGCCAAAAAAGGGGTAGCGCAAGAATGAGTACAAAAAAGTTATTATCACAATTCATTAGTCTAGTATTAATCATTTGGCTATTAACCGGGTGTGGAAGTACATCTACCGAAGCGCCCCCGCCTTCACCGCAAGTCCTTTCACCCACTACAGCGCCTGCCGCAGAACCCACCGCAGAACCTGTTGTAGAAGAACCCACCGTCGCTCCAACCGAAACCGGCTTTATCACTGGTCGCGCGCATCTACAAGCGCCGCCCACGCCTCTAATGACAATATATGCCGTAGACAGTACAACCGGGGACTGGTTTTTTACAGAGACAGAACAGACCGATGGCGAAGCGCCCTTTACGCTCCAGGTCTCTCCGGGGACTTATCAAGTGTTCGCCTTCCCTTTTGCAGGGTATTCGGAGGATGGATGGGAACTTTCTACCGTTACCGTTGCCGCAAACCAAACCGTGGCAGACATTACGGTGCGTCCACCCAGCCAGTCAGAGTGCGGCGCAACCTTTGGCTTGCCCGCTTCGCCTGATGGACGCTTTGCCGCCATTCCCGGTCCCGCCGAAGATTGTGTAGCCGCCGTAAAAGCCACTATTACTGCAGAAGAAAGTATGCCCGTCGGTATGCCCAACCCGGCTTCGGTTTTTTGCGAGGAACAGGGTGGGCAGCTTGAATTTCGCACCGAAAATGGGGGCGATGTGGGATACTGCCTCTTTTTAGATGGCAGCGAATGTGAAGAATGGAACTTTTTCAGTGGCGACTGCCTGCCCGCCAGCGCTTCTGTGTGCGGCTTTTTAGCGCCTCTTTTGGAGCAAAAGTTGGGCGTTGCAACAACAATAACCGCGCAAATGCCTTTTGAAGATTATATCAATGGGCAGACGGGAACCGGCTGCCGAATAACGGCTACCGGTTCCGGCCTGGATTTTGAAAACGTGAGCGTACTCCACGACGCTGTAAACGGCCTGTTTCAGGAAGGCGGATGGCAGGAAGATATAAACTACGGTGGCGGCGGGGCTGCCGGTATGATTGGCGGCTATCGCCTTGAACCGGCATTGTGTTTGTGGGCAACAGAATGGGCGCCGTCGGAAGAGGCTAATTGTCCGCAAGACCAGCCCATAAGCGCGTGCCAACTGACCCCCGAACAAACGCTGTATAACGTTACCCTAAATTGCCTTCAGGATGCTGGCGCAACAGACAATGCCGCAACAGACGATTCCACGCAATCTGAACGTATCCAGTTTTCGCCGGGCGCTATCTCCAGTCAGGTGCAAGGCAGCCTGGGTGTGGACGAATGGGATCAATATGTACTCACTGCAATGGCCGGTCAGGAGATGATAGTAAGGCTGTACAACCCGGAAGCCACAAGCGCCATCCTGATCATCTGGGGAGATGACGGCACAGTTCTGATTTCAGACCACGCCGGCGCTACTGACTGGACGGGCATACTTCCCGCCACACAAGATTATTACATTGATGTCAGATCGGTGGGACAGGCTACCGTCAATTATACAATGGAAGTTGTTATCCCGCCCACAACCGGCGTTTCAAAAGCGCCTGAAGTCTTGCCTCTGGATGTGCCGGTTGGTTTTGAAATTTTGTTTGCCCTGACCGACTCCTTGATGCTGCCGCCTGACTTCCCCGTTGAAGAAGGGCTTCCCGCCGTGCATCCCCACGTCATCACCGCCGAACCCGGCGAATATGAGATCAGCCTGGATTATGGCCCGGATTGCCGCGGAGCGGGGGCCTGTCACTACGGCAGTCTGGCCGGAAAGAAGGTCGCCTCAAATCAACCCGAAAGCACCCGCAATTTTGTCTTTGAAGCGGGTCAGGCGCAAAAAATAACGCTGGCTAATGGCATTGAGGGTTACTTTATTGAAGCAAATTGCGGCGCCAACTGCGACGACGCCAAATTATTTTGGATAGTCAACGGCTTTCAATATATGATAGGCTTGAAAGGCGCTCCACAAGCGGATGTGGTCGCTCTGGCCAACGCCGCAATTATAAATTCTCTGTAGTCATCTGCCGCGCCAATTGAGATTAACAGCGTAGAATCAAATGGGCGTGTTTAAAATGGGTAAAAGAAAAAGCGCCGCAGGCCAGGGGGCTTGGGGGGTGTCTCCCCAACTTCCCCCCTCTTTCTTCTACTCAAATGAAACACTCCCGAATCAAATCAGGCCCGGCGTCAGTTACTTGAACTGATGCCGGGCCTGATGTTCGATAAATCAAAACTGGGGCGCAGGGATTTGAACCCCAACCGACGGATCCAGAGACCGTTGTCCTACCATTAGACGACGCCCCAATGAGTAGAGGTATAATACACGTTGGGTGGCAGACTGTCAAACCTGGCGAAT
>DUEH01000181.1 GCA_011192195.1 Chloroflexota bacterium | reverse complement strand
ACCACCGCCCAGGTGAGGCGCTGCACGGAGTTTTCCAACTGCGTCAGCGATTTTCGGGCATTTGGGGCCAGGGAGGTTTCATAAGAGAGGGAGCCGCGCTGGGCCTGGGTGAGTACTTTGTCTATTTTAGGCAGGAGATCAACCACAATGCGCGCTTGCGTGACAAGTTCTTGCCCCCAATCGCGCCAATGTTCCTTGAATTCCATCCGCGCCAGTCGCTCGGCAAAGGGGATAGTTTCTGCCCAGGGGTCAAAATGGGGGTCCAGGGTGGTGGACATTCCAGAAAGCAGCCCGACGGCGCGGCCTACAAAGAGCATATCTACCTGAAACTGAAAGGGCGCTTCATAGATCAAATCACGGTATTCGCGCACCAGTTCCGGCGCTTCATCCATTGCCAGACCGCGCATTTGAGACATCCCCACACCCCAAAAACGGTCGAAGATAGCTTCGTGGGCCTCTTCCAGTCGCTTCAGGTCTGCGCCGGGCAGCAGGGCATCCGCTTCTACGTAAGATTGCACTATGCGGTGGGCGTCTCTGGTTCCCAAACCGATAGCAAAATCACGCAAAGCGGAACGCAGACGCTCCGGAATAGTGACCATCATCCCAAAATCTATAAAAATTAGCTGAAAGGGCGTATTTTTGCCGGCAACAGGCTGGGCCAGCGGGCGGATGAAAAGGTTGCCGGGGTGCGGGTCGGCGTGGACAAAATTGGTGATGAAGATTTGCTGCATATAGCTATTGTAGAGTTTTTTGGCTACCTCTGGTCTGCTGATGCCCGCCGCATCTATGGCTTCTAAATCTGCTATGCGAATGTAGGCCACATTTTCCATCGTCAGCACGCGCCCGGCGCTGTAGTCCCAATAGACTTTGGGCGTATAAAGCGCCTCTTCGTGGGCAAAATCTGCGGCAAAACGCTCCGAACTTTTCCCCTCTTCAACAAAATCCAGTTCCTGACTGGTGACGCGGGTGAACTCATCGGCCAGCCAATCCAGATTGACGCGCTTGTTGACCAGCGGATACCACTTCATCCACCTGATAGCCACTTCCATCGCTGCCAGATCAGTGTATACCAGCACATCGATGCCGGGGCGCTGCACTTTCACCACCACATCCTGCCCATTCATCAATCTGGCTTTGTGCGTCTGCGCCAACGAGGCGGCGGCAATAGGTTCCGGCTCAAAATGAGCAAAAACCTGATCCAGCGGGCGACCAAAATCCGCTTCAATCAAGGCGATTATTTTATCGACGCTTTCGGCGGGAACTTCGTCTTGCAGGTTAGCCAATTCGCTAATCACTTCAATGGGCAAAACGTCAACCCGCACGCTGAGGAATTGCCCCAACTTGATCAGCACACCGCCCATTTCCAGCGATAGCTGCCGAAATCGTCGCGCCTGGGCTTGCCAACGGCCCAGAGCTGTGCTGCGAGCGCGAGAGCGGATAATGGGGATTTTTCGCAAAATTAAATCCCACCAGACAAGATGCAAGAAGATGCGCGCAAAAAAACGAACAACTTTTTTGTAGCGTTTTGCATCCAGTGGAATTTGATTATTAGAAGTCATGATGGTTTCCAGAAAAAATTCAGACGAAAAACTTCACAGAAGTACATTTTAGCAGAGTCGCCGATTTAGGGTAAATTTGTGTGCGCTTTATGGGTGCATTTGACATCTGCCACCCTTTATGCAATAATGCTTTCCGTGATTGGGCAATGCCCATACCTCTGAATTTGCTATCCTAAAATAAAGGAGGTGATGCTAATGGATTATTGTAGTAGCAAGCTCAGTGCCGTAGCGTCACCTCTGGTTTCCAGATAATCGCTACGGCGCACAAGGTAAAGGGCTTTTCCAAAGTTTTGGAAAAGCCCTTTATTTTTTGGGTGGGGGTTAAGAACGAAAGAAATCTTTTACGCCCACATCGGCTCATCCCACAGCAGCGCTTTTTGCCCCAACTCTTTGGCTTTGGCCGTTTGATAGATGCGATGAGCTACGGCCACATCGTGCAGGGCCAGACCGATGGGGCTGAAGACAATAATCTCCTCATTATTTTCCCGACCCGCCATTTGACCGGCCACAATTTTGCCAAACTCAGCGTAAAGATCATCATCCTTGAATTGGCCGTCGCGCCACATCAGGGCAACGGTGGAGTACATTCGCGCTTTGACCAGTTTCCACTCGTCCACAATCACTTTATCGGCGTGACGAAGCAGGTCGTATTCACACTCGTAGCCGGAGACGTGAGCGTAGAAACTACCGGGAGTCAGCCAGCCATCGTGGATGATTGGCTCGGTGATGTTGGTGGTGGCTGTAACCAGAATATCCGCCTGCCGGGCCACTGCTTCGCTGTCATCGGCAATCTGAATGTCCAAATTCAGACGCTTCCCCATTTCGACGGCAAAGGCTTCGGCCCGATCGCGGCGAATGTCGAAGACGAGCGCCCGTTCGATGGCGGGGCGAACGACTTTCATCGCCATCAACTGCGTGCGAGACTGCACACCGGCTCCAATGAGTCCGACGCTGCTCGCATCTTCGCGGGCCAGATATTTGGCTCCCACGCCAGACGCCGCGCCGGTGCGCATAGCGCTGATGAGCGTACCATCCATCACTGCCAGCGGCAGCCCCCGTTCCACATCATTCAACACAATCAACGCGGAAGCGCGAGGCAAATTATGCTTGAAAGGATTGCGCGGAAAACTGGCAATGGCTTTGAAGCCCGCCGCGTTGACTTCGCCGCCCACGTAGCCGGGCATAATATTCAAGTGGTCGCGCTGTTCGCCAGGAGGCGGGTCAGTCCACTCCCACTCCATCGAAACTTTAACGGGCAGCGCATACTTGCCCTGCCCGTGCAATCGAAAGGCTTTTTCCACGTCCTCTACTACCGCCGCCATATCCAGACCACCGGCGGCAATGACATCGCTCTGGCCAAGCCAGAGAACTTCAACTTTTTGAGACATTGAGTTAACTCCCATAATAAGTACTTTCCAGTTGTTTCCTTGTACAATGAGCAAGAAAATTACTGTAACCGTGGCGAATTTGCGAATGGCGAATGGCGAATAATAGACCAGATTCGCCATTCGCTCATTCGCCATTCCGGTTTATCCGGGTTAGGTGGTTGCGTGTTATTCTTCTACCGGTATACCTGCTTGATACACCCTGATCCGCTCCGGATGTTGCAACACGGTTATGTCGTCCAGCGGGTTGCCGTCAACCAGGAGGATGTCGGCTGCTTTGCCCGCTTCCAAGGTACCAATCTTGTCGCCGAGGAGGCAGCACTCGGCGGCGTTTTTGGTTCCGGCTGTAATGGCCTTCATCGCCGATATGCCGCCTGTATCCATCATCAACTCAAGTTCAACGGCGTTGGCCCCGTGCATATCGGCGATGAAGGCGTCGCTGCCCAGAGCAACTTTGACGCCGGCCTGACACGCCTTGCGAAACCAACCCGCCTGCGCTTTGAGCAATTGCTCTTTCTTGCGTTTGGAGACTTCGCTGAGGCTGGCCTGTCGCTGGGCTACGACTTTGGAAATATGCAGGGTGGCGACAAGAAAAATATCCTTTTCCAGAAAAAGGTCAATGGCTTCCTGATCCAGCGCATAGCCATGCTCTATCGAGGTGACGCCGGCCCGCAGGGCGTTTTTGACGCCAACGGCGCTTTCGGCGTGGGCCATCACCCCAACGCCGCGCCGGCTGGCTTCTTCTACCATCACTTGTAATTCGGGCAGCGTCCATTCCGGGATGAAAGGCGAGCCTTGGGGAGCCACAACCCCGCCGGTGGCAAAGGTCTTGACAAAATCGACCTCTTCGCGGAGGACTTTGCGCACGGTTTTTCGCACGTCTGCCACACCGTCGCAGATGCGCCAGGACTCCTGGTTGACAATCTGGGAGCCGGAGGGATAGCGCAATTCCATCAAACCGCCGGTCTGTCCAATTTTGCCGGAAACCACCAGGCGCGGCCCGGTGATGAGTCCCATCTCAAGGGACTGACGCATTCCGGCGTCGGCCTCGCCCGCATCGCGGATAGTGGTGAAACCGGCGCGCAGCGTTCGTTTCAGGTTTTCGGCGGCCTGATAGTAGGTCACTGCTTTGGGGGTAAAGAGGTGGTCTTCCAACGCCGCCGAGTTGATCATCATGTGGACGTGACAGTCAATCAGTCCCGGCATCACGGTTTTGCCGGAGGCGTCAATGATCTCCGCGTCCGCGGGGATTGCCACCTTGTCTGCCGGGCCTACGGCTGTAATCGTTTCGCCTTCTACAAGAACGATGGCGTTCTTGAGCGCTTCGCCGCCGTTGCCGTCAATGAGCAAGCCTGCTTTGATTGCTAGAGTCATTGGTTCCTCCGTCATTCGTCATTCGTCGCGCTTCGCGGTCATTCGTCACTATTACACGTTGCCCACAAGAATGGCGCAACGCGTTCTTCCACTAACTCCACACCCAAACCGGGGCGGTTGGGGATGGGGAGATGGCTGTCTTTCATATCCAACTCCGGGGCGTGGTCCACCATTGCAAAATGTTCCGGGATGCGATAGGGGTAGAGTTCCAAAATGATGAAGTTGGGGATGCAAGCCACCAGTTGCAGGGCGGCGGCAGTGGCTACCGGGCTGCCGCACAGATGCGGCTGCACGCGCACGCTGTAGGCTTCGGCCATAGCGGCTATCTTTTTGGTTTCCATAATGCCGCCGGTATTGTTGATGTCCGGCTGGGCGATGTCAATGGCCCGCAACTCCAGTATCCGTCGAAAATCGTAACGGGTGTAACACCGTTCACCGGCGGCGATGGGCAGATTGACATGATCGGATACTTTTTTAAGCGATTCGTAGTCAAAAGGGTCAACCGGCTCTTCGTAGAAGAAGAGGTCCAGCGGCTCCATTCGTTTTCCCATCCTAATGGCCGTGTCGGTGGTTGCTTCGGCCACCATATCAATCAGTACGTCCACTTCCGGGCCAACGGCGTCTCTAACCGCCTTGACTCTGGCTATAGCCAAATTTTCAAAAGCGCGATCAATATCTCGGCGGGAGACATGGCGAAACACGCCATGCGGGTTGTCTTTGACAGGCGTACCCAGCGGATAGAATTTCAGGGCGGTGTAGCCATCTTCAATCACCTTTTCGGCGGCGCGAGCGTAATCGTCGGGCGCGTCGCAGCGAAAGGACCAACCATTGGCGTATACGCGGGCGCTGTCGCGGAACTTGCCGCCCAACATTTCATACACCGGCACGCCCAGCGCCTTGCCTTTGATGTCCCACAGGGCTATTTCGATGGCGCTCATCCCGGCAAAGATGATGGGGCCGCCGCGCTTGGCCCAAAAGGTGTGATCGTACATCTCGCTCCACAGGGCTTCGATGCGGAAGGGGTCTGCTCCCAGAATAAACTGTTCGGCCAGGTCTTTGATCATTCCGGCGGCGGCAGTTGCGCCCGTGCCGTAGCCGATACCCGCTTCGCCCACGCCGGTGATCCCTTCATCGGTAAAAAGCCGCACCAATACCGGGTGGCGGCCGCCAATTTCGGTCAAGTAGATTTTTGCTTTAGTGATTTTCATCTTGTTATCCATTCTCTTTGAGATTTTCGGTTTTCCATCTCTATCATCGAGGAGGGAATAGAGAACTGGTTACAATGGACAAGTCGGTCAATACCGCCGACTTGATGACTTCATCCTCGACAAACTGACCCAGTAAGGCATATTCGCCGCCGGAAAGGGTGAGTACTTCTACGGAGCGAGTCTTGGGGCTGGCAATCCAATATTCAGGAACGCCCGCCAGTTCATAAGCGTTGAATTTGATATGTTGATCCATCCGCAGGCTGCTGGGGGATATGACTTCTACGATGAGGTCCGGCGCGCCTTCGTAAAATTTAGCCTCTGCGCCGGGCCAGTTCCCGGCTTTAATGAAGATGATATCGGGCTGCACCGGGCGGGTATCTTCTGCAAGGTGAACCTCGAAAGGAGCGGTGAGTACGCAGCCCAGGTTGTGTTCTATGACAAAGTTTGCCATTTGACGATTTATTTCTGAAACGATAAATTGATGCTTGATACCTGGCGCGTTGACCATGTATAACACTCCTTCGATAATTTCATAGCGGTTTCCATCGTCCGGCAGGGCCAGGTAGTCTTCATAAGTCCATTTCCTTCGCGCAGCGCGTGTTGGACTTGGCGCTAAATTTATTGCAGCCATTAGCATTGTCTCCTTATTGTATCAACAGTCGTTAATCAAGATAGTAATATTGTAGCGCGAGCCGGGTACAGAAACAAGGAACAACCTTCACGCGCCCACGCGCACAAACTCTCGAATTTCGTCAACGCTCATATCCGCCAGTCCAAGCCTCTCCGCCGTGCGACCCTCGGCCCAAAAGTCTCGCTCGACCAGGATGCCGCCGATATCAATGATAGCGTGGCAAGCCGGAGTAGGGACGCCCGCCAGTTTTCCCAGCGAGGCAATGGGCACCAAGCCAGTGGGGATGTCTTCGATGATATGGCGCACCTTCAGACTCTTGGGCGCTTTGATGCCGTAGTAGGCTTTGTTGCTCTGGATGCGCTCGTAGAGGGTGTCGCCGGTTACGCCTTTGTAGGTCTTGAGCAGCCATTCCCGCGCCGAATCAATTTCGACGCCAAAAGCGCGGGCTACGGCCAGTCGCTCGCGATCAATGGCTTCCAGAAATTGGACAACGGAGGGGGTCATATCGCCGTAGAACTCGTCCGCCTGCCCGGCTTCGATGGCAGTTGCGTTCAAGACCACCGCGCCGGGATGGAAGACCGCGCCAATGTTGTCGAAGCTGATGTCCAGGACGCTGTCCGCCGCGTGGAATTGTGGGTACAAGGGATTGACCATCTCCAGGACGGCGCTCGTTTCGGCGGCGGGGAAGGCGGCCAGACCAAGCTGCTGCTTGATGCCGCTGATGCGCGCTCGCGCCGGGCCGGATATCCGGCAGGCGTAGATAAGCGATTGCGCTTCGGCGATGCGGATTTTTGCCGTCACACCCTGTTCTTGCAAAACATTGGCGAATTCCAGCGCGCCGCCGGTGCGTCCCGGATTAAGGAGGATTATTTGGCCGTCGCGCAAGCAGGGCGCGCAAGTTTCGGCCACAAAACGATGCGCAAAGGCGGGTACGACCACCATGATCACATCGGCCCAAGCGATGACCGGCTTCGGGTCAGTGGTGGTCAACTCAACCGGCCCAAAGCCCTGTACCGCGCCCTCTATAGTAACGCCCCCTTGCTCGCGGATGTGGGCGATCTCTTCTTCGAACTTGTTGTACAAACGGATAGGGAATCCCTGCATCCCCAAGTGTCCGGCAATGGCGTGCGCGCCGTTGCCGGCGCCGATGATGGCTACTTTTTCTTTACTCATAATTTTCTCCTTGTGAAAATGTAGTTTTCATATCATGTGTGTGGCGAGGGGAGGGTGGAGGGACACCCCCGCGCCATCGGCGGCTGACTATACTTCTGGCCGTAAAATAGTTAAGATTGTTCCAAGCGTGGTGTAATCGGCGCTGGCCAGGCGGGCAACAGGGTCGAATTTGACCGGGTCAACCGTACCCTTCGGCAACATCAAATCTTGGCGAATGTGGAAACGCTCCACGCGGGCCAACACCAGGGCGCTTGTTGAATCAGGAATCGGTATCAATTGCGCCAGTTTGGCCTCCATTGCAATGGGGGCATTGGCAACGCGGGGTGGTTTGACCAGATCGGATGGGGCTGTTTCCAGGCCAACCATCTCAAATTCATCAATCTCATAAGGCCATTCGCCGGCGGTTTTGACCATATCCTCGGCCAGCGCCTGGTCAACCAGATTGATCACGCACTCCCCGGTCTCCTGAATGTTACGTAAGGCAAGCGTTCACCCCCCTCCAACCTCCCCCTGATTTCGGGGGGAGGTTGGAGGGGGGTGAACGCTTACAAGAAAAACACGGATGACACGGACTTAACAGATTCTCACAGATTTCTTCAATGAAACTTTCTTCATCTTTATCCGTGTAAATCTGTTGCATCCGCACCATCCGTGTTCCATTTTCAGGATACGAATTGAACGCGCCGATTACTGTTGCAAGCGCGGGTCCAGCACGTCGCGCAGGCCGTCGCCCAACAGGTTGAAGCCCAGCACGGCGACGAGAATAGCCATACCGGGAAAGAAGGAAACCCAGAAAGCGTCTCTTAAATAGGGCGTGCCATCCCGGATCATCGAACCCCAGGCGGGCGTTGGCGGCGATATCCCCAAGCCGATGAAGCTCAAGTTGGCCTCCACGCGAATGGCGGTGGCCGTCCAGATGCTCCCCAAAACGACCATTTCACCCAGAATGTTGGGCAGGATGTGCATACGCAGAATACGCATTCTCCCGGAGCCAACAGCAATTGCGGCGTGAACAAATTCGTTCTCTTTGATGGTCAGGGTGGCGCTGTGGGCCACGCGGGCAAAAGTGGGCGACAGCACCAGACCAATGGCCAGGATCATTTTGCCCAATCCCGATCCCAACACAGCCAGAACCATCAGACCCATGATCAGGCTGGGAAAGGCCATGAGTACGTCCACTGCTCTCATAATCACGTTTTCGACTTTGCCGCCCGTATATCCGGCCATCAGGCCCATAAATGTCCCCATTAAACCGCCCAGCAAAACAGAGCCAAGTCCTACCGAAAGGGAAACTCTGGCCCCGTATACAATGCGCGCCCAAATATCCCGCCCGTAGGAATCCAGCCCCATAATATGCTCTTTACTGGGAGCAGCCAGACGATTGCGGGCGTCTTGCTTTAGCGGATCGTGTATGGCCAATAAGGGTTCCGGCTGCTGGCCCGCAGGCAGGGCGATGAACCAGTTATCGGCAAAGACGGCGGTCAGGATGACAATTGCTACCAGAAACAAGCCCAGAATGGCCGGGCGATTACGCAGAAAAGTGTTCCACATTCGTTCTTTCTGACTGCGTAATTTTCTTTCAGGAAGTTGTTGTGTGTTAGAATCTTGATTCATTATGCGGAGCCTCAATGACTGATACGTGGATCAACCATACTGTAAATAAGATCGGTTATTAAATTGACAACAACTATAAAGCCGGTATAAACCACCATCACCGATTGCAGGGCGGTATAGTCTCGCTGCAAAATAGCGCCCACCAACATTTTGCCCAATCCGGGTCGGGCGAAGACTGTTTCGGTCAATACCGAGTCGGCGATCAGATTGGCCGTCCAGATACCGATGATGGAGACAATGGGTACCAGGGCCGCTCGCAAGGCGTGGCGAAGGATCGTCACCCGCTCATCCAACCCTTTGGCCCGCGCCGTACGCACGTAGTCTTCTTGCAGTACGTTGAGCATAGCCGAACGAGTCAAGCGCGTCACCGAGGCGGTCATAATCAATCCCAGGGTCAACGCAGGCAGAACCAGATGCATGAGGTTATCCTTGGGATCCGAAAGATCGCCGCCCCCCACGGCGGGAAATAAACCCCATTGCAAAGCGAATAACCACATAATCAAAATGCCCAGATAAAAAGCCGGCACCGAAAGTCCGGCCAAAGAAAGTATTCGCCCTACATAATCAGATAGACTATTGCGTTTGACAGCCGTATATATTCCGGTGGGAACCCCCAATAATATACCCACCAGCACGGAGGCAAAGGTTAGCTGCAAAGTATAGGGCAGCACAGCTAACACCTGCTCGTTGATAGAGTTGCCGGTGATCATGGAATTCCCCAGGTCGCCTTGAACCAGATCGCCCAGAAAATGAAAATACTGCATGTAGAGCGGCTCGTTGAGACCCATCCGCTCGCGCATCTTTTCAACGGCTTCTTGAGAGGCGTAGTCTCCCAGGGCGGCTGTGGCCGGGTCGCCGGGGATGACCCGGATAACGAAGAAGACCAGGGTCAAAACGACCAGAAATGTAGGAATAGCTAACACAAGCCGGGTGGCCAAGTATTTAAGCCTGAGCATAGGTCTGCACCTTAACATAAGGTAGACAGCGAACAGTAGACAGTAGACAGAGTTTTCCCCCGTCTACCGTCTACTTTCTACTGTCTACTATCTAATTATTATTTGCCGGTAATGCGTGTATTCTCTGTGATTTGCGGATAGAGGGCAAAGACGGATTTCAGTTCGTGGCCATAATCCACATTAACGTTACGCGCTGTGACCTGGTTTTGGTATTGCAGAGGGTAAGCGACCATATCTTCCAAAATCTTGATCTGGGCTTCCTTCCACATTTCAACCTGCTTGCCGGCATCAAGCTCGACGCGGGCAGATTCAATCAACTCATCAATCTGGTCATAGTGCGAGAAATTGGTGTCGGGCTTGGCTCCGCTGACGACGATGGAGTCAGAGTGGTAGAAGCGGGTCAGGTAGACATCGGCGTTGGGGCGCCAGGCCACGTAGATGACAATGGGATTGGCGTCTTCGCGGATCAGCGAGTGCATGCTGGAATGGTCAACGACTTCGATCTCGATCTCGATGCCAATTTCGGCCAACTGCGCCTGCATGCTCTGGTAATTCTTGAGGTAGGATTCGCGCTCAGAGGAGACCATCTTCAGGCTAAAGCCGTCGGGATAACCAGCCTCGGCCAGAAGGGCTTTAGCCTTGTCGCGATCCAGAGCGTATTCCAGACCCAAATCCTGAACCTCGGACTGGGTCAACCCGCCGGCCAGGAATTTGGCCGGTACCTGAGAGTAGACATTGGCTGCAACCGGTTCGCCAAACAGGGCCAGGAATTCGTCGCGGTCCAAGGCGTAGGCAATGGCCTTTCGCACCTCTGGGATATTCAAGGGTTCTACAGTGATATCAAAGTGGATGGTAGCCACTTCACCCACGCCATACACGTCTACCCGGACGCCTTCTTCCTGATTGATCCGGTCAACCCAGATACCCTCGGCTGCGCCGTTGATCACGTCCAGCTCGCCCGACAGGAGGCCCAGTTCGCGGCTATTGAGTTCCGGCATAAAGCGATAGTCAACGCCGTCCAGCAGTGGTCGGCCCCGGAAGTAATTGTCGTTGGCTACCAGCACAACCTTTTCCTGCGCGCTGTAGCTGTCGAACATAAAGGGACCGGTGCCTACAGGGTTAGTCTTGAAGGCTTCGGCGCCAATGGCTTCATAGGATTTCTGGCAGATAATGAAACCGCCGGCATAGTCGGATACGTTGGGGAAGAAGAGGACGGGCGAGACGGGATTATCCAGGGTGATCTTGACGGTATAATCGTCTAGCGCTTCGACGGTCATATCATTATATGCCCCGGCATAAGCAGAGGTGTCTGCATTGGCCGACTTCTGCAAAGAGAAAACCACGTCCGCGGCAGTCAGTTCGTAGGCGGGTACGGCCTCAGAGGGGTGACACATCACGCCCCGGCGCAAATTGAAGGTCCACACCTGTTTTCCGCCCTCGATCACCGGTTCCGGCAGCGCTTCGGCCAGATCTGGCTCAAAAGCGGAGCCATCGCCCGGTTTGTAGCGTACCAGAGCGTTGAAAATCATATCTACCAGGTTGCGGTCCTGGGTGGCGGCGGCAAAATGGGGGTCCATTGTACCCAGGTCGGCGGCTTTGTCGGCGTAGCGAAGCATCACCGCCTCTTTGGGTTCAGGCGTGGCTGTGACGACAACCTCTTTTTCAACCTCTTTGACCACTTCAACGGTCTCGACAACGGTGACTTTTTCACCTTCGACCTCTTTAATCACTTCAACGGTCTCGATCACGGTTACAGTTTCGACTACGGTGACTGTTTCGGGCGTAGCAGCGCCGCCACAAGCAACCACCAAAGCCAGCAAAGCTATTACAACAAATAGCAAAAGAATCGTTTTTTTAGAAAGCATTTTGTTATCTCCTCCGGATTGAACTAAACTGTGGGTAAATTAAAGGTAACAGGAAACAGAACAGTTATCGGTACCGATCACCTCCTCACTATGTTCTACATT